>CAMWNT010000038.1 GCA_947175695.1 uncultured Porphyromonadaceae bacterium
CTAAAACCTAAAACCTAAAACCTAAAACCTAATCACCAATTATCCTCGGCGATCATGAAATGCTGATAGGGGTGAGAGCAGGCGGGACATTTCTCGGGGGGAGTTGTGCCCTCGTAGATGTAGCCGCAGACGAGACACTGCCACTTGACGGGCTTGTCGCGTTTCCAGACTGTGCCCGTGTTGATGCGCTCGAGCATCTTGCGGAAGCGGGCTTCGTGATGAGCCTCGATCGAAGCGATCGCCTCAAACTTGTCGGCGATGTCATCGAATCCCTCCGAGCGGGCCACTTTGGCCGAGCGGGTGTACTCTTCGACACCCTCGCGCTGCTCCTCCTCGGCTGCGATGCCGATATTGACCACTGTGTCGTTCAGCTTGCCGCTGTCGACGCCGATCACGCCCTCGGCCGCACCGCCATCGACAAGATACTGAAGGAAGATCTTGGCGTGACGAAGCTCGTTGGCAGCGGTTTCGGTGAATATATTCGAATATTGGAAATACAAATCCTTCTTGCACTGGTCGGCATAAAAAGTGTAACGTGTTACTGCCGTTGACTCCGCGAGATAAGCCTTTGCGAGACATTCCGCGGTCTTTGTGCCTTTGAGACTCTTGGTTTTTTTAGTGTCAGACATGATAAAACTAAGATTAGATTTTTATATTGGATGAGATTTTGTTATCTTTACATACTTTCTAATAAAACGATCCCGCGGCCCCGATGGTTTATCGCGCGAGCGTTTCGAATGCAGATAAAAAAGTGATAGAAAAGATTCATGGGGTTGTGCTTGGCGTCATCCGTCATAACGACCGCAACAATATAGTGACTCTCTACACGGCCGAACGCGGCCGGATCTCGTTTCTTTCTTCGGCCGCCGGCGGGAAGAGCGGCCGTATGCGCCGCGCGCGCCTGTCGCCGCTGGCGATGGTGGAGAGCGACGTCAACTTCCGGGAAACGCGCGAATTGCAATATCTCGGCGCCGTGGAGGTTGTGGCTCCATGGCGAGAGCTCTATTTCGATCCGATGAAGGCTCCGATAGTGATATTCATTTCCGAATTTCTGAATAAGCTGTTGCGCACATCCGGCCCCGATCCGGCGATGTGGGCGTTTGTGACCCGTTCGCTCGCCGCTCTCGACTGCGCCCGTCGAGGTTTGGCCAACTATCATCTTGCTTTTCTGATCCGGATGCTGCCGATCGTCGGTATCGCCCCCGACACGATACCCTGGCAGCGGGGCGACCTATTCGACATGCGCACAGCCGAATTCACGCCGCTGCCGCCCGGCCACAGCGATATACTTCCGGCGGATGAATCGGCGGCCATCGCCACGCTGATGCGCATCAATTATCGCAATATGCATCTCTTCCGCTTTAATGTCGGTCAGCGGCGACGCCTTCTCAATGTCCTGCTGCATTACTATTCGCTCCATCTTCCGATGCCGAGCCAGCTTAAGTCGGTCGAAGTGTTGTCGGAGTTGTTTTAGGGGTAGGTATTAGGTTTTAGGTTTTAGGTATTAGGTTTTAGGTATTAGGTTTAAGGGGTTAGGTTTAAGGGCGTTAGGCGTTAGCAAGATTTATACGATTTATCATGATTTATCCTGATAAATCAGGAATTATGGGGATTTAGGGAATTTTTGCGGGGAGGTTGGGGCGCGTGTAGGGATGTCGCAGTTCAATAAAATAAGCTTGCGAAGGTCGGGTAATAAAAAAAGATTAATTGTCATCCCGACAACTAATCCTCTAACCTTAAATCTAATACCATGAAAAACACATGCAAAGGTAATAAGTTTTTTTTACAGTTCCAAATTTTTTTGCCTTAAAATTCATTGTTTGATAGCGATTTAACCCTTTTTTGGCATTTTTATGGATTTCAATATGCAATCGCAGTTGAGGGATATTGATCAGAGGATTGCCATGGCGATGGCAATTTTCAATCAATTCAGTCGGGGTGTGGCGTCAGGGCGGGAAATTTGATTGCAAATTGATAATCGTATTTATGCATAAAAAAAGTCTATCTCTTTTCACAAAGGGATAGACCAAAACCTTAATCTTAATTTAATACTATGAAAAACACACTGCTAAATTAGTGCATATTTCGCAAATATCCAAACATTTCATCGAATTTTAGGATTCTCTCGACCAAATTTTCAGTTTTTTTTAGATGCAACTCAAAACTTTTTGATTTTTTTGCAATCATACCGATCAAAATCATTATCTTTGGGCTTTCTCGCTATGGAAATGATCTACCACTACATATGGCATCACCGGATGCTCGGACGCCGATTCACTACCGGCGACGGCGCCGAGGTGGAAGTGCTCTTCCCGGGGCGCCACAACAACGACGCGGGTCCCGACTTCGCCGACGCGCGCATCCGCATCGACGGCCGTGAATGGATCGGTAATGTGGAAATACATGTCAAGGCCTCCGACTGGCGCCATCATGGCCACGACTCCGATCCGGCCTACGACAATGTCATCCTGCATGTGGTGGCGGTCGACGACGCGACGGTCAGTCGACGCGACGGTACGCGCATCCCGCAGGTGGCAGTCACATTGCCCGAGGAATTCTATAAGATCTATGCCGGGCTCGCGGCCGACATCCGCGAAGTCAAATGCGCCGGGATGATCTCCACGCTCCCCGCCATTGTGCGCGAAGACTGGCTCGAAAGCCTCGCCGCCGAGCGCATCCATTTCAAAGCCTCCCGACTCCTCGAATACAACTCCCTCAACGGCGGCGACTGGGAGCAATCCGTCTTCACCCTCTTCGCTCGCGCTTTAGGATTCGGACTCAACGGAGTCCCCTTCGAGATACTCGCCAAAAACACACCCCTCCGCATCCTCTATCATCACTCCGACAATCTGCTCCAGCTCGAAGCCATTCTCTTCGGGCAGGCCGGTATGCTCGACGGCAGCTCCCACATATTCGACGACTACTATCAGCAGCTCTGCGCCGAATATGGCTTCCTGGCGCGAAAATACTCTCTGCGCCCGATGAATCCCTCCCTTTGGAAATACGCCCGCACACGCCCCGGCAATTTCCCCCATCGACGCATCGCGCTCCTGGCCGCCGCCATCCACGCCGGCGCCCGATTCTCTTCCGGCATGCTCGAAGCCCGAGGCGACTACGACCGCCTCATCCGGCTGATGGACTGGGACGTAGGGGGTTACTGGCTCGAACACTCCGAATTCGGCACTCCCGCCGATCCCTCCCGACATCTCGGCTCGCTTTCGGCGTCGAGTCGCAATCTGCTGATCATCAATGTGGCGGCTCCATTCTATATGGCCTATGCGTCAATGTCGGGCAATTTCGACGCAGGCGAACTCGCATTCGATCTGCTGCGCTCCATGGCTCCCGAGCGCAACGCCAAGATCCGCTCCTGGGCCGACTGCGGACTCCCCGCCCCCGACGCGCTCCGCTCCCAGGCCCTGCTCCATCTTCGCGACGAATATTGCGACAAAGGGAAATGCCTGCAATGCCGATTCGGCCATCACTTGCTCCGCAGCCGCGCATGCCCGGCGATCAACGGCCTCTCCGACCCCACGCTCAATTCAATGCGATATTGCCACGCCCCGGCGTAAACGAGGATTTTTTATACGCCGACGCATTGCGAAGAATGCGAAGAATGCAAAAAATGATAATTTTTGAGCCAAGATTGCGCGGAGTTTGTTAATTTTGTAATAAAATTTCTCTGCCGGCAGGGCAGAGCCATGTAATCATAAATAACGGCACAACCAATGGCCCATAACAATCATACCCGCCGTCGCCTTGATCAAGGCCCCGACCGCGTACTCGCCCGTCAGAACACGTCCGACACTCCCGCTCCGCTGATGACGTTTGTGGAGACCCAATTCCCCTCCGCTCCCCGCAATGATATCAAAAAATGGCTCCGATTCGGCCATCTGATGATCAACGGCGTTGTCACCCGCCAGTTTGACGCTCCTGTCATGCCCGGCCAATGGGTGGAGCTGAATGTGACGCGCCCTTTTGTGGTGTTCTCTCATCCGAGGATGCAACTCGTGTATGAAGACGACGACATAATCGTTGTCAACAAAGGGTATGGGCTGTTGTCGGTCGGCACAGGCAATCAGAAGAAAGAGCCGACGGCCTACAATATTCTCAAAGACTATGTCAAGGATGTCGATCCGCGACAGAAGATATTTGTCGTGCATCGGCTCGACCGCGCCACATCCGGCCTGATGATGTTTGCCAAGACCCCAGAGGCCCAGGAAGCCATGCAGCACAACTGGAACAATATGGTGCTCGAACGTCGTTATGTAGCTGTGCTTGAAGGTGTGGTCAAAGACGACGAAGGGGTCATAAAGAGTTATCTCGGCGAGACTTCGCGCTTCGAAGTGTATTCATCCTCCGAGCCGGGCGAGGGCCTCAAACCCGCCACGACGCGCTATCGCGTGCTTGCGCGGGGATATGGCTATACGCTCGCCGAATTTTCGCTCGACACGGGTCGGAAAAACCAGATCCGCGTCCACGCCAAGCAGATCGGCCATCCGATCGTCGGCGACCGTAAATATGGCGCCAAGGCAAGCCCGATCAATCGACTCGCGCTCCACGCGCAGACACTCCGCTTCGCCCATCCGATCACACGCCGCGACATGCACTTCACGACTCCCGTGCCGACCCGCTTCCTCAAGATGGTCGGCGGAATCAAAGGGAATGCCGAACGTCGCGGCGGCGAGCCGGCCGACCCGGCCGATGAATGAATCCTGCCGGGGCGCACAACTACATAAATAACAGCAACTGATGAATATCGATACGTCTGATTATTACCCCTGGGGGAATTCGAGAAAACGCCCGTCCGAATCCCGCTATGCCCCCTCCGATCCGGAGCGGAATGCCCCGGATATGCCGGCCGACGACTCAACCGAGGCCGATGACACTCCTCCCGAGGCTCCGGCCGGATTCCCGACCGCGCTGAGCCATCTGCTGTCGTGGATACTCTCGCCGGTGCTCATGCCGACATATGCCATCGTGGCCGTCTTTATCCTCTCGATGTTCTCATATGCGCCCGCCACCACGAAATGGACCATCATCGGGATCGTATTCGCGATGACCTGCGTCATTCCATGCGTAGCCGTGTTTGTGCTGACGCGCTTCGGCGATGTGCATGACGTGGCGCTGACGCGTCGCTCCGACCGCCTCTATCCCTATATCATCACCCTGGCATGCCTGCTCGCCTGCGGATTCTATCTGACACGCACCGGCTTGCCGCTCTGGGTCGGATTCTTCTATATAGGCGCCGCCGCCGCTACAGCCGTCAATCTCATCGTCAACTTCTTCTGGAAGATCTCGGCCCACGGGGCCGGAATCGGTGGGTTTCTCGCCATGCTGCTCGTGCTCAACCGCTGCGGACTGCCGTCGTGCGACATGTGGCCCATAGTGACTGCCACAGCCGCGGCCGCCGGACTGCTCGGCGCGGCGCGAGTATGGCTCTGGCGCCACACGCCGCTGCAGACTGTGGCCGGCGAGATCACAGGATTCCTCGGCGTCCTCCTTCTTGAAATGCTGCTCGGCGCGTAAAATCCGGATTAACTGACTAAAACCTATCAAAGTGAACCGATATAACTACCTCCGCCGACCGAGCGTCAAAGTGCGCGTCGGCGCCACGACAATCGGTGGAGATTCCCCGATCCGTCTTCAATCGATGACCAACACGTCGACCCTCGACACCCCCGGCTCGGCGGCGCAGATTCTGCGCATCGCCGCCGAAGGGGCGGATATCGTGCGACTGACCACCCAAGGGGTGGCCGAGGCCGAAAACATGGCCGCCATCTCGGCCGCCGTCAGAGAGAAGGGGTGCGGCGTGCCGCTTGTGGCCGACGTGCATTTCAATCCCAATGCGGCATTCGCCGCGGCGCTGACCTGCGAAAAGGTCAGAATCAACCCCGGCAATTTCGTCGACGCCGCCCGCACATTCCGTCGCCTCGAATTCACCGACGAGGAATATGCGGCCGAAATCGACCGCATTCGCGAAAAATTCATTCCGTTTCTTGAGATATGCAAAGCCCATTCCACAGCCGTCAGACTCGGAGTCAACCATGGCTCGCTCTCCGACCGCATCATGAGCCGCTATGGCGATTCGCCGGCCGGAATGGTGGAGTCGGTGATGGAATATCTGCGCATAGCCCGCGAGGCTGATTTCAACGATATAGTCATCTCGGTCAAGGCGTCGAATGTCGTCGTGATGGTAGCGACGGTGCGCCTGCTGGTGGCCGAAATGGATCGCGAAGGGATGAGATTCCCGCTTCATCTCGGAGTGACCGAGGCGGGCGACGGCGAGGATGGACGCGTCAAGAGCGCCGTCGGAATCGCCACACTCCTTGCCGAGGGACTCGGCGACACGATCCGCGTCTCCCTTTCAGAAGCTCCGGAGAATGAGATTCCTGTAGCAAAGGCGCTGCGTGATTATATCGTGGCCCGCGAGGGCCATCCCCGGATCGCCGAGCCTGCAGCGACGTCGCCGACTCCGACACGCGACGTGGCCGACGCGGTCGCCGGATTCGGTCGCACGGCATGGCCGCTGGCCGTAGGCTATGATATCGAATTGCCGGATGACGCGTTGCAGATCGACGCGTCGACCGATCCCGCCGACGCGCCGAAAGCGGGGCGAGTCATCGTCATATCGTCAAACCATGCCAACCCTACGGGCGAGATCGCATCCTGGATCGAGCGCTATGTGGCCTCGGAGGGTTGCTGTCCGGTCGTCATCAGCCTGCGCTACGACTGCGAAGATCCGGAGCTTGTGCGACTCATGGCCGCCGCCGATTTCGGCATGCTGATGCTTAATGGTTATGGCTCCGGGCTGCATCTTGAAGCTCCGGCGCTGACGGCCGAAGAGCGCGACGCGTTGCTGCTCGGCATATTGCAGGCCGCGCGACTTCGCTTCAGCAAAACGGAATATATAGCGTGTCCGAGTTGCGGACGCACGCTCTTTGATCTCCCCGGCACGTTGGCCGAAGTGCGTCGCGCGACGTCGCATCTTCACGGACTGAAGATCGGCGTGATGGGATGTATTGTCAACGGCCCCGGCGAGATGGCCGATGCCGATTATGGTTATGTCGGCGCCGGACGCGACCGCGTCAGTCTTTACAAAGGGAAGCAGTTGATGCGCAAGAATCTGCCTACTTCCGAAGCCCTTCCGGCGCTCATCGCGCTCATCAAAGAGCATGGCGACTGGCACGATCCCGCCGCCGAATAAAGGTCTATCCGTAGGGATGCATATATTTAGCCCCCTTTCCACAAAAAAATGTGTGGGAAGGGGGCTAAATGATTAAATAATAGGGCTGGGTCGCGTCAGGCTTCGCTGAGAGTGGCGAGGCATTGGCGCACTTCCTCTTCGGTCGTGTGGAGTTTCTTTTTGCAATAGCCGAGCAACGCGATGGCGCGGGTGGTGTATTTGGCGAGCATGTCGATGTCGCAGTCGGGCATTTGCATTTTTGCTACAATCTGCTCAAGTTCGGCCACAGCCGCTGCGTAAGTCAGATTCGAGATATTATCTTCCATATTTTTAGGTTTTAGGTTTTAGGTTTTAGGTTTTAGGTTTTAGGCTTTAGGGTTTAATCGAGATTAATCTTGAATGGGAGGGGGTAGGGTCTTAAAGGTCTTAAAGGTCTTTAAGGTCTTTAAGGACTTTAGGGTCTTTAAGGGCTTTGGGGGCTTTGGGGGGCTTTGGGATTTATTCGGTGCGGCTCTTGACGGTGCCGTCGGAGAAGGTGGTTTCGATCAGTGAGCCGGGGGGGAGTTCGGCGACGGAGCGGACGGCTTTGCCGTCGACGCGTGTGATGGAGTATCCGCGTCGCAGGGTGGCTGTCGGGCTGATGGCCGCTATAAGTTCTTCGCGGGCGTTGAGACGTTGCTCTTCGAGCCGGATGCGTGAGGCGATCGCTCCTTCGATGCGTGTCGGAATCGCGGCGAGGCGTTCGCGCCGTCCGGCGAGTGTGGAGCCGACGGCAGTCTGCATCGCCGAAGCAATCATCGTCAGTCGGCGCGACGCGTCGGATGTAACTTGCATCGTCAGCCGGCCGAGCAACTGCCGCGCCACATTCAATCGGTTTTTCTCAGTCTCCAGCCTTGCCGGCGCGAGATGCGGCAGGGTGGCGCTGAATTGCCCCAGTCGCTGTCGCTCGGCCATGAAGGCGTTGCGGGCGTAGTCAACGACGCTGCGCGTCAGATCCATGGCCCGTTGCTCGGCGATCTGCAGCCTCTCGATAAGAAAGGCGGCTACCGCCGTCGGGGTCTTGCAGCGCGTGTGGGCGATCTCATCCAGCACCGTGCGGTCGCGCTCATGGCCGATGCCGACCACCACCGGGATCGGGCACTGCGCCACGCGTCGCGCCAGCTCGAGATCGTCAAACGAATTGAGATCGTCGGTCGAGCCGCCTCCACGGATGATGACCACGCAATCCCAGAAATCCGGGGCCATTTCGACGCGGTCGAGTGCGGCGATGACGCTCGCCGGGGTCGACTGACCCTGAAGAGTGGCGGGATAAAGGAGCGAATAAAACACGAAGCCCGAATTTCTCATCTGATTGACGAAATCGCCATATCCCGCGGCATGCTGCGACGATATGATGGCCACTCTCTGCGGCGCCGGCGCCAGCTGAAGCTCCTTATTCCGGGTGAGCAATCCCTCGCGCTGCAGTGCGGCCAGGATTTCGCGTCGTCGCCGCTCGGCGTCGCCCAGCGTGTAGGCCGGATCGATGTCGGAGATGACCGCGCTCAGTCCGTAGGCCGGCGAATGATTGGCCGAAAGGCGCAGCATCAGCTTCATTCCGGGAGCCGGGGTGCGCCCTGTGGCGGCCATGAACTTGCCGCATATCGCGCGCCAATTGTTGGCCCACGACACGCCTTTGATTCTGGCCACCGACACTCCGCGCTCGTCTTTCTGAATCAATTCGCAGAAACAATGCGGATTGGGCTGGCTCAGATTGCTGATTTCAGCCACAACCCAGCGCCCCGACAGATGAGGCGCGGCGTTGATCTGCCCCGAGATGAGGCGCGTGAAATCGAGCAGTGTCAGCGCCGAGGGGGAGGTGCCGGCCGGGGTCGGATCCATATCAAACAGTGATTCCATATCGGGAAGAAAGCTATTGGAGATCAATCGCGCGGCATGACGCCTAATTCCTCAAGCGCGCCTGTAGAGTTGCTGAACACAGCGTATGAAGGTTGCTTCTTATCGGTGAAGATCGACGGGTTGAGTCCGAACACACATCCGAACTGCGCGAACTCCAGTTCGTCGGCATATAGCTGACGTCCGGCGAAAGCGAGGGTCACGCGTGCGGCTCCCGGGATAGCATATCTGACGGCATCCTTCGGCATCTCCTTCTCCTTGCCGTTGGCATCGACCGGGAGATGCCCCTCGGCCGTGATGTTGACGCTGATATCGACGGGCGCTCCCGCATAGTCGGTCGGCGCGCAGAATCCCTTGAAATCGGAGAATCGGAGCAGAGTCTCGGTGCCGTTCTCTTCGGGGATATAGGTGAATGTGCGGGTGACGGTCTCTTTGTAGGAGCAGCCGGTGAAGGCGGCGGTCATGGCGCGCTGCTGTTCGCGCAGCGAGGCCAGCATGAGCTCAAGCTGTCGGCCGTCGACGGGCATAGTGTCGGCTGTGCCGCGAGTCAGCGAGAGATAAGAATCGCGCACCTCCATCAGATTCTCCGCGAGCATCTGGGCCTGCTTGGCCTTCGACTGCGAAGCGATGAAATCCTCATCGACATATTGGAGATACTCCTTGCCCGAATAGCGTTCGGGCTCTTCGGCCTCGGGAGCCGGGGCGGGGGCGGCCTGTTCGGCCGGTGCGCGGTTGATGCTCAGCAGCATGCCGTCGGCGGCCACACCCATATAGGTCAGGGCGCCCGGCTTCAGCTGCATCAGATAGCTCGATTCGCGGTCGACCGCTCCGAAGGGCTCGACCTTGACATCCGTGATGCGCCACTTCTCTCCCGACTCCATGATCGGATCGGAAGCGGCGAGATATTTCTTGGCGTAATTGGCATAGGGGCCGGCAATGAGAGTCTCGCATTCGGCGGTGACGGTCACACGCAGGGCGGTGACGGGGAGGGAGTATACGAGGCCGTATTCATTGTGTTTGTCGGCAGTCAGCACTTTTGTCTGCTGGGCGTTGGCAGCGGGGATCATCGCGAGAGCTAAAGCGAGGATCGCGGCTGCGCGGCGTAGAGTGTAGGTTAACCTCATCATAGGCATTCGGCCGCTACGGGCGTCGGGGGGGATTGATGTGAGAAAAAGATGTCGAAAAGCGGGTTGGCGCCGGAATCATATCGGATTGGGGAGTTCGCCGCGATTGATTATGAGTCTGACGGCTTTACCGATATTGTCGGCGATATCCATGGCAGTCATTCCGACCTCGCCGAGTTCCTGAGCGGCGATGTCGCCGGCGAGGCCGTGGATATAGACTCCGACTGTGGCTGCGTGTTCGGGGCGGAATCCCTGGGCCATGAAAGCGGCGATGACACCGGTCAGCACGTCGCCGGCTCCGGCTGTGGCCATTCCGGGATTGCCGGTGGAGTTGAAATAGACCTTTCCTGTCGGGCGGACGGTGACGGTGAAATGTCCTTTCAAGACGATGATGATATTGTAATACTTAGCCATCTCGATGGCTTTGGCGAGTCGCGACTCGCTCGACTTATGTTCGCCGAAGAGCCGGTCGAACTCGCCGATATGGGGGGTGATCACCGTGTTGCGGGGCATCATCGTCAGCAGGGCCGGGCGCTGGGCGATGCAATTGAGGGCGTCGGCGTCGAGCACAAGCGGATGCTCACAGTTTTTGAGCAGCGATTCGAGCGCGTCGATCGTAGCTTCGCGGGTGCCGATGCCGGGGCCGACGGCGATCGCCTGATGGGCGTGGTGGATGGTCATGTCGGTGATGATGTGTTCGTTGCGGTCGGGCTCGAACATGACTTCCGGCACACTCGTCTGCAGGATCGGCATGCCGATGCGCGCGGTGTGGACAGTGGCCAGTCCGGCTCCGGAGCGCATGCAGCTCCGCGCGCACATGACGGCGGCCCCCATCATCCCGACCGATCCGGCGAAAATCATCACCGATCCGTAATCGCGTTTGCCTGTGAAGGGTTGGCGGGGCTTGAGAAGAGGGCGCACGCTGCGGGCCTCGACGAGCATGAAATCCGAGGGGATTTCCTTCATCTTCTCCTGGTCGAGGTCGATGTCGAGAAGCTTCCATTCGCCGATGATGTCGGCGTTTTCCTCGAAGAAAAAGCTCAGGCGCGGGAGCTGGAAGGTCAGCGTCAGATTGGCGTGCACCATATCGCGGCGCAACACATTGTCGTTGCGCTCGCCGCTGAGTCCGGACGGAATATCGAGCGATATGACATAGGCGCCGCTTTCATTGATATATCGGGCCAGGATCATGAATCCCCCCTTGAGCGACTCCTTCAGTCCGGATCCGAAGAGGCCGTCGATCACGACGTCGTTCTCGCCCAGATAAGGGGGGGTGAACTCGCGGGTCACTTCCGTGAAATCGATTCCGTCGATCGTGATCAGCTTCTTTCGCTCCTCGGCGCAATCGTGGGCCAGATGGCCCTTGATATTGAAGAGGAAAGTCTCGATATGTTTATATCCGCGTTCCATCAGCAGTCGGGCCACGGCGAGTGCGTCGCCGCCGTTGTTGCCCGGGCCGGCCACGACCACGATGCGTTGACTCGGCAGGAATCGCGACATTATCTCATAGCAGGCGGCATTCGCCGCACGCTCCATCAGTTCAAGTGAGTCTATATTCTGGCTCTCACACGTGGCATTGTCGATCGCGGGGAGCTCGCTGGATTTGAATATCTTCATCAGTCGGTAAGAATTATCATATGCGGATGGCGAAAAGCGGAGTCAGTCTACGAACCGTGTCAAAGCCGCGCCGATTCCAATGCAATCGGCAGATACGGGCCTTTTTTGCCACCTTCGTACAAAATTAACTACCCCTCGCGATTTATCCAAATTTTTCGCGGTCCTTTCCGGTCTTTTTTTGTGTGTCGAGGGGATGTCGGTCGGTTGTGGTCTTACCCTGTGGGTCTGTTTGGTGCGCGCAGTTTGGCGCAGGATGTTTGCCGTGACGCGAAAATTTGTTAATTTTGCAGGCAGGATGCCGTAGCCGCCGGGCTCGGCGCCCGATCCCGCTAATCGAACTATTCAACTATAAACTAATTATATGATCCGTATTTACTCTACAATTCTACTTGCCGCCGCTGTGTCGGCGCAGGCGGCTCAGCCTACAGTCGCCACATTCGAAGATCTCGACCTCGCGGCCGAAAGCTGCTGGGTGGGCGATCCCGCAAAGGCCGAGAACACTTTCACGAGCGGCTCGTTCACATTCTCGAATCTCTATAACGCCGAGTGGGGTTCGTGGGCGAATTTCGGCTATGCCGATTTCACTTCGAATGTCTATCCCGGCGGCTATTCAGCCGAAGCGCAGACAATCAACGCCGTAGGCGGCGGTCATAACTCGCCGGCCTATGGAGTGGCATATTGCGATTTCTTTTATACGGCGCCTGTCATCACGCTCGCAGAGAGCGCGACGGTGGAGGGTGTCTGGTTGACCAACACCGCCTGGGTGGTGGATGCGATCCTGAATGGCGACGGCATGTCGACGGCTTTCGGCGAGGGTGATTATCTCAAGCTGACGCTGACAGGCTATGCAGCCGACGAATCGACCAAGACCGCCGACTATTATCTGGCCGATTTCCGTTCGGCCGATGCCGCCGAGCGCTATTATGTAGCCGACTGGCGCTGGCTCGACCTTTCGGGTCTTGGCGAGGTCGTGAAGATCACGGCTGCGATGGAGACTACGAAAGTCAACGAATGGGGCCCGACCACCCCGCTTTATTTCGCGTTCGACGATCTGGGTGCGCCCGAGTCGTCGGGTGTGGCAGAAGTTGCCGACGCGCCTGAAGTGAGTGTCAGCGTAGTCGACGGTGTTGCCACTGTGGCATGTTCATCGATGGAATTTGAGGTTGTAGCCGCCTCTATCGACGGCCGCTGCGTATCGGCCGCCGGCATCAACGGCGAAGCCGTTCTCACGCTTCCCGCCCCGGGCGTCGTCATCCTCCGCGTGACCACCTCGAAAGGCTCCACGACCCTCAAACTCTTCAACAAATAATCCCCGGCCCGCCCCGACTCGGCCCGACCGGTTCAGATAAGCAATCCGGAGATACCGCTTCGCGCGATATCTCCGGATTTTTTTGTGCGATCGATTTTATTGAGTGGAGGCGGGGAATCAGCTGTTGAGGAATTCGATGCCGGGGCAGGGGGCGGTGGAGTCGAGGGCGACGGGGACGATTGTGATGTAGCCGCGCGAGAGGAGGGCTTCGTCAGTGTCGGGGTTTTCGGGCTCGTCGTTGATGTATTCGCCGCTGAGGAGATAGAATGTGTGGCCCTGAGGATCCTTGTATTCGCGATATTCATCGTCCCAATGGCCGCGGCAGGGGCGTGTCACCTTCATCCCCTTGAGATCGGCTACAGCCGGGGCATTCACATTGAGGCAGACCCCTTCGGGAAGCGGATTGACGAGCATCCACTCCACGACGCGACGCACATAGGGGAGCATCGGCGTGAAATCGGCCTGATGACTATGGTCGCAAAGCGAGAAGCCGGCCGAGGGAATGCCGAACGCACAGCCCTCGAAAGCGGCTCCCATTGTGCCGGAATAGACTACGTTGATCGCCGCGTTGGAGCCATGGTTGATGCCTGTGCAGACGAGAGTCGGGCGACGCCCTTTCAGAATCTTGTGCATCGCCATCTTGACGCAATCGGCCGGAGTGCCGTTGACGGCATACCATTCGACTCCCGGCTCCTCGGCCGCATAGGCCGTCAGCCGAGTGACTCTCAACGGCTCGGCCACTGTGATTGCCATGGATTTGCCCGACTGCGGCCCTTCGGGACAGACAGCCACAACTTCGGCGAATTGCGACAGCAGCTTAGCGAGCTGATGGACGCCATTGGCGCGGTATCCATCATCGTTGCTTATCAGAATCAGTGGTTTATTCATATGCTTTTCGGATTTTTTTGACTAATTTTGTGAATCGGCGCCCCCCCGGCGAGTAATCGCGCCTTCGGTCGGCGGCAGCTTTTTTATTTAACGCTTATGGAAGATATACTGGTTCTCAATAATATCTGCAAACGTTTCGGAAATCTGGAAGTGCTTCGCGACGTGTCGCTGAGCGTGCGCCGCGGCGAGATCGTGGCAATTGTCGGCCCCTCGGGCGCGGGCAAGACCACACTTCTGCAGATCGCCGGCTCGCTCGACAGAGCCGATTCCGGGTCGGTGGTTTACGATTCGGTCGACATCATGCGGCTCAACGACACCAAACTTGCGAAATTCCGAAATGCCAACATCGGCTTCATATTCCAATTCCACGAATTGCTTCCCGAATTCACGGCGCGCGAGAATGTCGCGATGCCGGCCTTGATTGCCGGACGCAGCCGCAAAGAAGCGTTGCGAGATGCCGATTCGCTGCTTGAAATGCTCGGTCTGGCGGAGCGTGTCGGCCATAAGCCGTCGGAGCTTTCGGGAGGCGAGAAGCAGCGTGTGGCGATAGCCCGAGCGCTGGTCAACAATCCGGAGATTGTGCTGGCCGACGAGCCGACAGGCTCGCTCGACAGCCGCAACCGCGACGAAATCCAGGCGATCATCGCCGATCTCTGTGCGCGCCGGGGCCACACATTCCTCATTGTCACCCACGATCCGACGCTTGCCTCGATCGCCCATAGGGTGGTCGAGATGCAGGATGGAAAGGTCGTCGGCGACTACTCGCGGAAATAGACGCGCTTCACTCGCGGCGAGACGGATGTCAGAATCTCGTAGGGGATTGTCGTGAGACACTCCGCCAGACGATCGACCGACATATTCTCGCCGAAAATTTCCACACGGTCGCCTATCGCGCAGTCGATGCCGGTGACGTCGATCATGCAGGCGTCCATGCAGATATTCCCGATCGTCGGCGCTTCCCGGCCGTTGACAAGCACCTTTATGTTGCCGTTGCCGAAGCGGCGGCTCATTCCGTCGGCATATCCGATCGGGATGGTGGCGATCGTCGCGTCGTGGTCGAGAATACCCTTGCATGCATATCCGACCGACGTGCCGGCCGGCCACTCGCGGAGATTGATGATCCCCGTCTTCAGCGACGACACGACCGACAGCGGCTTCTCCATCTCCGGCGGGAGCGTGTTGATGCCATATAGCCCGATTCCGAGGCGGGCGAAATCGTAGTGATATTCCGGATAGCGGAGTATTCCGGCCGAATTCAGAATGTGGCGGCGGAAATGATATCCTATATTTTCGAGAAGAAATGAAGAGGCGCGTTCAAACGTGTCGAGCTGGCGCTGTGTGTAGTCGTCGAGGTCGGGGCAATCGGCTGTGGCCAGATGGGAGAAGGCCGTCGAGATGCGCACATTCCCCTGGGCGCGAATGATATCGACCACCTCCTGCAATTCCGATTCGAGAAAGCCCATGCGGTGCATGCCGGTGTCGAGTTTGATATGGATCGGGTAGTCTCTGACGCCGTTGCGTGCGGCCTGGCTGATGACCTCGCGCAGCATCTCGAGGGTGTAGATCTCCGGCTGCAGGCGATTGGAGAACATCTCTGCATAGTCGGCCACTCTCGGATTCATCACCATGATCGGCATCGTGATTCCGCGCTTGCGCAGGGCGATCCCTTCGTCGAGCACGGCCACGGCCAGATAGGCCGCGCCGGCATCCTGCAGGGTCTTGGCGATCTCATAGCTTCCGGCGCCATATCCGAAGGCCTTGACCATGGCGATCATGCCGGTGGAGGTCGGGAGATGCGATTTGAAGTAATTATAGTTGCGGATCATCGCGTCGAGATTCACTTCGAGCACAGTCTCATGCGTGCGCTCCTCAAGCACCTCCTTGATCGTCATGAAATCAAACTCCGGCGCCCCTTTGAGCAGCACGACGGCGTCGGAGGTCAGATTCGTGCGCAGTTCGGCCGCGAGCGACTGGGTGTCGGGGAAGAAGAGGTCTTGCGGGCGGAAGAGATGGGCGTGGTTGAGGAGCCGTGGGCCGACGCCGACAAAGAGGTCGACTCCGCGGCGGCGCATGAGCTCGGCGATGCGGCTGTAGTCTTCGATTTCGGCGCGCGACTCATGGCGCAGATCGCTCATGACGACAATCGCACGCTGGCCCGGCACCTTGCGGCGCATGATGAAATCGACGGCCGGCACAAGCGATGAGAAATCGGAAGTGTAGGAGTCGTAGACCACCTGGCATCCCTGTCCGCCGTCGGAGACGCTGAGGCGTGTGGCGATCGGATGCAGACACGCGAAGCGTCGCGCGATGACATCGAGCGAATATCCCTCTTCGAGCATGAAGGACAGGGCGTGGAAGGCGTTTCGGAGGTCGGGCTCTTCGGTCAGCGGGAGTGCCAGAGTGTGTTCTTCGGCGGAGTCGCCGAAGCTGAAGCGGATCGAAGTCGAGGGGCGGCGCGAGTCGGCGCCGGGAATGGTGTCGACGCTCAGAATGCGCAGGAAGGCATCGGCCGAACCGAGTGTCCATGTGACGGTCTTGCGTCCGGCAGCGACGTTTTCCACCGCCTCGGAGAGCTGCGGATCATCGGCGCAATAGAAAATCTTGCCGACGGTCGGGGCGGCTGCCAGACTGACTTTCTCGGCGATCTTGGCCGCATGGTCGGGGAATCCGGAATCATGCTGACGGGTGATGTCGGTGATGATCACCATGTCGGGGGCGATGCAGTCGGCGAGAGCCTTCATTTCGCCGCATTCCGACACTCCGGCTTCGATCAGCGTCAGATCGGTGGAGTCGGAGATCTCCCACATCGAGAGGGGCACTCCGATCTGCGAATTGTAGCTGCGCGGCGAGCGGGCGATTTCGCGAAGCGGCTCAAGGAGCTGGAAGAGCCATTCTTTGAGAGTGGTCTTTCCGACCGAGCCGGTGATTGCCACAACCTGTCCGCCGCGGGCGTCGCGTCGCGTTGCCACCGTCTGGAGCGCCTTGACGGGGTCGTCGACGGCGAGCAGCGTCGCGTCGGGGCAGTCGGCCGTCAGTTTTTCAAGATCGGCCTTAGGCATTGAGCGGGCGACGACAAAAGCGCGCACGCCGCGCTCGTAGAGATCGGGGATATATCGGGCGCCAGTGTTGGTCAGCGTCGGGATTGCGAAAAAAAGTGTCGACTCAGGATCCAGAAGGGATCGCGAGTCGGTCAGGAGAGTGGAGATTTCGGGAGCGAGGGGTATGGAGTCAGCGGGAAATCCGAGCAGTCGGGCGATTTCCCTGAGTGATAGTTTCATTAGTGGGTGGAGTAACGGGTTATATGTAGGTAGGGGGAGGAAGGAGCGGCGGGCGCGGCTTCGGAGCCGACTGCTGCCGGACTCGGGAGCGAAGGCTGCCGGATCAGAATCTGCGGAGAGTGAGCACATTTTGGCCGACTTTCATCCGGAGCGTAGAATGGTCGAGGGTCTCGACTGTGACATTGACCGGGTTTTCGTCGATGCCCCAGGGCGCGATGAGCTGCATGTCGGCCGGGGTGGTGTCGTAGGGGAAGTTGAAGATGAGGTCAGGGGTTGTGCCGCTGACTTCGCCGGTGAATTTTGTGCCGAACATTTCGAGGTCGTCGGTCGAGGTCAGCTGGATCAGATTCTGATCGAAAGAGATGTAGAGACGTCGTCCTTCCGGCACTTCCGTGTCGGCTCCGGGGCGTTCGATAGTCATCAATTGCCATTGGCCGCGGAGTTCGCCCATTGTGTTTTCTTTTTTGCAGGATCCGAGGGCGAGGGTGATTATCGTCGCGAGCAGGAAAGTCAGCAGAGAGCCCGGAGAGAAAGAGGGCGTGTGGAATTTAGGGTTGTTCATTGCGAATAGTTAGATAGAAATTGCGGAATCGGAAGCCGTCGTCGGCCGGCGGGGGGAGAGGATTACGGCCGATCCATATTCTTCAAACGCCGGGGAAGGAAAAGTGGTTTACGTCGGGAGAATATGCGGCCGGTCGATCTATAGATGCAAAATTAACTATATTCCGCGACACGGGCAACGAAAAGAGCGATGAATTGGAAAATGAAGCGGCCGATAGGTCAGACAGGTCAGACAATGTCGTCGGCGAGCAGTTGTCGGTAGAGTTGGAGATATCGGTCGGCGGTGTGGCGTATGTCGCGGCGGCGTGCTGCATCGAGTCCGCGGGCGGACAGCAGAAGTGTCTCGTTGAACTCGTCGGGCGAAGCGGGGTCGATAATTGTCATTATCGCATCGGCTATGGCTTGAGGATCGTTGGCGATGAATCGTGCGCCGCCGCGTGTGGCGTAGCGCAGTGCGGGGATGTCGCTGGCGATCAGCGGCAGTCGGCCGGCGAGTATTTCAATGGCTGTCAGTCCGTAGCCTTCATACCGGGAGATCTGGAGTCCGGCGGCTGATGCCGCGATCAGTCGGGGGATGTCGGCGCGGTCGCCGAGGAGCATGACGCGGTCGGCGACGCCGAGTCGTCGGGCGAGCGCGGAGATATGGTCGCGTTTGGGCCCGTCGCCGGCCAGGGCGAGGAATATCGGGGGGTAGAGGCGCAGTCGGCGAGTGTAGCGTTCGTCGGTAGTCAGCAACCGGATGGCTCTGACGAGGGCATCGTGATTCTTGCTTTCGACAAGCCGCGACACCATCAGGAGCGGGAGGCCGTCGCGACCGAACACCTCCTTCTGACACTTGATCCCTGCGCGTTGCATCCGAAGTTTCATTTCCCCTTCGATTCCGGCGTTGTAGCGATCGAAGAGATCGGAATGATCGTCGGCGAGAGGGGTCGATTCCGAATCTGAAGCCCGGGGCGGGAGGAATCGGGAGAGAACGATGCCGTTGTCGACGACATGGATCATCCTGTCGGGGTCGGAGAGTCGGAGCCAGTCGGCGAGCGAGCGGGCCGAGGCGGGGGAGACGGCGGTCAGTGCGTCATAGCGCGAGTGGATCAGGCGTTCGAGGGGTCGGATTATAGGGCGGCGGCGACGGTTGGAGGTGCTGTGATCGGTGAATACGAGGCGTGTTTTGAGTCCGCGTGCGGCGATGGCGGCGTCGTAGAGGGCGGGGAAGAGGTTGACATGGCAGATATCGAACCGGCGCATGATGGCCCGGAGTCGTCGGATTGCGCGCATTCTGACCAGAGGATTGATTGCGGCGGCGTGCGACAGCGGGATACCGATTGAGATTCTTCGGATCGCCGGCAGTCGGGATATTGCGGCTGAGATTGGCGTGTTGACGATGGGATCATACTGCAGGAGTGTGATCTCGAGGTCGTCGACCGATGCGAGCCGCGGGAGCATGTCGGCGAGGAGGCGCTGGGCTCCGCCGATATTCATGTCGGTGATGATGAAGAGGATTTTCATGGCCGGGAGGGATTGGAGAGCCGGGAGCTCTGAAAAAAAGGGGAGGAACAGCGCGAAGTCGCGCGGCTCCTCCCCGATATCGGGATTCAGAGATTCAGGCGTGGAGCCTGAGGATCGGCTGAATATTACTCTGCTTTGCCGTCGGAGCCAAGCACGTTGATGATTTTGTGCTTGTAGAGTTTCTCCATTTCGTCGCGAGCCGGGCCGAGGTATTTGCGGGGGTCGAACTCAGCGGGCTTCTCGTTGAAGATCTTGCGGACAGCGGCAGTCATAGCGAGACGGCTGTCGGAGTCGATGTTGATCTTGCAGACATCCATCTTGGCAGCCTTGCGGAGTTCCTCTTCGGGAATGCCGATTGCGTCGGGGAGCTTGCCGCCGTTGGAGTTGATGATGTCGACGTATTCCTGGGGCACGCTGGAGCTGCCGTGGAGCACTATGGGGAAGTTGGGGAGCTTAGCCTCAACGCCTTCAAGCACGTCGAATGCCAAGGGGGGAGGTACGAGACGGCCTGTCTTGGGGTCGCGGGTGCACTGCTCGGGAGTGAACTTGTAGGCGCCGTGGGAAGTGCCGATCGAGATAGCGAGGGAGTCGCAGCCTGTGCGGGTTACGAAGTCGATCACTTCCTCGGGGTCGGTGTATGTGTGGTGGTCGGAAGAAACTTCGTCTTCTACGCCGGCGAGCACGCCGAGTTCGCCTTCAACAGTGACGTCATACTTGTGGGCGTATTCAACGACTTTCTTAGTGAGCTCTACGTTCTCCTCGTAGGGGAGGTGGGAGCCGTCGATCATTACGGAAGAGAAGCCGTGGTCGATGCAGTCCTTGCAGAGTTCGAAAGAATCGCCGTGGTCGAGGTGAAGCACGATCTGGGGGTGTTCCCAGCCGAGGCTCTTGGCATATTCCACAGCACCCTGGGCCATGTAGCGGAGGAGGATCGGGTTGGCGTAGTTGCGTGCGCCTTTCGACACCTGGAGGATGACGGGGGATTTAGTGTCGGCAGCGGCCTTGATGATAGCTTGAAGCTGCTCCATGTTGTTGAAGTTGAATGCCGGGATGGCATAGCCGCCGTGAACGGCTTTGGCAAACATTTCTTTGGTGTTTACCAGACCAAGTTCTTTGTAATCTACCATGATATGATTCAAATTTCCACCCCCGGGCGGGGGTGCGTTCTTATAAATACAAAGTTACAAAAAATTATTCACATATAAAATCGAATC
>CAMWNT010000039.1 GCA_947175695.1 uncultured Porphyromonadaceae bacterium
TTGAGATGTTTTTCATAGTCTGTTTTCTGCTCTACGCGATAGTTCTCTAACGCATACTTCACATTCTTAATCGGAGTGTAGATCGAGTCGATAGCGATCACGCCGAGCTCGGATTCGCCGAGCATCTCGCGATTTTCGTCGGCCGGAACCCAGCCGCGACCCTTATTGATCGAGAACTGCATTTTGAAGCTTGCGTTCGGATCAAGATGGCAGATTACGAGTTCGGGATTCAACACCTCAAAGCCGGTGAGCACTTTGCCCAGATCGCCGGCCTTGAAGACATCGGTGCCCGACACCGTCACCTCGGCTTTTTCAGCTTCGATGTCCAGAGTCAGCTGCTTGAAGCGAACCTGCTTGAGATTGAGGATCATATTGATCACATCCTCTTTTACACCGGGGATAGTGTCAAGCTCGTGGGCAACTCCGTCGATCTTGATGGAGTTGATGGCGAAGCCTGTGAGCGACGACAGCAAAATGCGTCGCAGGGCGTTGCCGATGGTCTGGCCGTAACCCGGTTCGAGGGGACGGAACTCAAACTTGCCGAATGAGTTGTCAGCCTCAAGCATGATGACCTTCTCGGGCTTTTGAAATGCTAAAATTGCCATTGGTCTCTATTATTTATTATTTAGAATACAACTCGACAATTAACTGTTCCTTAATTGTCTCGGGGATATCCTCGCGGGTCGGTACGTGAAGGAAGCGGCCGGCCTTGGCGCTTTCGTCCCATTCGATCCAGGGATATTTGCTGTGGTTGAAGCCTGCGAGCGCATCGGCGATTACTTCGAGGGATTTCGCTTTCTCGCGAACGCCCACTACGTCGCCGGGCTTCACCTGATATGATGCGATGTTGACAACCTTGCCGTTGACTGTGATGTGCTTGTGGAGCACGAGCTGGCGGGCAGCCGGACGGCTCGGAGCGATGCCAAGACGGAATACTACGTTGTCAAGACGGCTCTCGAGAAGCTGAAGAAGCACCTCGCCGGTGATGCCCTTTGTGCGGGCTGCCTTCTCGAAGAGATTGCGGAACTGACGCTCGAGTACGCCATATGTGTATTTGGCTTTCTGCTTTTCGCGAAGCTGAATGCCGTATTCCGATGTTTTCTTGCGACGGTTGGCACCGTGCTGGCCCGGCGGATAATTTTTCTTTGCCAGAACTTTATCCTCGCCATAGATGGCCTCGCCGAATTTACGGGCGATTTTTGATTTGGGACCTGTGTATCTTGCCATTTTTGATTTGCTTTTTTTCGTTGACCCACGCGCGCCGGAGTCCTTGCTTTCGGTCAATGGCCGAACCAGGATGCGCAGCCGCGACCGTCGAGAGAAAGTTACCATCTGATTCGCTTCGCCATGGCCTCTCCCGACTTCTCTCCCGAGCTGCCGGACGGCCTTAATGAAGAAGGCGACGACATCATTTTTGACGGTCTATTCGCATGCCGGTTCCGCGTCAATTGACACAACGGACTCCGCTATGAGTCGTTTGAATTTCCTGTTTGTTGCCGAGAATTAAACTCTTCTTCTCTTCGGAGGACGACATCCGTTGTGGGGCAGCGGAGTAACGTCTACGATTTCTACAACCTCGATGCCCGCGCCGTGTACGGTGCGGATTGCGGATTCACGACCGTTGCCCGGACCCTTTACATAAGCCTTCACTTTGCGAAGACCGAGGTCGTAGGCTACTTTGGCGCAATCCTGTGCTGCCATCTGGGCTGCGTAGGGAGTGTTCTTCTTCGAGCCACGGAAGCCCATCTTGCCGGCCGACGACCAGGAGATGACTTGACCTTCCGAATTGGCCAGACATACGATGATGTTGTTGAAGGAGCTATGCACGTGAAGCTGACCCATTGCGTCAACTTTGACATTTCTCTTCTTAGCTGCGACTGTCTTTTTTGCCATGATCTAATCTTATTTAGTAGCTTTCTTCTTGTTAGCGACTGTTTTCTTGCGTCCCTTGCGTGTGCGCGCATTGTTCTTTGTGCTCTGTCCACGCACCGGAAGGCCGATTCTGTGGCGGATGCCGCGATAGCAGCCGATGTCCATAAGGCGCTTGATGTTGAGCTGGATCTCTGTGCGGAGATCACCCTCTACCTTATGCTCTGCCTGGATTACTTCACGCACTGCGGCTGCCTGGGCGTCGGTCCAGTCCTTGACCTTGATGTCGCGGTCAACGCCGGCCTTGCTCAAAATCGAATTGGCTGCGCTGCGGCCAATTCCGAAGATGTATGTCAAGGCTATTTCGCCTCGCTTGTTCTGCGGCAAATCTACGCCGACTATTCTTACTGCCATATTTCTATGTTTAGTGTTTTTGACAAGGTTGTTGTTTTAGCCCTGACGTTGTTTCAACTTCGGGTTCTTTTTGTTGATTACATAAAGTCTGCCCTTCCGGCGTACGATCTTGCTGTCCGGGGTGCGCTTTTTGATTGATGCTCTGACTTTCATATCTCTTGATGTCGTAATGGTTTATTTGTATCTGAAGGCGATTCTTCCCTTGCTCAGATCGTAGGGCGACATTTCAACTTTGACTTTGTCGCCGGGAAGAATTTTGATGTAGTGCATTCTCATCTTGCCTGAAATGTGGGCTGTGATTTCATGCCCGTTTTCAAGCTCCACCTTGAACATTGCGTTCGAGAGTGCTTCGAGAATTACACCGTCGATTTCGATTGCAGCTTGTTTTGCCATTCTGGATCTTTGTTTGGATTGGATGGTTGTCGTTTTGAAGTTTTTTGCCTCAAATGCCTGACTCCTCTCTCTTGCGACGCGCCTCGAGGGCTTCGTCGACATAGCGGAAGGTAGTCAGTATCTCCGGCTCTTCGGGAGTGATCAGAATCTGATGCTCGAAGTGGGCCGAGGGCTTCCGGTCGCGTGTGCGGCATTGCCAGCCGTCGCGCTCGATGACGATATTTTTGCTTCCCATGTTGATCATGGGCTCGATGCAGATCAGCATCCCGGGACGTAGCACGGCTCCTGTGCCGCGTCGTCCGTAGTTGGGCACTTCGGGATCCTCATGCATGCTTTTGCCAATGCCGTGGCCACACATTTCGCGGACCACACTATAGCCGGCTCGCTCGCAATATGTCTGCACGGCGTTGCCGATATCGCCTGTACGCTTGCCGCCGCGGGCGGCCTCGATCCCTACGTAGAGGGATTCGCGGGTGACGCGCAGCAACCGCTCTTTCTTCTCATCGATCTCGCCGACAGCAAACGTAAAGCAGCTGTCGCCATGCTGGCCGTTGAGTTCAACGACGCAGTCTGTGCCGATGATATCACCCTCGCGAAGCGCGTAGTTGCCGGGGAAACCGTGCACCACCATCTCATTGACTTCGATGCAGAGAGTGCCCGGGAATCCGCCGTACCCCAAGCAAGCGGGCTTACCCCCGTTGTCGAGGATAAACTCGCGTGCTATGGTGTCGAGGCGCATCGTCGTCACGCCCGGCTCGATCCATTTTGCGACTTCGCCGAGTGTGCGGCTTACGAGATCGCAAGCCTTGCGCGAGAGTTCGATTTCTTCCGGAGTTTTGAGATAAATCATTTGTCAGCGACGTTACTCTTCAAATTCCGTAAAACTGTGCAATCTTCAGAAAGCGCCCTTTCCTGTCGTGCGGCCCTGGATACGACCGTCCTTCATCAGGCCGTCGTAGTGACGCATCAGAAGATGACCCTCGATGATGCGGAGTGTGTCAAGCACTACGCCGACAAGGATCAGCAGCGATGTGCCGCCGAAGAATTGAGCAAAGCTTCTGTTGAGGCCACATACATATGCAATCGCCGGGAGAACGGCCACAATGCCGAGGAAAATCGAGCCGGGGAGAGTGATTCTCGACATGATCGAGTCGAGGTAATCCACGGTCGGCTTGCCGGGCTTGATGCCGGGAATGAAGCCGTTGTTACGCTTCATGTCTTCGGCCATCTGCTGCGGACGCACAGTGATCGCAGTGTAGAAGTATGTGAAAGCCACAATCATCAGGAAGTAGATGATGTTATATGTCCAGCTGTACATGTTGGTCAGCGAGCCCCAGAAGCCGTTCTGGCTGGTGGAGAAGCCGGCCACAGTCACCGGAATGAACATAATTGCCTGAGCGAAAATGATCGGCATTACGCCGGCTGCATTCACCTTCAGGGGGATATACTGGCGAGCGCCGCCATACTGCTTGTTGCCGACAACACGCTTTGCGTATTGCACGGGCACTTTGCGTGTGCCCTGTACAAGCAACACCGCGCCGGCAATCACAGCGAGAAGGATCACGATCTCCACAAGGAAGATGACGAGACCGCCGCCCGCAGAGTTCATCAGTCGCTGCGTGAATTCCTGGAAGAAAGCCTCCGGGAGTCGGGCGATGATACCGATAAGGATGATGAACGAGATGCCGTTGCCGACCCCTTTCTGATCAATTCTCTCGCCGAGCCACATGATGAACATCGATCCGGCTGCGAGCACAATTGTCATGAAGGCTACCGACCAGAAGCCGAAATCAACATAGCCGCCTGCAGCCTGCACCTGATAGCGCAGGTTCATCAGATAGGCCGGACCCTGAAGAAGAAGGATCAGAACTGTCAGATAGCGGGTGTATTGATTGAGCTTCATCCGACCGCTTTCACCCTCGCGCTGCATTTTCTGGAATGCGGGAAGCACCATACCCAAAAGCTGAATCACGATCGATGCCGTGATGTAAGGCATGATGCCAAGCGCGAAGATGGAGGCCTGCGAGAATGCACCTCCCGAGAACATGTCGAGAAGCTGCATCAGGCCGTCGGAGGTGAAGTTCTTCAGCGCCATGAGCGAATCAGGGTTAACCCCCGGAAGCACCACATAGCAACCGAAGCGGTAGATCACCACCAGCAACAGCGTGATGCCGATGCGATGGCGAAGGTCTTCGACGCTCCAGATGTTTTTTATTGTTTGAGTAAATCCCATTTGCAATTATTATTTTTTGATTACGCTTCCGCCGGCTGCCGTGATTGCCTCTTCAGCAGTCTTCGAGAACGCATCAGCTTCGACTTCAAGTTTGCGGCTCAGAGCGCCGTTGCCAAGAATCTTCACGAGGCAGTTCTTCGATACAAGACCTGCGCTGCGGAGATCCTCAATGCCGATCTTCTCAAGATTCTTCGCTGCTGCGAGAGCCTCGAGCGCATCGAGATTGATGGCTTTATACTCTGTGCGGTTGATGTTTTTGAAGCCGAATTTGGGCACACGGCGCTGAAGAGGCATCTGGCCACCTTCAAAGCCGATCTTGCGGCTATAGCCCGAACGTGATTTGGCGCCTTTGTGGCCGCGGGTCGATGTGCCGCCGTAGCCACTGCCGGGTCCACGTCCGATTCGTTTGTTCTTCTTGTTGCTTCCGGGAGCGGGTTGAAGATTATGAAGTTCCATTGTCTTGCTGTTTCTTTGATTCCGTTATTAGAGTTTTGTCACTTCTACGAGATGACTCACAGCCTTCACCATGCCGCGAATCGAGGCGTTGTCCTCGTGCTCTACAGTATGGTTCATCTTCTTGAGACCGAGTGCGTCGAGTGTGCGCTTCTGCACAGCCGGGCAGTTGATGCGGCTCTTGATCTGTTTGATTGCTATCTTTGCCATGATACTACTCTAATATTATTTGCCGTTAAACACTTTCTCCACGCTTACGCCACGTGCGGCTGCCACCTGGGCCGGCGAACGAAGCTCGGCGAGAGCGGCGATTGTAGCCTTCACGAGGTTGTGGGGGTTGGATGATCCCTTCGATTTCGCAAGCACGTCGGTAATGCCAACGCTCTCAAGCACAGCACGCATAGCGCCGCCGGCCTTTACTCCTGTACCCTCGGATGCGGGCTTGAGGAAGATGCGAGAGCCGCCGAATTTGGCTGCCTGCTCGTGGGGAATGGTGCCTTTGTGCACAGGCACACGGATCAGATTCTTCTTCGCAGTCTCTACGCCCTTGGCGATAGCAGCCTGCACTTCGTTGGCTTTGCCGAGGCCCCAGCCGATCACGCCGTCTTCGTTGCCTACCACTACAATAGCGGCAAAGCTGAAGGCGCGGCCACCCTTGGTCACTTTCGTCACACGGTTGATGGCTACAAGGCGGTCTTTGAGGTCAAGATCGTTGGTCGATTTTACTCTATTGATTTTTGCCATGACTTTTATTAGAATTTAAGACCGGCCTCGCGAGCTGCGTCGGCCAATGATTTAACTCTGCCGTGGAAAAGATAACCGTTACGGTCGAACACGACTGTTGTGATACCCTTTTCAAGTGCCTTGCGAGCTACTTCAGCGCCTACCTTGGCAGCAACTTCAGATTTTGTGCCGCCCTCGAGGCCCTTGGAGGATGCCGATACCAGTGTGGCGCCGGCAAGATCGTCGATTACCTGCACGTAGATGCCCTTGTTGGAGCGGAATACGCTCATGCGGGGACGCTCAGCTGTGCCGGAGATTTTTCCGCGAATACGCGTCTTGATCTTATTTCTTCTTGCTATTTTAGATACCATTGTCTTCCTAAGTTTTATTATTTGGCATTAGCTGATTTGCCCGATTTGCGACGAATGATCTCGCCCACAAACTTAATACCTTTACCCTTGTAGGGCTCGGGCTTACGGAGCGAACGGATCTTGGCGCATACCTGGCCGAGAAGCTGCTTGTCGGCGCTCTCAAGAATGATCAGAGGATTCTTGTTACGCTCCGATTTTGCTTCTACTTTGATCTCTTTAGGAAGCTTGATGTAGATGGCATGAGAGAAGCCGAGCGCAAGCTCGAGCACCTGTCCGGTCGATGTCGCACGATAGCCGACGCCGACAAGTTCCATCTCTTTCTTATAACCGGCCGATACGCCGACAACCATGTTGTTGATCAGCGCGCGGTAAAGGCCGTGCTGCGCGCGGTGGTCGCGCTCGTCGTCGGGACGGGTCACTACTACGTGGCCATCCTCTACCTTCACCTCGATATCGGGGTTGATTTCCTGTGAAAGCTCGCCTTTGGGGCCTTTCACTGTCACTGTGTTTCCGTTTACCTGTACGGTTACGCCGGCAGGTATCTCGATGGGTGCTTTACCTATTCTTGACATATTGATACCTCCTTATTAATATACGTAACACAATACTTCGCCGCCGATCTTCTGCTCTTTGGCCTCTTTGTTAGTCATCACACCTTTCGATGTGCTCAGAATCGCGATGCCAAGACCGTTGAGCACACGGGGCATGTCTTTGTAGCCTGTGTACTGACGGAGACCCGGACGCGATACGCGGTGAAGATTCTTGATCGCGCTTACTTTGTCGATCGGATCATACTTCAAGGCAATCTTGATTGTGCCCTGCGGATTCTGGCCTTCCTCAAACTTGTAGTTGAGAATATAGCCCTGGTCGAAAAGGATCTTAGTGATCTCCCTTTTCATCTTTGATGAGGGAACCTCCACCACGCGGTGTCCGGCGTGGATGGCGTTTCTCAATCTCGTCAAATAATCTGCTATTGGATCAGTCATTTTTTTGATTGTTAAATTGATTCAGATTCTCTGAACAATATTTAATACTCTCATGTGTCTAAGGGCCTACCGACAGGCTCTCACCCATCGATAGGCTCAAAAACTTTGCAAAGATACTCGGAATTTCCGACATATCAAAATTTTGCGTCTCTTTTTTTAACATTTTAACCCCTTTTAGCCTGAACCGGCTTGACGGAGCTATCGTATAAGCGTTTCGACAATAGATTTCCCTTCGGGAGTCATGGCCCGAACGATGACCCGAGTATGGCCGCCGGTTTCGAGAGTCAGTGCAGTCAAGGGGTCGTTCCATTCGGCGCGGCCGAGTGTCAGGCCGTCGATAGTATAGACTTCGACAATCGTCGATGCCGGCATCTCGGAGGGATACACTGTCAGCTCTCCGCCTCGCAGCGCGAGCTTCAATCCGGCTTTCCATTCGACGCTGTTGACGCCGGAGTCTTCCGCCTTGATCGCAAAGTCGCGGCTGAAGAGGTCGACCCATTTGCCGTCGGGCGTCTGCCCGCGAAGTGTCAGCGTGTGCTCGCCAAGTTCAAGGCCGGTGGTCGACACTGTGAATGCGCAGCTGATGTCGCCCGTCATTGCAACTCCGTTGGCACTCCCCTTGCCCGGATCTTTGTCGACATAGTATTCCAGTATCGTAAATTCGGCCGGGGGCATGATGTATAGGGGATTGACGATCGTCGGCGTCCATTTGCCATTTTCGTCGCAACAGCGCACTCCGAATATGTGGGCTCCGGCTTCGAGTCGCGAATCGACCGGAAGATAGAATGTGTTGACGCCCGCAGAAAGTTCCACCTGCGTGGCGGCACCCATTCCGGGATCTTCATCATAGAAGTATTCCAGAGAGAGCTTGGCGTCGTCGGCGATTCCTTCCGTCACGATAAACGGTCGCGTCATGACATTGCTCCATTGCCCTTCTCCGTCTTGGATTCGCACATTCAGCGTATGAGCACCAAACGAGAGACCTTCGGTGGCGACATTGAATGTCACGGTTTCTTCGCCGTTGAGCCCCGTGCGTACCCCTTTGCCACAGCCGGGATCGACATCGATATAATATTCCATATCGGCGTAGGAACGCTCATCGACGACGTAGAGAGGGAGCGTCACCGTTGTGGTGAAGCAATTTTCCGAATCAACCACTCGGATCCCGAAGATATGTGCTCCCGCCGAGAGGTCGCTGAGGGGGAGTCGCCAGTCGTTGACGCCCGGCGTCGCATTGAGCTTCTCGCCCTGCCCCATTCCGGGATCGACGTCGACGAAATACTCAGCCTTAAGAGTATTTTCATCAGTCGATGCCCCCATGGCCGCCGGCGCCGTGAATATGCCGACAAGCGCGGGAACGAGTAGATATTTTATTGGCATAGTATTCATTTCTGCACACCGATTGTCACTGTTACATTCAGGTCTTCACCCTTCACGAGGGCATTGGGCATCTCGACGTCAAGCACTACAGGACCTGTCGGCACGCCTGAGAGCACATAGGGAGTCTCGCCGGCAAACGCGCCCTGCTCTGAGGTTAACGCTTCATCGACCTTCTTCACCTCGAGGTCGTTGAGATTCGAGGAGTTGTAAGGATCGGTGATTGTATGCTCGATGTTGTCAGCATAGGAATTGGAAGCCACACCCTTCGACTGATTGCCGCCGATGTTGTGCTCAACGATACTGCTCTTCACATCGAACGCAGTGCTATACGAGTTACTCCATGTAAATGTGTTGTATCTTACAACACAATCGACCAATTTAGTAATTCCCGCTGATGACCCCTGGAAGATGTTGTTGGTGATCTGAAACGATTTTCCTTGTGTTCCGAAGAC
This sequence comes from uncultured Porphyromonadaceae bacterium, assembly GCA_947175695.1. GTDB lineage: Bacteria > Bacteroidota > Bacteroidia > Bacteroidales > Muribaculaceae > Lepagella. The sequence continues at coordinate 9,275 of CAMWNT010000039.1, forward strand.
TGATCCGGTTATACTGGTGCAGAGATAATTCTGGTGGAATACACAGTTGGCGACATCCACATCGCTCGAACCGATTGATACGCTCCAAAGTACGTAACAACGTGTTACGACTGTATTTGAAGCATAGACATTCAGGCGCTGCATACTCAAGCCTGTCAGAGTCACTCCTTCAGCTTTGACCGCCACTTCACCGACTTCAGAGTTGGAGCCCCCTGCGCCATCGGGATGGTTGATTTCGCGGAAGTAGCCCGCGCCTTTGATAGTCACTTTTTTGCGCACCTCGAAGTTGCCGTAGCTGTTGACCGAAGGTTCGATGATGATGACGTCGCCATCTTCGGCTGCTTCGAGAGCATCGCTGACGTTTGTGAACTCTGCGCCGGCTGATGCGGCATTGTTGACTCTGAGAGTCGCTGCGTTGGCCCCGGCGAAAGCGAAGAGGGTAAGCGAAGCTACTGCGAATTTAATTCCTTTCATTTTAGCGTTGTTGTTATTGATGTTTGTAATATTGTTGTTATAAGTTATATCTTTGAGCAATTTAGCAAGGAGAGAATTATTTTTGTTATTGCTGATTGCATCGAGGAGAGAATTATTGTTGTTATTGCCGATTGCACCGGGGAGAGAGGAAATTGAATTATTGTTGACGGATATAGAGAGTGATCACGTCGATGCAATCTATCAGCGGGGGGATAAAAAAGAGACGGCGCCTTCACCCTGCTGACAGGGGAAGACGCCGTATGCGTATATCTGAGGCGCCGCCGCGAGGGCGGGCGCTTGGGATTTACCAGCTTGCTTTCTTAACGCCGGGGATCAGACCTGCGGATGCCATCTCACGGAACTGGATACGGGAGATGCCGAACTGACGCATGTAGCCTTTCGGACGGCCTGTGATCTCGCAGCGGTTGTGCAGACGCACTTTCGATGCGTTTTTGGGCAATTTCTGAAGCTTGGTGAGCGCTTCGTAGTCGATGTTGCCCTCTGCGTCGGCCAGAGCAGCCTTCTTCAGAGCGGCTTTCTTCTCAGCGTATTTGGCCACCATCTTCTGGCGCTTTACCTCACGCGCCTTCATTGATTCTTTTGCCATATCTTGGAAAATGTTATAGTCGCTTATTTTTCGTGTTTGAAGGGAAGACCGAATTTCTTGAGAAGTGCGAAGCCCTCTTCGTCGGTCGGAGCGGAAGTCACAAATGTGATGTTCATACCCTGCAGTTTGGGCACGCTGTCGATGTTGATTTCCGGGAAGATGATCTGCTCGGTGATTCCGAGAGTGTAGTTGCCACGGCCGTCGAGCTTCGAGTTGATACCCTTGAAGTCGCGGATACGGGGAAGAGCAACTCTTACGAGACGCTCCAGGAACTCATACATCTTGTCCTTACGGAGAGTGACCATAGCGCCGATGGGCATCTTCTTACGGAGCTTGAAGTTGGAGATGTCTTTCTTCGAGAGGGTGGGCACAGCCTTCTGGCCTGTGATCGCAGTGAGCTCGTTGATAGCAGTCTCGATGAGTTTCTTGTCCTGAGTGGCAGCGCCGAGACCCTGGTTGATCACGATCTTTTCCAGACGGGGCACCTGCATTACAGTGCTGTAGTTGAACTCTTTCTGAAGTTCGGGAACGATGCGTTCCTTGTAGTCGTTACCAAGTGTCGTGCTCATTATTTGATCTCCTCTCCAGATTTTTTAGCGATTCTTACAAGTTTGCCGGCTTCGTTGAGCTTGCGGCCTACGCGGGTAGGCTTCCCTGTCTTGGGATCGAGGGGATTAAGCTTAGAGATGTGAAGCGGGGCTTCCATTTTCACGATTCCTCCCTGAGGATATTTTGCGTTGGGCTTCATGCTCTTGGAGATGATGTTGATGCCCTCTACAATAGCGCGCTCCTTTTTGGGGAACACTTCGAGCACACGGCCTGTCTTGCCCTTGTCGTTGCCTGAGTTGACGAAGACCGTATCACCCTTCTTGATATGTAATTTTGCCATTGTTAGCTTGATAAGTTTTTAAGACTTTTATTAAAGTACTTCCGGGGCCAGCGATACGATCTTCATGTTGGTGGCGCGGAGTTCGCGAGCCACGGGGCCGAAGATACGGGTGCCGCGGAGTTCGCCGGCGTTGTTGAGAAGAACGCAGGCGTTGTCGTCGAAACGGATGTAGGATCCGTCGGGACGACGCACTTCTTTCTTAGTGCGCACAACTACGGCTTTGCTGACTGTGCCCTTCTTTACGTCAGACGAAGGGATGGTGCTCTTTACTGTCACGACGATGATGTCGCCAACCGAAGCATAACGGCGGCCTGTGCCACCAAGTACATGAATGCAGAGCGCTTCTTTCGCACCACTGTTATCTGCAACTGTCAAACGTGATTCACTCTGGATCATAGTTACTTAACTTTTTCGATTATTTCTACGAGTCTCCATCTCTTGGTCTTGCTCAAGGGGCGAGTTTCCATCAGACGCACTGTGTCGCCGACAGAGCATTCGTTGTTCTCGTCGTGAGCGTGATATTTCTTTGTCTTGTTGACAAACTTACCATAGATCGGGTGTTTCTCTTTCCACTTGATTTCGACAGTGATTGTCTTGTCGCACTTGTTGCTTGAAACAACCCCGATTCTCTCTTTTCTTAAGTTTCTCTTTTCTTCCATTTCTTAAAAATTCTTTCGGGGGTGATTACTTGGAAGTTGCCTCGGCAATTTCCTTCTGGCGCAGCACTGTCTTCAGTCGGGCAATCTCTTTGCGATCTTTGGTGATCTTCGAGGGATTGTCGATGGGAGATATCGCGTGCGCTACTTTCAATTCACGATAAGCCTTCTCGGAAGCCTCGATCTGGGCTTTGAGCTCCGGAATGCTTAATTCCTTGATTTCTTCCTTTTTCATTTGTTATTGTTATTATGGATTGGAGTTTTCACACGCCGCAACCTCGCGGGCTTGGGCGCGAAAATTCAATTCGGGTGCAAAATTAATGAAAATATTTTAATTATCAGCTATTTCACACTGTTTTTCTTTATCCTCTGCTCTATTTTTCTTCGGTTTGCCCGGTTTTCGCGGTGATTTTTATCGTCGCTCCCCTATTGCGGGGGGTGGAAATTAAAAAATCCGGGAGCGCGACGCGAAGGCCGGCTTCCGGATTTTTTATTTTGATTGAAGCGTGTAATTAAACGTTCTGGGAGGGATCGTAGTCGCGACGCACGACAAACTTCGTGATGACGGGAAGCTTCTGAGCTGCGAGGCGGAGTGCTTCCTTCGCGATGTCGTAGCTTACGCCTTCGACCTCGATGAGGATACGTCCGGGAGTCACAGGCGCAACGAAACCTTCGGGGTTACCTTTACCTTTACCCATACGCACTTCGGCAGGCTTCTTTGTGATGGGCTTATCGGGGAAGATACGGATCCAGATCTGACCCTGACGCTGCATGTAGCGCGTCACGGCGATACGGGCAGCCTCGATCTGACGGCCTGTGATCCATTTCGACTCCAAAGTCTTGATGCCGAAGGAGCCGAATGCAAGCTGGTTGCCTCTCTGGGCCTCACCTTTCATACGGCCTTTCTGCGAACGGCGGTATCTGGTTCTTTTCGGTTGTAACATGTTTTATCTCTTGTTTGGAGTATTATTGACGATTGTTGTTTTTCTTGTTGCGGAAGCCACCCTTGCGACCGCCATTGCCCTGGGGACGTCCGGGTTCTTTCACGCCGATGGCGTAAGAGGGAGTGAGTTCCTTCTTGCCATAGATCTCACCGCGGCAGATCCACACTTTGACGCCGAGGATGCCGACCTTGGTGAGAGCCTCAACCAAAGCGTAATCGATGTCGGCGCGGAGAGTATGGAGCGGAGTGCGGCCTTCCTTGAACATTTCGGAGCGAGCGATTTCAGCGCCGTTGAGACGGCCCGAAACCTGCACCTTGATGCCCTCGGCGCCCATGCGCATAGTCGACTGGATAGCCATCTTGATTGCGCGACGGTAAGCCACTTTGTTTTCGATCTGGCGTGCGATGTTGCTTGCAACGATCTCAGCATCGAGCTCGGGGCGCTTGATCTCATAGATGTTGATCTGCACCTCCTTGCCGGTGAGCTTTTTGAGCTCCTCCTTGAGTGCGTCGACATCCTTGCCACCCTTGCCGATGATCATACCGGGGCGGGAAGTGCAGATGGTGACAGTCACCATTTTGAGGGTGCGCTCGATGATGATTCTTGAAACGCTTGCCTTTGCAAGACGAGTGCGGAGATATTTACGGATTTTGGAGTCCTCGAGAAGAGTCTCGCCGTATTTCTTGCCGCCGTACCAGTTAGAGTCCCAGCCGCGGATCACGCCGAGGCGGTTGCTGATCGGATTAACTTTCTGTCCCATCTTGCGAATTAGTCTTTATCGTTATTAATAGTGTCCACAAAGAGAGTCACATGGTTGGAGCGTTTGCGGATGCGATAGCCGCGGCCCTGCGGAGCGGGGCGCAGACGCTTGAGCATGGGAGCGCAGTCTACGAAGATAGTCTTCACATAGAGCTCGCCGGCTTCGGCTTTGCGCTCGTTTTTCTGTTCCCAGTTGGCGATAGCCGAGCGGAGAAGCTTTTCTACGCGGTTGGATGCCTCTTTATTGGAGAATTTAAGGATGCCGAGAGCTTTGAACACTTCCTGGCCGCGCACCATGTCGACGACGAGGCGCATCTTGCGGGGCGAAGTGGGCACATTGCGGAGCTTGGCGAAGTATTCGCTTTTGCGAGCCTCCTTAATGGCATCTGCTGATTTTCTTTTTCTTAAACCCATTGTATTGAATTTGCTTTGTTATCGATTGATTTGAGGGCCATTATTTTTTCTTGTTGCCGCCGTGGCCGCGGAATGTGCGGGTGGGGGCGAACTCGCCGAGCTTGTGGCCTACCATGTTTTCGGTCACATACACGGGGATGAACTTGTTACCATTGTGCACTGCGAAAGTGTGGCCAACGAAGTCGGGGGAGATCATTGACGCGCGGCTCCATGTCTTGATGACCGACTTTTTGCCGCTTTCCTCCATAGCTGCCACTTTCTTTTCGAGCTTGACGCTGATAAATGGTCCTTTTTTAAGCGAACGACTCATAGTTGTCTTTTTTGATCAAATTTTATTTTTTTCTTCTTTCAATGATGTACTTCGAAGAATGTTTCTTCTTCGAGCGGGTCTTCAGGCCCTTGGCATAAAGACCGGTGCGTGAACGGGGATGACCACCGCTCTGACGGCCTTCACCACCACCCATCGGGTGATCGACAGGGTTCATAACCACACCACGGTTGTGGGGGCGACGACCCTGCCAGCGGCTGCGGCCGGCTTTACCGCTGCTCTCGAGAGAGTGCTCGGAATTGCCGACAACGCCGACAGTGGCGCGGCATGAAAGAAGAACCTTGCGGGTTTCGCCCGAAGGCAATTTGATGATCGCGTAGTCACCTTCGCGAGAAGTCAACTGAGCGAACGTGCCGGCCGAGCGAGCCATGCTCGCGCCCTGGCCGGGCTTGAGTTCGATACAATGGATGAGCGTACCGACGGGGATCTTCGCCAGAGGAAGAGTGTTGCCTACCTCGGGAGCTGCATCTTCACCGCTGACCACTGTCTGGCCCACTTCGAGGCCGTTGGGAGCGATCATGTAAGCCTTCTGGCCGTCCTGATAGTAAAGGAGGGCGATGCGGGCGCTGCGGTTGGGATCATACTCGATAGTCTTTACGACTGCGGGTATGCCGTCGTTGGTGCGCTTGAAGTCGATGAGACGCAATTTTCTCTTATGGCCGCCGCCACGGTAGCGGGTGCTCAGATGGCCCGATGAGTTGCGGCCGCCGGTCGAACGCTTGCCGACGATAAGAGACTTCTCTGGTGCGTTAGCAGTGGATTTGCAAAGCTTGGTTTCGCCATTTACTTTGACGTTCTCTTCGCGTTTGAACACACCAATAATCTTGTGTCTTTGGCCCGGAGTTGTGGGCTTGAATTTTTTTACTGCCATTGGAACGTTTAAATATTGCTGTAGTAATCAATCGTTTGACCTTCAGCCACAGTCACATAAGCCTTCTTATAAGCGGGCTTCTGACCGCGGATGAGTCCTGCCTTGGTGTAGCGGGCCTTGCGCTTGCCGGCGTAGTTGGCCGTGTTGACGCTTACGACGCGCACGTTGTAGAGCTTTTCTACGATGTCCTTGATCTGAAACTTGTTGGCCTCGGGAGAAACAGCGAATGTGTAGCAGTTCTGCTTTTCGCTGTAGGCTGTGGCCTTCTCAGTTACGATCGGTTTGATCTCGATGTTCATATCTGTGGTTCTCCGTGGGTTTAAAGTTGGTTAAGAACTTCCACGCTTGCCTCTGTCAGGAGGATCGCGTCAGTGTTGAGCACTGTGTAGGCGTTGAGGTCGCGGGCACGCTGAAGAAGAGCGTTGGGCACGTTGCGAACCGAGAGGAGCACGTTGTCGTCCTTTTCGGGCATCACTACGAGCACTTTCTTGTCTTCGAGCTTGAAGCCTTTGGCCATTTCGAGATAGCTCTTTGTGCGGGGAGCTTCGAAAGTGAAGTTCTCCACTACGAAGATGTTCTGAGCCTTCGAGGTGAGAGCCACCTTGCGGGCGAGAGCTTTCATCTTCTTGTTGAGCTTAGTGCGATAGTCGCGCGGACGCGGGCCGAACACTGTGCCGCCGCCGCGGAGCAGCGGGGAGTTGATGTCGCCGCGACGTGCGCCGCCGCCGCCTTTCTGACGGATAAGCTTGCGGGTCGAGCCGGATACTTCGCTGCGCTCCTTGCTCTTGTGGGTGCCCTGGCGCTGGTTGCCAAGATACTGTTTTACGTCGAGCCAGAGGGTATGCTCTGCATTGCCTTCTGTAAGGTCGCGGCCGAACACTTCATCGTTGAGGGTCACTTTGCGGCCCGTGTCTTCACCTTTGATGTTATATACTGCTACTTCCATTATTTCTCAACTAAAACGATTGAACCTTTGGGGCCGGGGATCGAGCCCTTGATCATTAACAAATTGTGCTCGGGAAGAACTTTGATCACCTGCAGATTCTGCACTGTGACACGTTCGTTGCCCATCTGGCCGGCCATGCGGAGGCCTTTGAACACTTTCGCGGGATAGGAGCAGGCGCCGATCGAACCCGGTGCGCGAAGACGGTTGTGCTGGCCGTGGGTCTTCTGACCTACGCCGCCGAAGCCGTGACGCTTCACTACGCCCTGGAAGCCTTTACCTTTGCTTGTGCCGACAACGTCGACAAAGCCACCCTCCTGGAAGAGCTCCACTGTCAGAGTCTCGCCAAGTGCGGGTACTGTCTCAAACGATTTGAACTCGGCCAAGTGGCGCTGCGGTGCTACTCCTGCTTTCTTGAAGAGGCCGGCTTCTGCCTTGTTGGTGTGCTTCTCTTTCTTTTCCTGGAAGCCTACCTGCACAGCTTCATAGCCGTCGGTCTCAACTGTCTTGATCTGAGTAACAACACAAGGACCTACTTCGATAACAGTGCACGGAACGTTCTTTCCGTCGGCACTGAAAACGGATGTCATTCCGATTTTCTTTCCTAATAATCCTGGCATTTCTACTGTCTGGTTAAAATTTGAAGCATTGCGAGCTGATTTCGGTCGCGGCAGCATGGCTGCCCGGGTGTGAAATCCTCCACAAGAGGCTTCGATTGCTTTTGGATATTTGTTTGATTGTTTACTTTATTCCGGATTGCTCCGGATTGTGGCTGTAGCCCGGCCGGAGGGAGGGACGCTCCGGAGCGTCCCTCCTATATCGGCTTGCCGGGACTGCCTTTGGGTGTAAATCTGAAATCGTCGCATCGGCTGTCGGCCTCCCGGAGGGGGCTTCAGGCCGAGCGCTCACTCAGCGTATCAGACCTTGATGCTCACGTCAACACCGCTGGGGAGTTCGAGCTTCATCAGCGCGTCGACTGTCTTGGCTGTCGAGCTGTAGATGTCGATAAGACGCTGATAAGAGCTGAGCTCAAACTGCTCGCGGCTCTTCTTGTTGACGAATGTGGAGCGGTTGACGGTGAAGATGCGCTTGTGGGTAGGCAGGGGGATAGGACCGCTTACGATGGCGCCGGTAGATTTCACTGTCTTCACGATCTTCTCGGCTGATTTGTCGACGAGGTTGTGATCGTACGATTTCAGTTTGATTCTGATTTTTTGGCTCATTGTATTATCGTTACTTTATTATTTCAACAGATCTACGCGGCCCTGAACCTCAGTGAGCACGTTGCGCGCAATAGAGTTACTTACCTCTGAATAGTGGCTGAACGACATTGTGCTGGTAGCACGTCCGGAAGTGATCGTACGAAGAGCGGTCACATAACCGAACATTTCAGCCAGAGGAGCTTTAGCCTTAACGATGCGGGCGCCGGAGCGGCTTGTCTCCATGCCTTCTACCTGGCCACGACGCTTGTTGAGGTCGCCGATGACGTCGCCCATGCTCTCTTCGGGAGTGACAACCTCGATCTTCATGATCGGCTCCATGAGCACGGGATTTGCCTTTTCAGAACCATGCTTGAATGCCTGGATGGCGCAAAGTTCGAATGAAAGCTGGTCGGAGTCAACGGGGTGGAAGCTGCCGTCGAGAAGAGTGACTTTGAGCTGCTCTACGGGATAGCCTGCGAGCACGCCGTTCTTCATGGCAGTCTGGAAGCCCTTCTGAACGCTGGGGATGTACTCCTTGGGCACGTTACCGCCCTTGACTTCGTCGACAAACTGGAGGTTGCCCTCGAAGCCTTCGTCGACGGGCTCGATGCGGACGATGATGTCGGCGAATTTACCACGACCACCGGTCTGCTTCTTGAATGTCTCGCGGAGCTCGACGGGCTTGGTGATTGCTTCCTTGTAAGTTACCTGCGGACGGCCCTGGTTGCACTCTACCTTGAATTCACGACGCAGACGGTCGATGATGATGTCGAGGTGGAGCTCACCCATACCGGAGATGACGGTCTGGCCTGTCTCTTCGTTGGTCTCTACGCGGAAAGTGGGGTCCTCTTCGGCGAGCTTCTGAAGGCCGACGCCGAGCTTGTCGAGGTCTTTCTGAGTTTTGGGCTCTACGGCGATGCCGATCACGGGATCGGGGAATTCCATAGCCTCGAGCACGATGGGAGCGTCTTCAGAGCAGAGGGTATCGCCGGTGCGGATATCCTTGAAGCCTACGCCTGCGCCGATATCGCCGCAGCCGATCTTCTCTTTGGGGTTCTGCTTGTTGGAGTGCATCTGGAAGAGACGCGAGATGCGTTCCTTCTTGCCCGAGCGGGTGTTGAGCACATAAGAGCCGGCTTCGATTTCGCCGGAATAAACGCGGAAGAAGCAGAGACGACCGACATAGGGGTCGGTTGCGATCTTGAACGCGAGAGCCGACATGGGAGCTTCAGGGCTGGGTTCGCGAGTCTCGATTGTGTCGGGATCGCCAACGGCGTGACCCTCGACAGCGCCTGCGTCTTCGGGGCTGGGGAGGTAGGCGCAGACAGCGTCAAGCAGAGTCTGCACGCCCTTGTTCTTGAACGAGGAGCCGCAGATCATGGGGTTGACCTGCATGGCGAGCGTAGCCTTGCGGATGGCGGCCTTGATCTCTTCTACAGTGATCGAAGCGGGATCCTCGAAATATTTCTCCATGAGCACATCGTCGAATTCGGCGAGAGTCTCGAGCATTTTGTCGCGATAGGACTCTGCTTCGTCGGCGAGGTTGGCGGGGATTTCCTCCACGCTGTATTCAGCGCCCATGCTCTCGTCGTGCCAGAAGATGGCTTTCATAGTGATCAGGTCGACAACGCCCTTGAAAGTCTCCTCAGCTCCGATGGGGATCTGGATGGGGAGGGGGTTGGCGCCGAGCACTTCCTTCACCTGACGCACCACTTCGTAGAAGTTGGCGCCGGAGCGGTCCATCTTGTTGACGTAGCCGATGCGGGGCACATTATATTTGTCAGCCTGACGCCATACGGTCTCAGACTGGGGCTCTACGCCGCCCACGGCGCAGAAAGTTGCGACAGCTCCGTCGAGCACACGCAGCGAGCGTTCCACCTCGACAGTGAAGTCGACGTGTCCCGGAGTGTC
>CAMWNT010000040.1 GCA_947175695.1 uncultured Porphyromonadaceae bacterium
AAACATAAAAAAATAGGGTTTTTCATTGGAAAATTGCGAAGATTCAGATAAATTTGCAATTTGCAATCCCATGAGTGGGGGAAATCTTACCTTCTTTCACGTCGGGAAAGCCGGAAAAATCAACAAGATTATGGACAAATACCAGGAAGCACTCGCCGCGAGCAAGGTGCTCAGCGACGATGCCGCAGTAGCGGCCGAAGTACAGAAAATTGTGGAAAAAGCTCCGGAATATGCATCTCCGGAAGTCTGGCAATTCCTCTTCAGCTCGATCGATCTGACAACGCTCTCGACTGAAGATTCTGTCAGCAGCGTGGCTAAATTCACACAAAGAGTCAATGATTTCGACAACGACTATCCCCAGTTTAAGAATGTGGCTGCGATCTGCGTCTATTCAAACTTCGCAGATGTAGTAAAGTCGCATCTTGATGTGCCCGGAGTCGATGTCTGCGTGGTGGCCGGAGGTTTCCCTTCGAGCCAGACATTCCAGGCTGTCAAAGTGGCCGATGTGGCCCTGGCGGTCGAAGGGGGTGCCGATGAAGTGGATATTGTGCTCAATGTGGGCCAATTCCTCGACGGCAACTACGAAGATCTGACAGATGAGATCATCGAGCTCAAGCATACTGCGCGCGGTGCGAAACTGAAAGTGATTCTCGAAACAGGCGCATTGAAGACGGCTGAAAACATCAAGCGTGCCAGTGTGCTCGCAATGTATTCCGACGCCGATTTCATCAAGACCTCTACAGGCAAGATCTATCCCGGGGCTTCGCTCGAGGCCGCGTGGGTGATGTGTCAGTGTATCAAAGAATATTATCAGCTGACAGGCCGCAAGGTCGGCTTCAAGGCAGCCGGCGGCGTGCGCACTTCTGAAGATGCGCTCCGCTATTATGCTATCGTAAAAGAGGTGCTTGGCGATGAATGGCTCTGCCAGGATCTCTTCCGCCTTGGCGCGTCGTCGCTTGCCAACAGCATCCTTTCAACAATGACAGGCGAAGAAGTGAAATACTTCTGATCCTCTCTGACGGACTCATCCGGATCCGGCGCCAATCAGGCCGGATCCGGAATTCGCCGTCGGCTCCCGAGACAATCCATTCGCAACACTCGTCACGACACTCACTCCCGGATAAAGCTCCGGCGGATGCATGCGACGCCCGGAGCCACACGTTTTTCCATCCATAACCCAACTCACTCACTAATTCCCCCAACTTCATGAAACACAAATTCAAAAAGGCATTGTCGATGGCTATAGCCGCATTGGCTATAGGTGGCGCCATGTTCGGCGCTCTCAGTCATCCGGCCACAGCTCAGAATAATCCTGAAAAGAAGCGGATGCAGATGTTCGGAGTGGCGTTCTATAATCTCGAGAACCTCTTCGACACCATCAACAACAACGGCAAATACGACTTCGAATTCTCCCCTCAGGGAGATAAGAAATGGGATTCCCACAAATACAACTCCAAACTTCGCAATCTGGCCTACGCCATCTCGCAGATGACCACCACGGCCACTCCGATGGGCCCGGCGGTGATCGGATGCAGCGAGGTCGAAAATATCACCGTGCTTCAGGATCTTGTGGCCCAGGACGCCATCAAGGATTGGAATCTGCAGGTGATCCATCACGACAGCCCCGATGTGCGCGGCATTGACGTCAGCCTCCTCTACAATCCCCGTTTCTTCCGCCCGATCCGCACCACCAACCATCGCCTCGTCATTCCGGAAAAGCCCAACTTCAAGACCCGCGACCAAATGTGTGTAGTCGGTCTGCTTGGCGGCGAACGTGTGGCGATCATCGTCAACCACTGGCCCTCACGCCGTGGCGGCGCCAAAGAGAGCAGCTGGCTGCGTGAAGCCGCAGCCGACCTCTGCAAGCACATCGCCGATTCCCTGCTCACCGTAGATCCCGATATGGGCATCATCATCATGGGCGACCTTAACGACGATCCCACCGACAGAAGCTGCGCCGTCACTCTCGGCGCCGTCAAGAATCCCAAAGACTGCAAGCCTGGCGGATTCTACAACCCCTTCTGGAAGAAAATCGACGACGGTATCGGCTCTTATATCTATCGTGGCTCATGGGACCTCTTCGACCAGATCATCATCAATTATAACCTCCTCGAGGGCAAAAACGGCCTGAAATTCCGCTCTGCCGAGGTGCTCAACAAGGAGTTCCTCAAGCAGCAGGATGGCCAATACAAGGGATATCCCTTCCGCACATTCTCCGGCGGAGTATGGACCAACGGATATTCCGACCACCTTCCGACTGAAATCTATCTCGTTAAAGAAGTGAAGTAATTATGAGGTTTTAGGTTTTAGGTTTTAGATTTTAGGTTTTAGATTTTAGGCGTTAGGTGTTGGCCGTTAGGCATTCCCATCCTCGATTAATCATGATTAATCAGGAATAATCACGATTAATCATGAAAACCCTAAGGCCTAAAACCTAAAACCTAAAACCTAAGGCCTAAACCCTAAACCCTCAAAACAACCCAAAATCACAAAGCCCCGCAGATTCACACATCAACACATTATGCGAAAACTATTTTCATTAATTCTTCTGGCCACAGGAATCCTCATCGCCTCGGCTGCTCCGACGGGCGTGAAAGGTGTCATCCTCGATGCCGGAAGCGGCAGACCGATCGGCAACGCCAACGTGCTGCTCAGCGATCAAGGAATAATGGTTGCTTCCGACTCGGAAGGCGTATTCCAGATTTCAAATGCTCAATCAGGCACCGATGTGCTGCAGATCATCGCCTACGGCTATGATGATCTCTATGTGGATGTCGACATCGTTCGCGACATCGTCAAAAATGTCGGCGAACTCAACATGAGCGTCTCCGGCTACGACGGATCGGCAATGAACTCCGACTCATTCATCTTCGACGAGGATCAGATCAACGACGACGAAAGTGCGCAGCAGTCGGTAGGCACGATCCAGGGCGCCACCGATGATATCTTCTATCAGGCGGCCGGCTATCAGTTCTCGACCGTCCGCTACCGCATGCGAGGCCTCGACAACAACTGGCAAGACGGCTACATCAACGGCGTCAAATACAACGACGTCATGCGTGGCGCGTTCAACTTCTCCGGCCTCGGGGGCATGACTTCCACCGCATTCCGCAATAAATCTACCGAAATCGGTCTCAGCTCCGCATCCTATGGATTCGGAAGCCTCGGCGGCTCGCAGAACTATACGACCTACGCATCGCAATACGCTCCCGGATTCCGCGGATCGCTCGCATATACCAACTCCAACTATATGCTTCGCGCGATGTTGCAATACAACACCGGCCTCAACTCCAAAGGATGGGCTTTCTCGGCTTCCGTAATCGGACGTTACGCTCCCGAAGGTGTAATCAAAGGCACATGGTACAACTCGTTCGGCTACAGCCTCTCGCTCCAGAAAGTGTTCAACGATCAACACTCTCTCAACTTCTCCACTTGGGGTGCGCCCACACAGCGTGCAGGCAACAACGCCGCAACTCAGGAAGCCTACGATCTGGCCGGATCAAATCTCTACAACCCCGACTGGGGCTACCTCAACGGAAAGAAGATCTCCGACCGTGTCTACACCACATTCGACCCCTCGGCCATGCTCAACTGGCTTTGGAAGCCCGGCATGGGAACTTCGCTCAACACAGCCGTCGCATTCCGCTACAACCGGTATGCCCGCACAAGCTTAGACTGGTATCAGGCCACCGACCCGCGCCCGAACTACTACCGCAACCTCCCCTCCTACTATCTCCCGACTGCTGTCTATGATCCCAACGACCCCCTCTCCGAGCAGTCGCAGCTCTATCTCGCTGAGCAGGCTCAATATGAATATGTGCGCGATCTCTGGATCCACAACGAGGCTACACGCCAGATCGACTGGGACGGCATCTATCAGGCCAACCTGCTCAACTCCAAATACTACGACCGTAATCCCGAATATCTCGGCCGATCTTCGTATATCCTGAAAGAAGAGCATCAGGACCAGGCCGTATGGATGGTCAACTCCACCCTCAACCACCGCATCTCCGACATCCTCACTCTCCAGGGAGGCGTAAGCTTCGACTACACCAACGCCCACTACTACAGCACGGTCAAAGACCTGCTCGGCGGACAATTCTGGGTTGATATCGACAACTTCTCCGAACGCGACTTCGCCGGCGACCCCAACAAGCTCCAGAACGACCTCGACAACCCCGACCGTAAAGTCTACGAAGGCGACATCTACGGCTATGACTACACTATCCACGCAACTCGCGCCAACGCCTGGCTCCAGAACGAGTGGAACATGGCTCACTTCAATGTCAACTATGCGGCAGAAGTCAGCAACACCAACTACTTCCGCGACGGCCACATGCGCAACGGTCGATTCCCCGAATCATCAAAAGGAAAAGGTGAAACCCACAACTTCCTTGACGGTGCATTCAAGGCCGGCGCAACCTGGAAGATCAACGGCCGCAACTACATCGTCGGCCACTTCGGCATCGGCTCCCGTGCTCCCATGATCAACAACGCCTACGTCAACGCCCGCATTAAAGACGAAGCCGTCGGCGACCTCAAATCCGAGAAATACATCTCCGGCGACCTCTCCTACACCTGGAACTACTCCCGCTTCCGCGGATCGATCACAGGCTACTGGATCGAAATGTATGACGGAATGAGCCAGCGTTTCTTCTACGACTACGACCTCGCCACAATGATGACCTACACGCTCTCCGGCGTGCAGACCGAACACAAAGGCCTCGAACTCGGCCTCGAATATAAGATCCTCAACGGCCTCAGCGTCAAAGCCACTGCCGCTCTCTCGCAGTATACCTACCGCAATAACCCGACCGGCGTACGCTCTGCCCAGAACGGCGCAATGGAAGATGTCACCCGCACGACATATCTCAAAAACTACCACGTCGGCGGCACTCCCCAGCAGGCTTACGGACTCGCAGTCAACTACGCGGCTCCCAAAAACTGGTTCTTCGAAGTCAACGCCAACTATTTCTGCGACGGCTATGTGGATCTCGCGCCCACCCGCCACGAAGAACTCCCCGGACTCTGGAAATTCTGTACCACCGAAGAAGAATATGCTCAGCGTCTTGCCGAATTCGCCCATCAGGACAAACTCAAAAACTCTTTTGTCATGAATCTCTCCATCGGCAAGGTGATCTACACCAATTTCGGCTCGGTCAATTTCAACCTCAGTGTCAACAACCTCCTCAACAACCGCAATATCCAGACCGGCGGCTTCCAGGAATCGAAGCTCGACTACACTAACTATACGCTCACCAAATTCCCCAACCGCTATTACTATGCGCAAGGAATCCGAGTCTTTTTCAATGTCGGCATCCGCTTCTGATCTGCAACTTTCAATCATCACAACGAAATGAAAAAAATAGCTAAATATATAGGGATTGTGGCCCTCGCCTTCGGTGCTTGCGCGACATTCACATCCTGCGACGATGAACTGGCCCACGCCCCCTACGAAATGCCTGCCGAAGAAATCGGCGACGGCACATGGGAGAGACCTCTCCAGACATGGCAGGCCAACCTCGGCACAACCGTCGACGGCCGCACCTCCAACTGGGTGACCGGCTATATCGTCGGATGGATCGACACCAGCGTATCCAACACGATGAACGCCGCAGTCATCGGCACCCCCTGCAGCGTGGCCACCAACATGATCATCGCCCAATACCCCTACGATGAGGAAAAATGGGCCGAAATGGGCTACTCGCTCGACGACTGCGCGACAGTGCAGCTCCCATCCGGCGCGGTCCGCACAGCCTGCAACCTCATGGACAACCCCGGCAACTTCAACCGCCAGGTGTCGCTTCGCGGCACAACCGGCTCCAAATACTGCGGAGCCTACGGCGTGCGTGCCGCCAACGACTACAACTGGGGACCGACCGGCCGATATGAAGAGCCCGTCAGCCCCATGGGCGACTCCTACTTCTGCAACTTCACCGCGAGCCGCGATATCAACTACTACATCGAGCGCGGATGGAGCCGCTACATGATCTCCGGCGGACTCTCCGGTTGGTATTGGAAGGAAAACTCCGGCGTTGACTTCGTCACAACTTCCGCCTACCTCGGCACAGCCACCGGCGGCCCCTACGAAAACTGGATCGTCAGCCCCGCATTCGACATCGACAACGCCCGCGAAAAGACGCTCAGCTTCTCGACCCAGGCAAGCACTTCGGCCGACAGCTATCTCGAAGTCTATGTGATGACACACAAGAATCCCAAGAGCTGCGAGCCCGTCAAGCTCCAATGTGTGCTCGCCGAAGCTCCCGCATCCGGCTACAGCGCATGGGTCGACAGCGGCACAATCGACCTCTCCGAATTCTCCGGCACAATCTATATCGGATTCCGCTACTGGTCGGCTCACGGCGGCACAGGCAACTCCTCCGACTTCGGCATGACCAACTTCAACATCGGCGGCGCCGATCCCGAAGAATGGGAAGTGATCGACCCCTCGACAATCGGCACATTCCGCAAAGCCACAACAATCACTCCCGGCAAGAAATATGCCTTCGTATTCGGCGACAATGTGATGTGTCCGCTCTCCGAAGCCTACACCTACGGCAACTTCGGCGTCAAAGAGCTCAAAGAGACAGGCGACGAGATCTCCTTCAGCAAGGATTATGCCTTCACTCTTGAGGCAGCTCCCGAAGCCGGACAATACACCATCCGGGATTGCTACGGCCGCTATCTCTACATGTATGGCACATTCACCAATTTCAACGTGTCGTCGACTCCGACTCCCAACAATGCGCCGATTCAAAACACCTACTGGGCATTCACCGAAGGCTCCGGAGTGTTCGAAATCCGCAACGTTGTGCGCGACCTCGTGCTTGTCTACGACGCCAACCGCAACTACATCGGATCGCTCTCCGCGGCTTCCTACGACGGCCGGGGCGCTGTGCTTTACGAACTCGTAGAGGAATAATACAATTCATTCAAATCATCAAAGCAAAACAAGCTTCAATATGAAAGCAATCAAATATTCAATCCTCGGAATGGGACTGATCGCGGCAGCCTCGCTCGCCACATCTTGTCAGAACCATTACGACGAGCCGGAGCTGCAGGTGCCCGTGGCCACTCTTGTGCCCAATACGACTCTTGCAGAGTTCAAGGCCGCATTCGCCGATGAGCTCGCCGTGCTCACCCCGCTCAAAGACGCAGCCACCGACACCCACTACATCATCCATGGCCGCGTCATTTCAAGCGACGCCTCCGGCAATATCTACAAGAGCCTCGTCATTCAGGACGAAACGGCCGCTATCGCCCTCTCGATCAACCAGAGCTCGATGTATATCGACTATCGCCTGGGCCAGGAAGTTGTCATCGACGCCACAGGAATGTGGATGGGGATGTACAACAACTATCTCCAGCTCGGCATGCTCGGCGAATACAACGGCACGCCCCAGATCACATTCATGGCCTGGGATACATTCCTCGGTCATACTCAGAAGAACGGACTGCCCAACCAGGACTTCAAATATATCAACTATGGCCGTCCGCAACCCGCCGACAATCCCTATTGTCTTTCCTTCAGCTCGTTCTCGGAAATTCCCGCATCCGGCCCGGACTATATCAATGTCATGAGCCAGCTCGTGGAATTCACCAACGTCAGCTTCGTTGACGCCGGCCCCGATCTCTCGGCCCAGCCCAACGCCGACGGCGAATATCCCCTGACCACCTTCGCTCCCTATCAGGACACTGCCGACCGCTACATCCGCGACTCCTCCGGCCAGCAACTCAACGTCCGCTGCTCGGGTTATAGCTCGTTCTACGCCGATCCGCTTCCCGAGGGTGTCGGCACAGTGCGCGGCATCCTCTCGCGCTACGGCGACTCCTGGCAGCTCCTGCTGCGCGGACCCCAGGACTGCATCTTCGACAACCTCGGCACAAAATCCGAGCCCTACTCCATCGAGCAGGCGATCGCCATGAACGACAACGGCCGCAATGCCTGGGTTGAAGGCGTTGTTGTCGGATCGGTCAAAGCCGGTGTGGCCACTGTATCGTCGATCGACGACATCCTCTTCGGAGCCGGCGAAGCCGAACTCGACAACAATGTTGTCATCGCTCCCACGGCCGACTGCCGCGACCTCGCTCAGATGATGACCGTCGAACTTCCCTATGGCTCCCGCATCCGTGAATGGGTCAACCTCCTCGACAATCCCGGTGTGCTCGGCAGCAAACTCAGCGTGAAGGGTGCGTTCACCGAATGGCTCGGTATGCACGGCGTCACTGATATCGCTTCCGGTTACTCGGTGTTTGAAGTGACCGGACAGAACATCCCCGGCATCACAGGCCAGGGAAGCGGCACAGAAGATGATCCCTATACGATCAACTACATCACGAACTCCGGTGAGACCGAGATGACAAGCGTATGGGTTGAAGGCTACATCGTCGGCTTCGTGACCGGCCGCACCTACGCCACAGGCGCCGTATTCGGCCCGTATGTCAGAGGCGACTACAGCGGCAACAACATTGTGCTCGGCGTCAGCGACTCGCTCATCGGCCAGCCGACTGATGCGACAACTCTTGGCCAGGCAATCCCCGTTTCGCTCAACGACACCGATATCCGCAATGCTTACGGACTTAAGGCTAACCCCGACAAGCTTGGCAAGCATGTCAAGATCTTCGGCTCGATCTCGACTTCATTCGGCGCTACCGGCTTCTCGTCGGTGATTAAGATCGTCGAACTCGACTGATTCCAAAACCTCTGATTGATATCGCGGGGGCATACAGTGATAAGCTGTATGCCCCCGCTTTCTATTGGGAATGCGAGCGAAATCCCGACATTTATCCAATCGAAAACAGTCGGGAAACTACTAAAAATGCGCAAGTTAGGGTGGAAAAAGTGTTAAAAATTTTGATATTGCAGATATATTGGTTAAATTTGTGAATCTTTATGTCATGACCTAAGGGGGGTAATTCTTGCTTTAGATTCCATCAAGCCCCCCGACTTAATAGCAACAAGCCTCATCATGCCAAAACAAATAGTAATCGGAAGAGAGGGCAATCAGCCCTTTGCATTGAACGATCCCAAGGTCAGTGGCCGTCACGCCGTGCTCATTGTGCACGAAAACGGCGCGCTTCAGCTTGCCGACACCAACTCGACCAACGGCACGTTCATATACAATGGACATGCATTCGCCCGGATCATGCCCGGCAAAGTCTACAATGTCAGCCCCGACTCGATGATACGCCTCGGTCCGGAGACGCAGTTCCATGTGCGGCGACTGATTCCCAAACCCGTAAAGGATCCTCCCATATCGCCCGAGAGACCCAAGCGATACGACATTTCCAAGCTCCGCCTCCTCTACGACGATTATCACGAAAAAAAGATCAATCTCGACTCGAAAAGCGATAGCATCAACGGAATGAGAAGCATGATTATGCTGATATCGATGGCTACCGGCGGATGTAGTGGTGTTTTGGCCGATTTGTTTGGATTAAGCAACAATAAATTGATGTCGACGCTGCTGGGCGTCGGGATTGGTCTCACTCTCGTTATTGTGCTTAACTACGTCATCAAGTCGCGCCAGGAGAAAGTGAGACGCGACCGCCAGGCCAACGAGCATGACTTCGCCGTCAACTACTGCTGCCCCGGTTGCAAACTCCCTTTCAAAGGGAAAGTCTACGAAAATATCCTTGCCGAGGGCAAATGCCCCAAATGTAAAGCCGAATATTATGAATCGCATCGCTAACGATAACGCCAACGTAGCCGTCGGTCAGTCGGCTCCCTCGTCTTGCCGCAATGCGGCGCTCCGCCGCTTCATGCTCGCCCTGATGATGGCGATTGTCTGCGTATTCGGTGCGGCGGCTCAGAAAACGTATATCGTAGCCGTAGGGCTCAATGTCTACGACAACGGCGAAAACCCGCTCCCGTGCTCGCGCAACGACGCCCGCGGAATCTCACGCTTCTTCGACAACTACAACGGCTCGGAAGTGTTCATGCTCCTCGACAGCAACGCCACTCGCGACCATATCCTGCGTGTGCTCAAATCGCAATTCTCCAAGGCCGGCGCCAACGATGAGGTGATCTTCGCCTACAGCGGCCACGGATTCGACGGCGGCATCTCCTGCTACGACACCAAAAATCTTATCCTCGTCAGCGAGATCCAGGAAATCATGCGCTCCTGCAAAGCCGGGCGCAAAGTGATCTTCATGAATGCCTGCCACTCCGGATCGTTCAAAAACCACACCCGCCGTCGCAATACGACCGACTATCGCACCTCCGACGCCGACGTCATGCTCTTCATGAGCAGCCGCGACAATGAATACTCCTGGGAAAACACCGGCATGACCTACTCCTACTTCTTCGATCGCCTGCTCTACGCCCTCGAAGGTCGCGCCGACGCCAACGGCGACAAGAAAGTGACGGCCCGCGAGCTATTCAACTACGTCTACGCCGGAGTGCTCAAAGACACGGGCAACCGCCAGCATCCCCAGATGTACGGCAATTTCTCCGACGACATGATCGTCGTGTATTGCAAATAAGGCCGATTCCCGCTCGGCCGATAAAATCCACAACAACCTTAACGACAAAAATCCAATACCTGCATATGGACTTCAAGATAAAATGCCCCGGTTGCAAGCGCAACTATACGCTGAAAGTGGCCAATCCCGAGGCTCTGAGAGGGAAGATGTTCAGATGCCCCAAATGCGGAGCTCAGATCCCCTTCAGCGTGATCCTTGCCGGTGGCGGCCAACCCCCGATGCCTCCGATTCCGGGCAATGGCGGAATGGCGCCCGGAATCCTCCCACCCCCTCCCGGAGGCGCCATGGGCGCGCCCGGACTGAAAACGCACCTCGGCGGCGCGAATCCGGAGACCCGGCTCGGCGGCGCACCCTTCGGCGGATCGCCGATGGAAACCCATCTCGGTCAGCCGGCTGCGCCCGGAATGCCCGCAAAGACCGCCGTCCATCGCCCGGCGGCGCCTGTGCACTGGCTTGAAATCAAAGGTCGCAACAAGCGATTCCCGCTGACGCCCGGCGATCATATCCTGGGGCGCGACAGCGCCGACTCGCGCGCCACTATCCGCATCGCCAACGACAAATGCATGAGCCGCGCCCACGCCCATCTCTCCGTGCAACCCTCCGTCGGAGGAATGATGCGCGTCATGCTCACTCCGATGAACAGCCGCAACCAAGTGTATGTCAACAATCTCCCCGTCCATAGCGGCAGCCCTGTCGACATCCATCCCGGCGACGAAATCCTCCTCGGTCTCACCACGCTCGTGCTCCGTTGAGCCACCCACCGGCTCCATGCCGCAGCTTGCACCATTCACCTTGAAAAACCCGACATTGAAAATTGGAAACCGAAAACTTCTATAGCCAGACTCACGGGGCCGACGTCAGACGCACCTACATCCATGGGATGCCATCGCGCGAAGAGGTCGAAGCCCGTAAAAAAGAGGGTATACCCGATCGCGACCGCGAGGAGTTGCTCATGCTTCAAGACCGCCCGATAGCCGGGATGCTGTTCAGCGATTCCTCCGACTCGAGAGGGGAGATCTTCCCGCTCTATGTCGGTCGGAATTCCATCGGCAGCGATCCGGAAGCCGACATCTATCTCCCCGAAGCCACAGTCGCTCCCGACCACGCGCTTATCCTTGTGCGCCGCCTGCGCGACGACTACGGCCGGGAGATCACGACGGTCACACTGAGCGCCACCGACCCCGACAACAGTCTCAGCATCGACGGCGAGCGTATCTTCGCCGACCGCTATCGACTAGCCGGGGGAGAGCACATCCTCATCGGATCGGCCTATCAATTGCAGCTGACGCTCCTGCGGCCGTCGGAATCGGCGGGAGAAGCTCCCTTCCGACCGCTACCGCGCCAGCGCCATCAGCCCGCGCCGCATGACGACATCGAATCGCACCGCGAGGGAGGCGAAGAAAAGGCGGCGAAAGAAGAGGTCAAGATCGACGGCTCTGTCAGCGAAGCCGAAGAGCTGACATTCTATGGCCGATCGTCGGCGCTGTCGAAAGGTGCCGTCGGGGGTGCAACTACGCTCGACAACGTATCCCCGCTCTACGGGGCGCGTCGGCAGGCTCCGGCTCAGGCGACGCTTCTCAACAGACCCGCGCCCGAGAATCGCGACAAACCCGAACCACCTAAAACAACGACAATCTACTGATTCCGATCGGCGCTTTGCCATATGGAATCGGCAATCTTCGGTTGTAGAATCGCCGCTTTGCAGGTATTGAATCGGCAAATTCGGATGAAAAAAACGGTGATTTAAAATAAAAATCAAAAAAAATCACGGGGCAGTGATAGATATCTCCCGGAGAAGAGTCTTTACCTATGACGACAGGGGAAAACGATTCCCCCACGGACGGGAAACAAATCGCTCCCCGGCTCTGTAAGGAGAAAGCGGCCCCGGCCGCAGAAATAAAAACTCACTAACAAAAAAGCATCATGAAAAAGATACTTATTGGCCGCGGAGCCGGCAACGACATACGGTTAAAAGACGACACCGATCGCGTCAGCCGCCGTCAGGCAGTGATTGAAGTTTCGCCGCTCGGCAAAATGAGGATCCACGACACAAGCTCCAACGGCACATTCGTCAACGGAGAACGGGTGGAAAAGCCCGGTGGCCGCGAACTGAAAAGAGGCGACAAAGTGGATTTCGCTCATGTGTTGGAACTCGACTGGTCGCTCGTCAAAGACCCCTACAAAGGGATGAAGATAGCCCTGGCCGCGCTGGCGGTGATTGTAGTGGCCGGCGCCGCGGTGCTGACGATCTACTCCGATGAGATCTTCCGAAGCGCCCGACCGCAACAGGAAGATGTCATCCTTGCCGAAGAAGAGAACGTCGTCGACACTCCCGTCGACGAAGCTCCGGCGGATTCGATAGCTCCCGCTCAGCAACCCGCCAAGACGGCAACCAAAGCCCGGAAGCGTCCGAAGAGTCCGAAGAACCCGGCAGTCAAGGCCGATCCCAAGGACGCCGCGAAATCCGGAATGAACGCGATGAAGCCGGAAGCTTCGCCTTTGAAAGATGGCGGCGACCCCGCGCTCCGACCCGACATGAGCCCCAACAACGGCTCGTCGCTCAAATCAGCCAAAGAATAAACTTATCTACGAATAATATTAACCCTCGCCCTCCAAAGGCGCCTGCAAAGCGGACTCCCACACCGGGGCGGCAAATACATGCACAATTATGATCAACAATCAAGATTATCAGCTCGAAGAGATGGAGAATGAAGCAGTCAGCAAAAGCAAAAACCTCCGCATGGCAGGCATCGTAGGCGCAGCTGTAGTAGGCGCCGGCGGCACAGCCGCTTATGGTGCGAGCAAGCTCGCCGATCAGTCGAATGAAAGCCCCCTCACCTCCGACGATCTTGCCAGCGCCGCCGAAGCGGGTGAAGTATCCGAGGCCGCTGTCGTAGAAGAGGCTCCCGTAGCCGAGCCGACTGTGACTGAAGTTCACCACCACCACTATCATCCGACTCCCGCTCCCGAACCCGATCCGGAGATCTCGATCGACGAGACTGCGGTTGTGGTCGACGAAAACGGCGACGTGGTTGTCACCTACGACGCAGGCACAATCGACGGCAAGGCATTCGTAGCCTACGACACTGACGGCAACGGCTATGCCGACACTCTCGCCTATGACGAAAACGGCAACGGCATAATCGAATCCAACGAGGTTGTCAGCATGGACAACGAAAGCTATCGCATCGGCCACGGCCAGGAGCTCAACGCTTACTACCGCGACTCGTCGACCGGCGAAATGTATAACATCAACGACATGATGGGCGACGGCATGGCCTACGACGACACCGAAGGCATCCGCAACGACTACGCCTACGAGAAAGAGCACGGCGATCTCGCCCACAACAACCCCGACTACAACAACCACGACGAGGCTCACGACTACAACGCAAGCATGGAGCCCGGAATGGATATCGACTACTCCGAGAAGTATGAAGGCGGCGATCTGGCCGACAGCTACGACGCCGACAGCTACGACGATGTCGACAGCTACTCCGACGACGCAATGGACTATGACGACGGCTCCGCTTACATGGCCTGATCGCAGCCTGCGCCGAATGAAAACGATTCAGAACAAGGAATAAAAAATAAGCACCCGGTAGGGGAGAGGGTTCGCCCCTCCCCGCCGGATTCGCCCTTAAAGGCCCTAAAGCCCTTTAGGCTACTAAAGCTCTTCGCCCGCTCAATCCCGATTAATCAGGAAAAGCCTAAAACCTAAAACCTAGAGCTAAAGCCTGAAACCTAAAACAAACAAAACCAACCGATGGAGAAAAAACAATGTCCCAACGGTCATATCTACGACCCCAGCATCTATGGTGAAAGCTGTCCGCTTTGCCCGGTAGGCACTGTGCCTCCCGTAGGTCATGCCGACAGCGGTTCGCCCAAAACTCATATGGTAGCACCCGGATCGGCTCCCCTTCCGCCTACTCCCGACTTCGGTGGCTCCCCCAATCTCAAAACCCAGCTTGGCGGCGCCGCGCGTCCGCAGGGTGCGTCGACAGGCATAGGCGCATCCGCTCCCCAGTCGGGCCCCGACTACAGCGGAGAGACCCAGATGCGCTCCCAGCACGCCGAGCCTCATGGCGGCGGCCGCACAGTGATCCGTCGCGCGGCAGGCCCCAACCCCGCAGCCCAGGGCGCTCCCGAGCGTCGCCTCGTAGGCTTCCTCGTCACCTACAACCGCACTCCGGCCGGCCGCTCCTACAATCTCTACGAAGGACGCAACTACATCGGTCGCGACGCTAAATGCGACGTATCCGTGCCCGACGACAATCAGATGTCAGGACGCCACCTCTCGATCCTCTTCCGCAACGCCGACGGCAAATTCAAATTCCGCGACGAGCAATCGAGCAACGGCACATTCGTCAACAAAGAGCTCCTCGACGACGGCGAGCTCCAGAACTACGACATCATCCGCGCCGGCTCTACCATCTTCATCTTCATCGCAATCCCCTTAATCCGCTAAACCTCATCACGCATCATGGAGCAGAATTTTAAAATTGCCAACCGCACAGACGTCGGCGCAGTCCGGCAGGTCAACGAGGATTCGATGGTGACATTCGATTCCCCCAACGGCCAGGTGGTCGTGGTGTGCGACGGCATGGGCGGCCAGGCCGCCGGCGATCTCGCCAGCCGATTGGCATGCGATATCATTCAGGATATTCTTTCCAACAACGTGTTCGGCACCCCCGCCGAAGCCATCACACGCGCCGTCATGGCCGCCAACCAGGGCATACTTCACCGCGCCGCAAGCAATCCCGATCTCGACGGAATGGGCTCCACATGCGTGATCGTCATCGTCAAAGACGGACAGGCCTATTACGGTTGGATCGGCGACAGCCGCATCTACTACTATTCAGGTGGCGTGCTGCGTCAGATCTCGAAAGATGAATCGTATGTGCAGCAGCTCGTCGACGCCGGTCAGATCACGGCTGAAGAGGCCGAGAATCATCCGCAGAAAAACGAGATCACAAATGCTCTCGGCTTCAGCGGCATGACCCCGCCGCAGCTCTGCGCCGCACCGATTACGCCCGAGCCCGGGTCGGTGCTCCTGCTTTGCAGCGACGGCCTCAGCGGCATGGTCGACAACGCCGGCATGCAGCACGTGCTGTCCAACTCCGCGATGTCGATCCAGGAGAAAGTGGATACGCTTGTTTCCATGGCCAACGCCGCCGGCGGACTCGACAACATCACTGTGCAGCTGATTGAATTCGGTGCTCCGGCCGCTGCTATGGCTCCTGCGGCTCGGGCATCCGAAAGCAAGAGTGGCTCCGGCTCCGCCAACCGCACGATGCTTGCTGCCGGAATCGCCGCCGTAGTGCTTCTCGTAGCCTTCGTCAGCTACTACTTCGTCAGCAGCAGTAGCGACGAAACACTGTCCACCAATTCCAATTCCTCCGCCAAGACAGAGATCGTAGACGAACGCAGCAGTACTCCGAAGAGCGGTGCTACTCAGTCGGCCTCCCCCTCAACCTCTACGAAGACCGTGACAACGACCCGCACTGAGAAAACCCAGTCAGCCAAGACGGCGACTAAGACAACGCAAACGCCAAAAGGAATGCTTGAGAAGGAAGGCTCAACTACAGTAGACCCGAAGAATCCGTTGACTTCTACTGAAGAAAAACCAAAACCGGATGATAAGGGGTTTACGCCGCAGGGTAGTCAAGACGATGGCCTTGCAGATGGAAAACATTGATTATATAAGTTGGCTGATTAACAGATACTTCTGATTGGTAATAATCACTCAGATGCCCCGGGCGTATTGCGTCCGGGGCATTGGAGTGATACACTGTTTTTTAACGGCAGTGACTCTCTGAAGCTGTTTTTCATCGTGATTTTCAAGACTTTCTCATTCTCTTCGATCCGCTCTGAAGGCCACTCTTCCCGCGATTCTTCCTTCTCCGCGACTCTCTCCTGACCATATTTCTCTCCTGACGATTTTCCTCTCTCGCAAACGATATATTTTGCCACTTTCTGTAATCTTTAATAGCGTAGATCCGAAAGCGCGCACAGATCATTTTTTTCGATCTCAATCCAATCTGTCTCTCCTCTCATCACGAACTATCTTGTCATCAATCTGAAACGTATGCAACAACTTGGCAATTATACTGTAGATGAAAAACCCATCGGCTCCGGCGGTATGGGATGTGTGCTCCGCGGACGCGACGGGCAGGGGCGTGTAGTCGCCATCAAGCAGATTCTCCCGCAGTACGTAAGCGATATCCAGTATCGCGAGCGAATCGAACGCGAAATCCAGTTCCTGCGCTCGTTCAATCATCCGAATGTGGTCAAAGTCTACGACCATTTCGAGCTCAACGGCTCTCTGAATATCGTCATGGAGCTTGTCGAGGGACAGAACATAGAGGAGTATGTGACGGCCAACGGCCCCATACCCTGGCAAGACGCTCTTGGATATATGGAGAAGCTTGTCAACACTATGGCATATGTGCATAGCAAAGACATCATCCACCGCGACATCAAGCCCGGCAACGTCATGCGCCGCCACGACGGCAATGTCTGTCTGCTCGACTTCGGCGTGGCCAAAAGCAACTCCACCTCGCTCCGCGGCGGTGGCACCATTGTCGGCACCATCATCGGCACCGACGGCTACATGTCGCCCGAACAAGCCCAGGGCATGACCATCGACACCCGCGCCGATATCTACTCACTCGGATGCGTGCTCTACTACATGCTGACAGGCCATCATGCCTATGATAAGCTCCCGTCGGATCAGGAAACGATGTATGCCATCCTCACCCGGCCCTTCCCGAAGCTTTCCAAGTACGTAAAGGGAATACCGCCGGTGGTGCAGCAACTGATCGACAAGGCTACCGACCGCAATATGCTCACCCGCTTCCAGACATGCGCCGATTTCAGCAACGAAATCAGTCGCATTCTCAACCGCGGCACGGAAGTCAACCCCGGAGTTCAGAATCTGTCGATCACCGTCGGACGCGAAAACTGCGACATCATTGTCAGCGAGAACAGTTTCCGCGTCAGCCGCCACCACGCCACAATCACGCGCAAAGAATTCACCGGCGGAGTCTACTACGTATACACCGACTGCAGCTCCAACGGCACTCTGATCAACAACATGGTCTACACCAAGGGTATGTCATACAACATCCAGCGCGGCACATACCCCGAGATCCTCCTTGCCGGCGAACCCGGATGCCGACTTGATATCGGCGAAGTGGAGCGCCTTCTCGAATCCATGGCCGAAGAATCGAAGCGCAAGATCGGTCCAGTTCCTCCGGACGGCAACGGTAAGGATATAACTATCAGAACTCCTGAGCCCCCAATTTCGCCCGTCCGCCCGCTCCCCGACGGCGGCTACACCAACGCCGACAACATCATGGACGCCGTCAAGCAATGCTTCACCAACATGGTCAATTTCAACGGCCGTTGCGGAAGAGGTGAATACTGGTGGTGGGTGCTCTTCAACTTCATTATCAACACTGTCATCATGGCCATCTATATCGCCGCCGACTTCAAGCCGGAAGTGCTTGTGGCCAGCAGCCTATGGGGACTTGTGACATTCCTCCCGAGTCTTTCGGTCAGCATCCGAAGGCTTCACGACGTCGGCAAAAGCTGGGGCTTCTTAATTCTCTGCTCTGTATTCAGCTTCACGATAGCTCCCTATGTGCTGCTGATCGTCAACCTCGCCAAGCAGGGTGAACCGCTGACCAACGCCTACGGCCCCGGCTACGCGCAGGTGCGCCGCCACTAAGGCGGCCGGCCGCCGCGTCCGGTCGTTACCACGCCATCGGCATCCACTCCACATCCTGACACATCAACGACGACAGTAAATGAATCGCATTGACAACTTTGAAATCATCCGCCCTCTGCGCGTCGCCGACATTGGCGACCTCTACCTCGCCCGCGACAAAAGCAGCGGACTGACCGTAGAGCTGCTCATCCTGCACCCCGGGCCCTACACGCGCCTTGTCGACCCCTATCTCCGCGAAGAGCTACGCAAGATGCGCGGATTCAGTCATCCCGACGTGGCATGCGTCAAAGAGACCTTTGAGGTCGATGGCAAGCGCATCATCATCAGTGATCATGTGGAAGGGGAGACCCTCCACAGCTACATCCACGAACGCAACGGACTGATCATCGAATCCCGCGCGCTCCCGATGATCGAGCGACTCCTCGACGCGCTCTCCGCGATCCACGCCGCCGGAATGCTACACCTCGGCCTGCAGCCCGACGAAATCATCATCGACAAAGAGGGGAATCCCCACATCAACCGTCTCGGCGCCCACGCCGCCGTGGCCTTGGCCAAAAAGGAATCCCCCTCAGGGGCGTCGCCCTCCGACTCGGCTATCTACATGGCTCCCGAAGCGTCGTCAGACTCGCCGGCCGACACCCCGACGCAGTCGAGCGATATTTACTCACTCGGAATGACGGCCTACGAGATGCTGACCCTGTCTCGTATAGACATCTCCGAGCCCACGAGACAGGCAGAAAT
>CAMWNT010000041.1 GCA_947175695.1 uncultured Porphyromonadaceae bacterium
TTTTTCTTACCAGGGATCTTGGATTCGGCTCTGCGATAATTCAAATAATTGATAAGATTATTCTCAACCACATTTAATTTGCCGTTGCAAGTCACACATTCATCATTACAAAAAACAAGCTCATTGCCTAACGCATTGGGAATAGCATGAGCGTTTTTCTTCTTGAATTTGGTTTCCGGATAAGATAAGTGGCAAAATCGGCAAATGCATTGCCTAAGGTCGGAAGGTCCAGTAAATTGTTTTTGCTGTGTATCGCCATAGACATAAACATCATACACATCTTCTGCATTACAAATCTTAATATGATTTATTGCTTCACCAAAAAGCTTATCATCAATCTTATTAAAGGTGCCCTCACGAAGAAAGGCGACATAGTCTCCTTCTGCGATCTCTCCAATAAAGGCATTGGCTTTATCGTTGTTTTCACATTTATTAACGAGGTCTGCCAACTTTGCCTTAAAATCCTTATCGAAGCGTATGATTTTATGTTGAGAGCCGTTCCCTATCCACTTATGCGGTTTCCTCCCGCATAATAGATTAAGCATATCTACATACTGAGGATCGTTTTCTGCGATCTTAATTGACAGGATATAGCCGTCTCCTCTAACTAACCGAAATTTGAATATGCCGTTGATCATAGGATATGCGTGTAAGAACGATTGATGGGATTGGGAAAATGCTTCGGAATGCGGAAAATCCGACCATTCTTTCCCGGCCGTTCCTGACGGAAGAAATCCCCGGCACCCTTATTGGCGAAATGCAGCCACAGTGTTTCAGCCGCCAAAGGCTCTGCCAACACCAACAGCACACCACCCGAAGCCGTCACATCCACGACCCGTTTGAAAAAGTCACGATATAGTTCCATATATTTTGTTGTAAAGTCTTGATAGTGTGCCAGGTGATGAGCGTAATGTGGATGTGAGGCGTTGAAAGGAGTATTATTTTTCAATGAGCCCCGCCTGCTTACAAATAGGTAGCGAAAAATTATATTGGAGAGAAAAGCCGCCTGACGCAGATTATTCAGTCTGTGAAATATGCGGAGTTATCTATTTCAAATTTAAAGCTTCTGAAATTTGCGAAGAGAGTTGTGATAAGCCGGCCATAATAGATGGCTTTCAGTTTGTCATCGCATTTGAATTGAGACGATCCAATCAGATTGAATTTTACTGCGTGATCATCATAAGTCATTTCAAACCAGCACATGCGTCGCTTATC
The DNA here is from genome assembly GCA_947175695.1 of uncultured Porphyromonadaceae bacterium. Lineage (GTDB taxonomy): Bacteria > Bacteroidota > Bacteroidia > Bacteroidales > Muribaculaceae > Lepagella. The sequence goes on from CAMWNT010000041.1 coordinate 1,216, forward strand.
ATCTAAAGCAGTAGTGATATGGCCCTCGGTGTCGATTTCCCACGATGAGATCTTACCACTGTCGATATCCTCAATGAAGCGATCGTGTAGTTCTGCCGGATTCTGACAAACTACTTTTATAAGCAACTCCGTAGGCTGTTTATCCTTTTCACCTCTAAGATAATCGAGAGGTGATTTAGGATCAATTCCCGACAATTCTTTGATCTCATCCTTAAGGGGTAAAAATGGTTCATATAGAGCTATGTAAGCGCTTCCGATGGCGCCGTGGAAGAGTTCCATGTCCGGGCTGTTTGTTCCGCACTTCAAGATGTGATCTTCTGTGATACCGGGATATGTGTCAATATAATAGATTTTCCGGACGCCTAATTGATAAGCTTTTTTACCGCAAAGTTCACAACAGCTTGCGGTCGTAAAAAGCAATCCGTCTTTGATTCCTTGCGAACCATATTTTGCGAGTTGCAAAAAAGCATTTTCTTCAGCATGCAGACTGCGGGTATGGACCTGATTGCCACGATGCTTAGAGTAGCTTGTGGTGTAAAGGTCTTTGAAACAATACGGACGACCTAATGCCTTTAGAGCCTTTTTATCATCCATATCCCCATTATTATCCTTAGAATCATAGGCAAGCTTCAACCCTTTAGCGAATAAGCGAAATTTTTCATCATTTTTCTCAAATTCGCTATATGCATCATCATCTTCTTTGTTGATAAGATCATATAAATTTCTGAGAGAGCATGGGGTCTGTCCTTCCGCTACAGTGTTCCATCCGATGGCTTTGACTGAGAAATATTTATCTGTGACAGCAGCCCCAACCTGGCGTGACAGGCATCCGGAGTTTAGCTTAGCAGTATTAGCAATCTGCATCACGCGTTCCATTGGCGATGGGGGCACAAGCCCCGGATGTAGAATCAGAGCGATATAACGCGCTATCTGATTCTTCAGATCTCTGTTCTGATCTGCAGGAGTGCCATCGTGGGTCAAAAATATATCGGAAAGCTCGATGCAACGATCGACATCAATCTGTTGATATGATGAAGAAAAGTCCTTTTTTGCTTTTTCAGCTTCATCTATTTTGATAGCTTCCTTATGAGAAATCCCTTTTTCGGAGAGCTTCTCGTAACGAGTCTTATGTTTTGTTGTGACAGAAATAGTATAGAATGCAGAAAAACGTTCGCGGAAATACAATATTTCGAAGGGATTCCGTAGCGCATCAATAACGATTCTTGTCGGCTTTTGATCAAATTCATGCATTCTCCGGATCATCTTTGCGAGCCGATTGATAACCCATGCCAGACATGCCGGAGATTGTTTTTGAATTTCATTATCAGGCTTATCCGGATTAACACTACCATATTTTCGGATATTGTTGCCCCAGTTCTGAAGCTCGGAAGTGAGAATCTTTTTGTCGATCTTGTTTAACTCAAAGTTAAGATCATTTCGGAACTTTGGAATAAGATGCGTCAAGATTTTCCAATTGCTTTCAAGAACCTCTTTAGTAGTTTTATTGTCTTGATACGTCTTGTTTTTCAGACAATCAAGCAATGCACGAGACTTTCCGTGCAACTCATTGTATGGCTCTTTAATATTATCAAGAACTCGATCAATCTCAAGTTTTCGATCTTCAACACTGACATTTTTAGTCAGAAGCTCTTTGAATTCTTTGAAATCATTTTGCAGAGCAAAAAGATAGATGACATCGCTTGCTGTGATTATATCAAAGGGTATCCAGTTGTCTTGACTGAGAAAATTATAGATTATTGCATCTTTGCGGGTCTCGTTGGAAATCTTGTCATTATTCTTAACACGAAAGTTGGTCTTGATATTTTCGAATTTCTCTGCGAGAATATTGGCTACAGTTGAGCAGCCACTCCCGGTGCGACCTGTCAGTCCGATAATGACGAAATCGCGTCGCAACGCGTAGATTTGAGAAAGTGTCTTGTCCATTTTCTTGATATTAGGGTGATTATTTGGTTATAATATTTTCTAATTTTAAAAGAATATCTTCGGCATTGTGGTTACGTATGCCACACTCAAAACTTTTTCGGGCATAATCCTCTATCAGCCGAGGCGATTCTGCAAACTTCTTTGCAGTCCGGTTGATTTCTGCCTCTGATGAACTTGTAATTCCTGCATCTTCCATTTTGATATAGGAAATCGGTCCGAGATCTTCATTCCCGACAGGCCAAATGCATTTGCCGGCAGCAAAATAGTCGGTAAGTTTGGTCGAGAACGACAATCGTGCAGTCAAATTTTTATCAGAAAGAGATTCGACAAAAAGCAAAACATCGGCTTCTTTCTGAAGCTCAAGCACCTTTGATTGAATCACAGACGGATGAATTCGAATGGCATCCGAACATTCAATCTTTTTCCGCATCTCATCAGTCAGTTCTGTAGTCGTGTAAATATCGAGGATAATTTTGGTTGACTCTTGATTTGCCAGTTTAATGGCATGCGCCACTTTTGCGATGGTTGCATCACGTCCGATAATCAGTTTACCGGTATATAGAATCCGGATTGGATTTTGAGGTGTATATGATTCGAATCCGCTTGCATTCAATATCGGCTTGGTTATGATGGTGCTATTGATCCCGAACTCGGCATCACACTCTTCCTTCATTTTCGGGCTGATGGCAAGCACGTGGGTAGATTTTGCAATAAGTCGTCTGACTTGTCGGCGCAGGAAATATCGTTCGATCTTGGATAAAAAGCTATGGGGAAATTGCTTATATGTGAAATTGTCGTCCCATAAATACGCGACAACTTTGCGAGGCTTGATCTTTTCAATCAGATATTCATTGATTCTATTGAAATAAGGATAACTTTCAATGGAGTATATGAATATTTCAGGATTGAAGTCTTCGATAAATTGATTGAGTTCTTCGGATTTCCATTTGCCGACAAGCCAACAAAATTCACGCATCCACAGAAGCAGCCGACATCGGTTGCGTTTCAATTTGGTCAAAAGAGAGCTGTGTCCCGTCTTATTCGGCTGTTTGTTGGCGATGGACGTTGGGGCAGCCTCTACTTCCCAGCCGGTTCGTGTCTTTCTTAGGATAACACTCTTGATGACAGCTGTCTCGTTGATATTGAAATATCTTGAAGCAACGTTAGAATCCGGCCGGGTCGCATCGATGTAGATATTTGCTACATCTTCCGACTTTGCAAATGAAAATAGAGATGACCAGGTATTGGAACCCTTTTTCTGGTTCCACGAGGGTATGGATGAAATGAGAATTTTTTTCCCCATATGAAGATTATCTCGAATTATCGGGTTGGTTTTCCGGTAATTATTTGTTGGTAGAGAGAAATGTATTTTTGGAAATTGTCGTTTCGTTCGTATTCAGATTCTATAAATTCGCGACATTTCTGTGAGAATGATTGCTTGCCTGCAGAAGCAATGTTTTTGACGTGTCGGAATAATGCTTCATAATCGCCGGTGGCAACGGCGAATCCACAGATTCCATCGACAGTTTCCTTACTTCCGGTGGCTTCGTATGTGACCACCGGTGTTCCGCATGCTTGAGCTTCGAGATTCAGGCTGCTTAGGGTGTCTTCTCGCGAACAGTTTGCCATGACGTCTGCCATTGAATACAATCCGGCCATTTCTTCAGGATTTCGAATAAATCCGATATGTCGGATTCGTTCATTCTCCCGATGATCTCCCAATGGCGAGCCGAATAAAAGTAATGTCATGTCATCGGTCATATTCCGCTTGTAATATTCGAATGTGGGTTGATTGACTGGTTGCATCCATTTTGAGGCAGGTGCGAGAATGACAAATTTATTCTCCAGTCCCAATCGTTTTCTCCAGTCAGATTCCAAAGGTCGATATATATCCAGATCGAACCCATTGTGGATCGTGATTATTTCTTTATTGCCTATTGCAGATTTCTTGCATTCTTCCGATACCCATTCCGAGCATCCGACCATTGTCAGCCGTGGAATTGCAGTTAGATATTTCTTTCTATCTCGAAGAATCTTCCGGCTCGCATCGTAGAGCAATGCCGGAGTGTCGGCTTTACGTTTCGGACATTGTCCGCAGCTCGTTTTCCATTTGTCGCATCCGATGTTTGCATAGTGAAAGCAGCCACCGGTGAAATACCAGCAATCATGCATTGTGATTACTGTCGCAATGTCGCGTTTTGCAAGATGATGGAGCAACATGTTCAGATTGACGTAGTTGCTATGCAGATTGTGAAGATGAACTATGTCGGGGCGAAGAATGTCGATATCTCGGATCAATCTCCATGTGGGAATATGACTAAAATAAGCCTGCCGGCCGGCAATACGCGACATGATTGCATGAATCTTATGATCAATTTTATTCCCAATTTCAATAGAGCGGCTCTCATGTAGGCCGTTGCTCCCGGAATATGCGACATAAGAGTCAATGCCGTTTTTCAGGGCGCATTCATGAATGAGTTTCATGATTGTGCCTGTGCTTGAATATCCGTAGACGGCGTTGATTTGCAATAATTTCATTGATTATCCTAATTCGTCAAGATAGAGGAATGTGCGATTAATATAATATTCCGTGTCTTCAAACCAGAAATAATATGGCATAAGCAACGTCTTGTTGATAAACACAAGATATACAGTCATACATAAAATCGCGAATAACGGCACAAATGGTTGTTGTTTTCGGATCTCATGCATTGCCATCGGGAATAATATGAGAATACTCCATGAAAAGTACATGCTGACACGAAACATCTCTGCAATGACAGGGCTCATCGAGACAAATGCAAGCGATAACATGGAAAGATGAGCAAACAATCCGACCGTCTCTTCATGCCATCTGTTTCGGAGCACATATAAACTGGGGATAACCAACAAAAGCTGTTGGATCATATATGTGTAAGTTGATCCTGTGAGGTTCTCGCCATATTCAATATATCGATAATCCTGTTCGCCAAGGAATGCTGTTATTTTAGGAAGCAGAACTGTGCCGAATGCTATGCCGAATATGATGAATGTGATATATAAGTAGACTGAGATCTTGGTGAATTTAGGCCGCCATCTGACAAATGGGTATATCAGGATAAATATCACCGATGGCCCATGCATTAGATATGAAATGAATAAGAGAACAAAGAAATAGAGATCTTTACGTTTCATCAGATACATGAATGCCCAAAGGGTCAAGCCCAATGCGACGGTCTGACGTAACCCGGCCATTGTGAATAGAAGCAGTCCGAGAAAGATAAAAGTTATCCAGCTGAACATTATATTAGGAGAGTATTTCTTAAGAAAGAAATACATCGGGATCATATATACGGCTGCAATGGCGAGAAACCAGCACGTGTAATCATATTGCACAATGTCGCCGAATATTTTAGTCGACAGGTAGAATACCGGATCCTTTATCCATCTCAATGCGACTTCTCCAATCGATTTACTTTCCATCGATTTGAAATTTATGACATATCCGATTGTATCGCCGTAGATTGCCATATTTCTGAGTCCCATCAGAAGGAATATCAATATGGATGTCACAAGGAGGTAGCGATTCCGTCCGGTCAAGCCATTACGTCGTTCGTAGATCCAGTACGCTATAAGGAATATATATATAGTAATAAGCATCAGAATGTTTTTTTTATATTATGTATGGCGGCATATATGGCTGCATAATGAAACCATCTTCCGACTATTATTGCATTGACTTTATGCTTTCCACTCAGCATTCCGGACGAGATCATGAGCTTAAGATGCTTGGTTACTGTGGATTGTAGGTCTGCAATTTGTTGATCTTTATGATAACCTCCGGCTCCGGCTTGCATCAGAAGATGAAAGTCTTCCATTCCCCATCTTGAAAGTGCTGTGTCGAGGTATTGAGGCCACCATTTTTCTGTTTCTTTAGTTATGATGCTCCAGGTTTTATGACCCGTCAATTTTTTCGCACCGAACTTCTGATGGGAAATGCTTTCGGGATTCATGCGATAGTTATAAAGCTCCTTATTGGTCATTATCATCTTTTCGCAATTCTGGAACACATGCCAACAGAAGAGAGCATCTTCACCGTAACTGATTTCGGGGTGAAATTTCACACCTTTTGTCAGTTCACGTCGGATGAGTTTATTACAAAGCGATCCGTTTAACTCACGATGATAGATAAATTTATATATAAATGTAGACTTATCAAGTATTTCCCTATTGATTCCCGTATTGGTCCATTTGCCATTAATGCAGATCTTGCATGTGACTACATCTGCGTTTTCTTTCTCGGCCTGCGCCAACATCCATTCCGCCATTTCGGGCTTGATGCTGTCGTCGGCATCGACGAAGAGGATGTAGTCGCCGGTTGCGGCCTCAAGCAGTCGGTTGCGTGCGGATGCGACGCCGCTGTTTTCCCGGTCAATGACTTCGATGAAATCGTAGCGCCCGGCATATTCGAGCAGAATCGGCAGACTGCCGTCGGTGGAGCCGTCGTTGACGCAGATCACTTCCAGTCGGTCATATGTCTGGCCGACTACGGAATCAAGGCATTCGCGAAGGAAGGGCTCGCAGTTATAGACAGGGATAAGGATTGAAATCAGAGGTTTTTCCATGATGGAATGTTGAGATCTGAATATCCGGCCACTTTTATCGGTCGGAAGGTATGGCCGGAAAGCAGGAGCGCGTAGATCAGATGGGAGAGATAAATATTGCCTAATACCCGATATCGCTCATAAACTTTCATGAAATCTTCAGCGTCGGCGAAGCAGTAGCCGCCGGCATTGAAGAGATTGCTGACGATGCGTTTCTCAATGATGTTGGTGATATGTTGCATGTCGTCGACAGCCACATAACTCTTGTTGCGAGGATCCACGAGCGAGAGTTGCTCGAGAGGGTAGACCGCGACTCCGTTTTCGGGAAAAATTTCCCCCGCGAAAAAGCAATCGGCATCTTTGATGAATACAGCCCCGTGAATATCGGCTTCGCGGATGGTCGCGGCCACAGTGGCGGCCTGCGTGGGTGTCGGCTCGTCGAGGATGATGATGCGTGCATTCTTGATGCCGAGCCGGCGGAATTGCAGATTGAGAAGAAGGTCGATGTCGAATGCTTCGACATGCTTGCGCAATACGGTGAAATATATAGTGTCAAAGCTGTCGGGATTTATTCCGAGAATTGCTTTGACGCAATGCATGATGCCCTCGCGGTCGGTGGTGAAAATCCCGGGAATATGATTGGGATTTTCAGTCTTGTCGGCCGCCGCAGGCACAATCATCGTGAATTCAGTAGCTTTTTCAGCCATTGCATTGATCGAGTTGAGAGGTGATGGAGTTTATAAGATAGGTGATGACGCGAGGATCGTGGGCATATTGGAGGATGCGGAGGAAATTCATCAGCTGCAGGGGAGCGTAATAATCGGCATACCATCCATGATGCTCCCGAAAATGGGCATCGATCGCCGCATCGATTTTTCCGAAGACGATCCGAAGCCGGATTTCATCGCAATCTCCCGAATACATAAGTCGGCTCCACATCCATGCCGTGTCTTGCCGGAGCTTGACGATATCAAGCAGCGGAGATTCGATGAATGAGTCAAGGAAATCGATCAGGAAATAGTTGTTGCCGTTGAAGAGGATATTGGAGAATGTCAGATCTCCGTGGCATATGCCGACAGGCATAGTCATGTCGGACAATGCGTCAAACACTTCCCTGCTTCGATCGATCATGGCCGGAATCTCGGCGATATCCTTAAGATGGGGATTATTGAGAATGTGGCTGACTACATCTTCAAACTTGTCGGCTACAACAGCGCGATCGACAGTGGTCAGCACCGACTGCGAAATCTCGTGTTCGAGATACATTATTAGGGCGTCGATGAGGTAGTTGACCTGCTCGAAGCCGGCTTGTTCGAAATATTCCACGAAATTTCGGGAATAGACATAGTCCATTTTTACGGCCACATGGGAATCGTCGTGTTCGATGTTGTGGATCCGTGGCACGCGGATATGTTGCAGTTCGTCGGATGCTGCAGCGCGTTGTTTCTCGGCCTGGCGCACGAGCCGGGCAAGATACTTTGGATCACGCGACGATTTGAGGATGTAAAGTCGGGAATCTTCGCGGATTACGTCGATATCACACCCCGAATGGCCTTTGACTTCCAATTCAATAGGCATCGCTGAAAGGTAAAGATGTTTGGTTTGAGGACACCGCTTTTTCGTGCGGCAGAGGTGGGAGAGATATTGTTGTAGGGGAAGGAGAGTAGTTCTTATTTTCCGGTTGATGACTGTAGCTCCTCGGGAGTGCCGTAGGACTTGTAGAGTTCCATTTCCGCGAGTTTCACCGTCGATCCGGCCGCGAGCAGTCGATTGTAGAGAAGCGACACGTAGAATTCCGGTTTTTCCATTACCGGTGCGTTTATCAGATCGCGTGCTGCGTTCTTGAACTCCCGACCGGAAGAGAAAAAGTAGGCTCCACAGAGGGCATGGTCTGAAATAGGCTCTTTCTCTGCGGTGCGCAACACATTTCCAGCCTCGTCAATCTCGGCATAACTATATTTTGGCAATGTCGATCGGAAGCTGACGAGTGCTCCGCCGTTGGCTTTTTCGGAAGGTGTTGACAGCGCCTCAGTGATAAGAGAGATGTAGTCAATGCTTCTGAATTCGAGGTCGCAATCCATTACTACAATCGCCTCATCATCGCCGATATTCTGCTCGGCCACCATACATGTCTCTACGGCTCCGCGAGTGGTTTCGCGCACAGCGAAGATGTCTGCTTCAGGCAGAATCTCGCGAATCATGCGATCGATGGCATAATTGTCGATATGTTCCTGCCGGACGATGAAAGAATATTTCATCGTTGCTCCCGGGATTGTCACACTCTCGAGGGCGCGCATGAACAGAGCTTTGCCGTCGACTTCGATCAGCGGCTTGGGGGTTGTCCAGCCCGCGTTGCGGAAACGGCTTCCCTCGCCCGCCATAGGCATTATGATGTGTAGGGTTCGCATTATGAGAAATTAATGTTTCAGAGATTTTAATCTCAATATTAATCTTGCAATTGCCGGATTTATGAAATAGGATCCTGCAAGGATGCGAGATTTCAATGATTTCAGCTGAGAGAATCGTCGGTATCCTCCATTACGGACGATCGATTGGATATGATTCTCCGCTTCCTGATTCCGCCATGAGAGTCCGATTGCTTGAATTTGAGCGACCATCCAATTGTAGTACATAGCGTCTGCTTCTTCCTGAAATTTCGCCAACTCCTTTTTATGAGAGCAATCATCAACGATCCTATCAAGTAATTTTCGTGTTGAATAGTAGCGGTCAAAGTCGTATTTCTTGTTAGTAAGACTTCCCGGAGTGAACATGTAATGATATTTCGGTACCAATACCTTTACGACGCGGTTGACTTTTTGTAGGATTTGCCAAACAAGATAGCCATCCTCAAAGATGCTCATATCAAGAGCCCAGTCTAATCCGTCAAATAATTCACGCTTATAAAGGTTGGTACATGATACACCATTCAGCTCTCGATGCTCTATAAATTTGCGAATAGCTTGATCTTTGGTCCACTCAATGTAATTGTATGGAGTTGGGAATTTCTTCTCCAATCCCCGATCATTGAGATAAGCGGTGATCATCGAAAAATCAGCATCGTATTCCTTGAGATAGCGATACATTGTCAGAAGCCAATCCGGTTCGACATAATCATCAGCGTCGCAAAACGCCAGATAGTCGGATTCGCTTGATTCTATGCCGAATTTGCGAGCGGCAGCTGCGCCACCGTTCGGTTTATGCAGCACTTTGAGATTGGAATATTTGTTTTTGAGCTCATTCAAAATATTAAGAGTCGAATCTGACGAATTGTCGTCAATTGCAACTATTTCATAGTCAAATAATACCCCCCCCGTTTAATTACGTCATTTTGGCAGGAGGGCATGTTTGATCCGGATGGTATGCGAGTCAACTGACTGCATAAAGAAGCGATGCATCGTCGAATCGTTGATTCGGCATTATAGATCGGAACTATGACTGATATTTTCTCCATTGGAGTAGGGGTTTATGGAACGAGTTTTACGAGAATAAATATGAAAGGAAGTTTGGTTGAAATAGAATATCAACAGAAGTTCCTGTCACTTGAGTCAGAGGCGCGGATCAATTGATCAAGCAACGAGGCTGCTACAGCGTTGCCTCTGAAATTTTTTTGTGCGAATTCATAGCCTGCATTGGCGATGGCCTCAAGTTCCGCGCGGTTTTCCCGGCGCTGATAGAATGCTATTTTTGCCTTAAGATCATCCAGCGAACCGTCGTAGCCGATATAATGTACACCCTCTTTCATTCCGAGGGATTCATAATATCCGATAGTCTGACCGATATAAGCGCATCCACAACTCATCCCCTCTACGAATCCAATGCCGGGCACGCCAAGTATTTCTTCGCCGACAAGACACATCTGAAAATCGTTGAATTTATCAACCATATTAAAGGAGAAATACTTTTTCTGATGGCCGGCGTGAGTAAGGTTATACCAGACTTTGTAGTAATGAAGAAATATATTGTCAGTGGATTTATATTTTTTAAGATCTGAATCTTCAAGATAGTCAGAATTATAGCAAGCGCAATAATTCTCTATCGATGAGGCATTGTCAAGGATCTGTTTGCGTGTGGGCTGGTCGCAGGGATCGCCGTAGGTAGCCAAAAATTCCGGGTGTTGTTTGTAGGTTATTGTGCCTGTCGAAAAACATCTGTTTTCTCTCTGTTCGAAAGGTTTTGAGCGGCGGAATCTATCTGCGGCCACAAAAGGGTGCACAATAAAATCTTTCTGATACCAGCCATAATACTTCCGGAAGATTTCAGATGTCACATTTAGATCGCATTCATTGATCAAAACATCCGGATCAGCTTTGCGAATAGCATCGGAATCACGTTGCTCGCCATGGAAATGAATCATATGAACAGCTTTGAAGCAATCAATATTTTCCATATCCGACATAAGGTAGGGAATGTGCCGATATCCGATCACTATGTCGTCGGGGCGGAGGTCACAGCGTTTTTTAATAGTAGTGATACTCTTGCTGATATTGTTTTTCCGGAGGGTGAATCTATTTTCCAAAAATCTGAATTTTCGGAGGATCCTCATGATCGGTTTCGGGAGGGATCGTATAAGTGTGAATCCATCCTCTGTGACATAATTACAGACCTCAATATCAGGATCCGAAATAAGATATTCCAGAAAGTATTTGTGTTTAAAAGCACAGGATTGCTTCCAGATATACTTATTGAGAGTTTTTACAAGAAACTCGTTGGCATGAAGATTTATGAAAACAATGCGAGGCATATTTTACATTATTGTTTTGAGTCGAAGAAGATTAATACATCCATTGATCCCGATATGGCGGAGCACGAAATAAAATAACTTCTCTTTTTTTGAAGAGAATTTAAGTTTTCGCATGTCAATGCTTGTAAAATTCAATAGATCAATCAGGAGTTTGCGACATTCTCTGATCTTACCGTTGCGAACCAGCCGATCGGCTCCGAGCATTCCGATTGTCAGAGGACTAATTTGATGGTCGGAGAGGAAATCGCAAAGTGAAATGTCGCCATGCGAGCGAACATACACACCATGAATATCGTAGTCTTTGAAATCCGAGAACAAGCCGGAGAGTTTCGACAAATGGAAACATTTGTATTTTGTATCAATCTTCAGATTGAAAGTATTGTTGATCTCTCGGATTGCTTTGATCCCCATTGTGGAGATATACTCAAGTTCCTGAATATTCAGATTGTATTTGTTTTCACCTCCCCATAGTCCGTCATAGAAATATAAAGAGTCTGCGACAGTTCTAATAGTTTTGCATTTTGCGATATATTGATATGAGAACAGAGTATCTTCGCTTAGTTTCATATTCTCATTGAAGCGCAGTCCAAATCTATTGATTATGTCGAGCTTGAAGAGTTTACACCATGGAGTGTCAAGATAATATGGGATATTGACAAGTTCGGCGATTACCTTAGGATCAGACGTTGAATCCGTATTAATCTCGCGAGGAACAAAAGGCTGCGATCCGGAATTCTTAAATCCGCAGATGACGATATCTGCAGGTGATGCATTCGCCATTTTCTCCAGGTAGTCAGGCGATATGTGATCATCGGCATCGACAAAAGTCAGATAATCGCCGGTGGCTGAGTCAATTCCGGCGTTTCTTGCAGAACTTACCCCGCCGTTAGCCTTATGGATAATGCGTATCCGATTATCGGTGAGGGCATATTTATCCAATATTTCGGCTGTCCCATCGGTTGAACCATCGTTGATGAGAATCATCTCCCAATCAATATATGTCTGGGAGAGGATGCTTTTGATGCAACGTCCGATCTGATGCTCTGCGTTGTAGACCGGTATGATTATAGAAATATGAGGAGTGTTCATATCGGTTTTTTACGCAAAATATAAATGTAGAAATATTGGTATAGTCGCGAAATGGAGGATATTATGTTGATCTTTCGGCGTCGATTGAATCCCCAGAGTGCGAGAAGTCCGTTTTTGATTTCAAGTGACTCGAAATCTCCGGTTATGATTTTATCATAGTATGGCTTTAAGATAAAGGCTCTCTTAAATCCGCGAAGATAGCCGTTACGACATTGATAAAGATATATTTCACGTTCTTCGCGCAGACTTGTGCCATCTCTGAATCTACGCGGCGACACTTTGTTCTGATGCTGCCGGAAATAATTCATGATTCTGTTGACATGCACGACATCCCCATTTTCCGCCATTTCAATCCAGAAGAGCTTATCACCGCATGCTTTGTAATTTTCGTATTGGCGATCGATCGCAAGGGCATAATCTTTTCTGAATAAAGCCGAACTTGCGTTCCATATCGCACATCCGAAAGCCATGCGTTTGTTGATAAATTCGTGACTGCTCATATGATATTCCTCTTTTGAGTAGGGATTGTATGTGCCGAGATCTTCACCCTCGGCATCAACATATTCAGAAGAGCAGTATACGACAGCTGTCTTTGGATTCTCTTCAATCTTTTCGACACATTTCCCAAGGAAGTCCGGACTGCAGAAATCATCACTTTCCGCTATCCAGATATATTCGCCTTTCGCAAGTCCGAATCCGCGTCGCCATTGAATAAATGTCGAGCCGCTATTCACCTCATTGACTACAATATGCGATACATGTGGATCGGATGCATATTTCTGAATGACTTCGACGCTGTGGTCGGGAGATTTATCGTCAAGGATAATGACTTCAAAATCTCTGAATGTCTGATTCAATACACTTTGTATCCGTTGATCAAGATATTTGGCGTGGTTATAATTGGGTATAATCACGCTGACTTTGGGTGATTTCTTGTTCATTTCCGCTTGATAAGTCCGATTATATATCTCGAATCCTCTTTCTTAAGAAGCAGTAGGCAACCTCCGCCATACAACAGAGCGAAACTGATGCCAAATACCGCGATGTTGAGCCAGTGATTTCCAAAATGAGGAAGATGAATTAAAATCAATGCGAGTCCTCCACCGAGAGTGATGAACGGGACATCTGTCCTGCTGAATATCCGCCAGGTATTGATCTTGAGAGTTTTTCTCCAGTAATAAGTATAATAGAATATTTGTTGGATTGCGTTATAGACAATCATGCCGACTACGACTCCGCCGGCTTGGAAATATGGCACAGCGAACCAGCTTGTTGTAATTGCGCAGATACTCGCGACAGCGCTGGAATAAGTTAACGGCCGGATGTTGCTCCCTCCCAGAATCAGGCTTGAGATGCAAGCGACATTGCCGGTGATAGTCAAAATAATCCAGATATTAAGCCATGGAATGATATGCATGAACTCCTTCCCGACATACACCATCAGCAGATCGCGGTCAACCGTTATCAGCCCGAATGCACAAAAACATAACACCATGGTTATGAAATGCGTACCCTTGTATGCAACCCGGTCAAATGCTGCTTTATCTCCCTTGGCAACGATTCTTGAAGATGCAGGAAGAAGAGCCTGAATAAACACGCCGCTGACCATTGCTATCAATCCGGCAATCGATGACATGACACTGTAATCGGTGACAGATGCTATCGATCCTTGCATGCCAACAATGATTGCTTTGAGTTGATTATAGGAGTATTGGAATATTCCGAAGGAGAAGATGTTGATGCTATATGGTAAGATTTCTTTAAATGTCTGCTTATCGAATTTGGCGATAAAATTAATGAAGGGGGTTTCTTTCCTAATTTTTCTGATGGTGGCCGGAAGCATTACTAATCCCGACAAAAGAGCGCCAATGAAGTATTGGATCAATGTCAATTTTAGTGTCAGGGTTAGTATTACTACACATATCATAAGGAATTTGGAAACGAGATTGCGTTTCTGAACCCATGCCACATTTTCAGTCGCCGATATAAGCTGACCAAAGCAGGATGTATACCAATTAATCATGGCGACTACCGCCAGAATCCAAAGCATTTCGCGCAGTATCACATTTTGAGCAGGCGTCACATTGAATATCTGTGCGGAAAAGATACTGACCACAATCAATATCAACGCGTTCAGAATGCCGACGCAACCATAAAAGGCAGTGCACGTGCGCATCAATTTATGAACCTTGTCATGGTCGCCGTTTGCAAGCCATTTGGAGAAGAAGCGGACGTTGGTTGAGGATAACCCCATATCCATCAAACCCATATAGGCATTGACAGAGAATGCCAAAGTGATGACACCATATTCCGATCGACCGAAATAGTGAATAAGCAGTGGAGTGGCGATGAATCCATAAATGGCATTTATAAAATTCGCCATTATACTCCACGATATTCCGGCAAAAGCTTTCTTTGCGCTACCCATTATCCTTTCTTGAATGCTTTATAATTATGATGATAGATACGTTTTTCTACCGGGGGAAGCTGCATATAATCGCCATATTCCTGCGTCAAGAGAGTATGGTAGTCGCCGGGGACATAAAATTCTCTATCCTCAAATTTCAGTTTGACCGGATTTTCAAAAAGTCGTTTTTCAAACAACACTTTTTCCGGCTTTGTAAAGAACCACATCAGAGGTCCGACATAGCGGGATGAATCGAATTGATAATCCTCTCTCAGATCGTCGATTTTTTTGAGAAAGTAGCCCACTCCCAAGATCCTGTTCTTGATATATCGGACAATATGCGAGATTTTCCCCTTGAGATTCAGAGTCGAGGGAATATGATGTTCTTTTCGAGTGATATCTACGATGCAATTACAATATTTGCGTGTGGCCGTCAACTTCTTCAAAGCAGTCTCACGATCGTCGCCGAGTCCGTCATATGGATAGATATCGATGAAAATCCCCATACTGCAGTTCTTTTCATCATCTTTAACGATCTCATATCTTGAATCAGATACACGGGTTATTCCGTAGATATAGTCTTTACGGGATTGGCGATTAAAGATCTCGTAATAACCGAATCGGGATTTATGGGTTCGTGCGTATTCGAGAAATTTCTCATAGTCGCTTCGTGGCATCATTATATCGACGTCATCGTCCCATGGAATATATCCGTTGTGTCGCACTGCGCCGATCAATGTGCCATACATGAGAAAATATCTGAATCCTTCTTTTTCACAAATGTCGGCTATAAATTTCAGAATATCCAAAGATACCTTCTGGATATCTTCCATTTTCATCTCTTCGTTGATACGCATCGGGGATTAGTTGTGGATCTTCTTATAGATTTTGGATGCGAAGAACAAGTCGTAAATCGCCAGACCAAGATTATAGATTATAGTGCGGTTGTCGGGCTTATATGATTGTAAATCCGCAAAGATATCGTCGAGATACGACATCTTCTTCATCTTCTCGTAGTTCTCGAATTTTTGGATGCTCACCAGATCG
The DNA here is from genome assembly GCA_947175695.1 of uncultured Porphyromonadaceae bacterium. Taxonomy (GTDB): domain Bacteria; phylum Bacteroidota; class Bacteroidia; order Bacteroidales; family Muribaculaceae; genus Lepagella. Next base: position 17,027 of record CAMWNT010000041.1, read on the forward strand.
GATGTGATGATATGATCGAAACTCTTGTCACATTCTTTGAATCCTCTCAGATGTACCGGAATGATTGTGCATCCTTTTTTATAGACAGACGGATCGCAGAAGTCCTTCTCCACATATGTGACCGAGGAGAAAACTACGTCGCTATCCTTCATCAAATCTTCGTAGGAATCACAAATCTCGAATGTAAGATTTGTGTAGCCTCGGAATCGTTCGATAAATTTCTCCGCATGATCTTTATAGCGGAATAATTTTACAATCGTTTTTTCCTTTTTGATAAGCTCGAAGAGAATGTTCCCTATTTCCGTGCCGATATTTCCGAGTCCGATCATGGCAATCGTTTTATGCGCGGCCGCCAGATTGAGCATGGAATGGACAGCTACTGCGGCCGTGCGGACCGTTGTGATATATGCTCCGTCAATAAGTGCCAATGGAAGGAAGTCTTCGTAGGAATAGAGCATTATATCGCCATCGATGTTGAGATCACCTCTTTTGCGCCGGGCCTCGTTTCTTGTCACAACCTTAAGTCCAAGAGCGTTCTCCGAGGGCAACGCGCATGGCATAACATTAAAATAATCGGTGGCGTTAAGAGGCATTCTTGTTTTAGTAGGAAGAACGTAGTCTTTTTTATTCTTAAGCGCTTGATCAATCCAATCATATTTCTCCCTGGCGGAGATATTCAAAGATTCTATTTGATCTTGGTCAATAGTAATAATGTTTTTATACATTATGCTTTGTTTTTTGACATTGTTTTGGTCGAGATCCGTTGTTTGAGTTCGCTGGATGAAACTCCTTGGGTCCTTCCAAGAATAATATGTTCTTTGCCGTTGGCCTCACACCATTCGATGGCTCTTTTGAAGCCGGCATGGCATTGATCGGGGCCTGTGACGAATACATCAAAATCAGCTTTTTTGACAATTTCGTCGACATCATAATATACTATGACTTCATCGACATGTCTGACTGATCTTACCATGTACATTCGATCATCGGTCGAATTGAGCACTTTGGAATCCGGCTTGTATTTCAATATATAGTCGCTGTCCTGAACGGCAACTATAAGATAGTCGCCCAGGCCTCGCGCACGACGATATAGTTCCACATGGCCTTTGTGAAGAAGATCATATACGCCGACAGTAAGGATGCGGCGATAACGACGTGGCTTGAGATTCGACAGCTGGACATCTTCCGGCAGAGGAGTGCCTTTTGATATGCATAACTCTTTGAATCTTACCAAGTCTTTCTTACGATGACGACGAAGCCATTCATAATATATATTGTCAGGAAGGTGATCCTGGATCCAGTTGTTTACCCAATGGATGTATCTCTTAATGATGGGCAAACTGAAATTCCGTTTTTGAGGAATCACCCAATCTCCATATTGGAATGTCAGATAATCATCGACGTCAGCCGGAACATTCAAACGTATGCCGTGGAAGTCCCATTTGACTATATTCTGCAGATAGCGTTCATGAATGAAATCGCTTCCTCCGGTATGGCGGAGATCGCTTGATATTTTATGAAGTATGAATATTTTGAAATATTCAGCATTACGTTCGAGATAGTACAACCCTCTACGCTCATGCCTCATGAGCCTGAATCCTCTGTCAAAAAGCATATTCAGCGACTCCTTGAAGCGTTCTTCATCTTCTTTGAGTATGTAGAGGTTGAATACGGGAGCCCAAGGCAACACGCCATTGTTTCGGATGACACCTATCAGAGAACCGAATGCAGGCCCCCAATTGATGTCAATTTTGTCAAAAATCTCCGATATGACGCGCAAGTTTTCAAGCAAGACATCAAACTTGATAGTGCGATCGCCGAGATATAGCAGATGTTGCTTGAAGTATA
>CAMWNT010000042.1 GCA_947175695.1 uncultured Porphyromonadaceae bacterium
GAGCGATAAACGGGGTTCGAACCCGCGACCCTCAGCTTGGGAAGCTGATGCTCTACCAACTGAGCTATTATCGCGCGTAAAGTGTTCGATTGTGCAATGTGTCTACACGTGCGGGACAGTGCAAAGTTAGAAATTTTTTTCGAATCTTGCAAATCTTAATCACCGTGGCGTAGTGCGGGCTTCGATACTCAGCTATGTGATGCGAATTCAGCGTGGCGCCGGCTGAATTGCACGAATTCAGCGTGGCCCGCCCCCCGGGCGACCGGGATATGGCAGATCCGACCAAGCCGGGACGGCGGTGGGGCTGCCAAGTAAGGATGCGGCAACTCGGGCCAAGGCGCACGGCGTCGGAGCGGCAGCTCAGACGTAGGAGACGCTGATCTCGGGGTGTGGCGCGGGATGTGCGGCGGGTTGTCCGACGGCGACTCCGGCTGTGGCGGCGGCGAGGCGTGAGTAGAGGTTGAGGTGGCGATGGACGACGTTGCGGATGTCGTAGTCGCGTTCGGCGAGTTCGCGTGATCGGCGGCCATAGCTGCATCGGAGGGATTCGTCAGACAGGAGCAGGTCGATTTTGTCGGCGATCGATTGCGGCGAGCGCGGGGGCACAGTGAATCCGTTGCCGTCGACTGTGTCGCGACATCCGACGCTGTCGCAGGTGATGATCGGCAGTCCCGATGCCGAGGCTTCGATCAGCGAGAGGGGCACACCCTCGCGATAGTAGCTCGGGAAGGCCATGATGTCGCTGTCGGCGAGCAAGCCGGGAATATCGTTGCGCAGGCCGGTCCATACGATGTATCGGCCGTCGCAGAGACGATCCATATCTTCTTTTTTGAGAGATTCATGATTGGAAGAGAGACCGCCGCAGATCATGAACTCCACTTTTCCTTCCCATTTGGCGCGGAGCATTTCGGCGGCTTCGACGAGGTCGGTGACCCCTTTCGAGCGGAGGAGTCGGCCTGTGAAGATGACGCGTTTGATGCGATTTGGGATTTTCGGCGATGTTTTGCCGTATTTCTTGAGATTTGTGCCGGCTCCTTTGATATAGACGACTTCTTCGGGGTCGATGACGCCGTTGTCGATCAGGATCTGCTCGTCGTCGTGGTTTTGCACGATAGTGGCGACATTATGTCGGCGCCAGACAGATCGGAGCACTCTCATCAGCAAGCGCGGTTTGAAAGCTTGCGGGTCGCGAAACATGCTGCCCAGTCCGCAGACGGCGTTGACGATGCCTCCTTGGAATCCGGCGATTCGGGCGGCGACATTGCCGACGAGGAGCATTTTCATTCCGACGAGGTGGAGCACAGCGTGGCGATGTCGTTGGAAGAGTTTGATGAGTATGCGGAGTGTGGCGATTTGGTCGTTAAGGTTCATTCCGTCGCCGTGGAGGGGGAGGGGCTGGAATTCGATCCCTTCCTTTTCGATAGTGTCGCGGCAACCGCTGACGGGGGCGGCTGCTACTACTACGCGCCATCCGGCGGCAATAGCTCCGCGGGCTATCTCCATGCGGTGGGATACAAAATATTGATCCTCGTTGACGATTATGAGTAAAGTTTTAACTGACATAGATTTCGTGGTTAACGTATTGCATCCTTGCCGGCTCCGGGGGGAGCGTTGCGGGGATGCCGATGTAGATTAGGTCTTCCCCTAAATGGGGAGGGGGAGGGTGAGGAGGGTGTAGAATATAGTTGCTGTTATTGTCACTTTGTGCCTTGGCAACCGGGGATCAGGTGCTGACCTCCGATTGGAGGGTCGATGTAGTGTGTGCCCGGGTCGAGGTCGTAATAGAACTCGTGTTCGGCGGGGTATGGGTCGTCGTGTTGGGCACACATTAGCGAATAGTTGAGCCATTCGCGGTGGTGGGAGAGACCTTTGTCGATCCAGCTGGCGTAGGGGATATAGAACTCATAGAGGTGTCCCTGTCGCGTCAGCCGGGTGGCTGAGTTGAAATGGTATAAGACGAGAAAAGAGGCTGCCGCCGTCGTGGCCCACCAGCAGATGCGCTTCGTGCGGCTTCGGATCGGGGAGAGGGTGTTGGCGATAGCCGGGATTGCGAGGGGGAGGAGATAGAATCCGAGTCGGACGAATACCGAGAGCCAGATCGCGAGGATCTCGAATGCGGCGAGCGTCGCGAGGATGATCCGGAATGCGCGGCGTGTGTCGGCGTCGCCGAAATCGGCGTCATTTTGGCTGCGGGTCACGGCGATATATGTAGCTATCGGGATAGCCGCGTAGATGAGGAGGCGCCTGATGATTCCTTTCCAGTTGAGGCCGAGTCCGGAGAGATGGTCGGCGAAGCCTTCTTGGATTCCGGCAGAGTTGAAATGGAGAGTGTCGAAGAGAGGGATTCCGTCGAGGTGATGGATTTGGCCGACGAGGAGATACTTGACTCCGAAGCCCAGGGCGAGCAATGCGGCGGTGAGCATCGGCAGGAAGAGTGGGGAGTCGGTCAACTTCCGCATTCGGCGGCAGGTGAGGAGGGGGAGCCAGGCGAGTGAGAGGATGGAGAGGTGGAAGCAGGCTGCGCCGAGGAGTTTGAGATAGAACCTGCGATATCGGCGTTGACAGAGGTCGTCGAAGCTCCAGATTAGCAATCCTGTCGCGGCTCCCTGATACATCACTTCGAAATTGAGGAAGATGTAGGAGACGCAGAGGTAGATGCCGAGGCAAGTGAACCATCGTCGGGAGTAACGGACGATGAATCGTCCGAAAGCCAGATTCAGGATCAAGGTGCAAACGAACTGGACGAGCCAGATTCCGCAGCCGATGGATTTTGAAATCGAATAGAGGATTGCGTGCCTTCCTCCGGCGCGTCGTCCGATTGCATCCAGAGAGATCTCGGATAACATCGGGGCTTGCCGGAAGCATTCCTGATGGCTCATAGTGTCGATTCCAACACGAAACCGTAGTCCTGAGATCAATATCAGCGCGCCTATAATCGCCCAGAAGAGGGCGAGTCGCGGGGTGATTTGTCGCTCCGCGCGATCGGGGATGCCGTATAAGGGGCGATCGGGATGTTGCTCCGACGTTAGCCGTGGAAGTCGGAGGTCGTACCAATATATTCCCCAAAGCACGCCCATACCGATAATCAGATAGGGCCACATGTAAGAATTCGAGTTTTATTAGATTCAGATAATAGGCTATGAATTGATTGCCGGCATGTAGCGGCAATCAGTCATTAGGTAGTCCAAAAAGGATTTCGGAAGCAAATTTATGAAAAAAATCTGAGATAACTATAACTTTTTCGCAAAAAGGTAAACAGAATTTTGAAATTTTTTTGAGGAAGTGATATATTTCAAGGAGAAAGTCTCACATTATCAGCGTTGCGGAGTCGAAGCGTTGCGGAGTCGATGATCAGCTCGGATATAGCGCTTCGATGCGGCCGACGGCGCGACGGATGTCGTAGGGGGAATCGGCGGCAAGGGCGCCGTAGCGGGCGCGCGACTGCGGCGAGGGTGCCGGGCGCGACATCGCTTCGTGCCAGGCCGCGCGGTCGGCGAGCGGCAATACGACGCTGTTGCCGAGACGCATGTCGGCCTCGGCGGGTATCTGATCCGACAGCAGTACGGTCAATCCTGACGTCTGAGCCTCAAGGGCTGCAAGAGGCAGACCTTCATAGACCGATGGAAATAGGAACACATCGGCCATCGATGCCAGACGGCATACTTCAAGCGATTGGCCGTAGAGCAAGACATTGTCGATATGCTCACGCTCGACACGCTCGCGCAGTGAGTCGTAGAGCGGCCCGTCGCCGACGATGATAAAGAGTTCGTCGCGATCCATCCGCTCGCGGGCCAGAGTGAGTATGAAATCCTGATTCTTCGACCGCTCGCAACGCCCGACGTTGAGAAACACCTTCGTCGACTCGCTAATCCCCAGCTCCTTTCGGGCGCTTATTCGCGCTTCGGGATCAAACTGCCATGCATCGGTGGCGATTCCGTTGATGGCCACGCTTCCGCCGACGCGTCGCAGCGGAAACAGCCACTCCAATGCTTCGCGCGAGCAACCGACGCAATGAGTCGCACCCCGCGAATTGCGATGAAACTTCAAAAGACGCAGACGCCGTTTCCATCCCGGCCAATCCTGATGAGAAGAATGCGAATGGGCGATGCGGCAAGCGACTCCGGCTCCCTTCGCGATCTCATTGACCAGCATCATCTGATGATGCTGATGCGCATGGACCGCCGCTACGCCCCGCTCACGCATCAACCCGGCCACGCTCCGCCGATAAGCTTCGCGATCACCGTCAAACGGCACCCGATGGATCGTCGCCCCATGCTCTTGAAATATCGGATCGGCTTCCCCCTCCTCCTGCACAAGCACCTCATGACGGAAACGCTCGCGATCCGAATATCGGATGATATTCAGAATGACATTCTCAATGCCACCCACCGTCAAGCGGGGATAGACATGCAAAACGACGACAGGTCGGTCTGACGGAGAGTCGGACGCCGGATTGCGTCGATGCAAAAGCGATCTCAAAGGAGCGAAGAGGGTGTTCATTATATCGGGGAAAAAAACGCGGGCCATGGCGAGGTATAATCCCGCGCTGACGGCGAGATTGACCGCGATGCTCGCTATCGGTGAAACTGCTGCCGGCCCGGCGAACGATGCGACTGACGGCGCTACGGGAGATCCGTCGATCCACGCCGTCGCCAGACGGCCCCCCGCGTCGGCTATCGCCGCGACGACGATGATCGCGCCGACAGGCCCGAACTGACGCCTAAGCCGCAGACCCGACACGCGCCGCGTCACGCAGGCTGTGAAAATCATCGTCAGCAACGCCGCCCCCGCATAGCCAATGCAGATCCAGATCATCCCGAAAGCCATCGTGGCGAGCAATATGGCTATAGCCGCCGATTTGCGGACGAGCTCCACTCTGAACAGCAGCTTCGTATGGCCCGCCGCCGGGAGCAGCCATAGATTGATCACATCGAGAGGTATCCAGAGTGTCCCAAGGCAGAGGATCGTCATCATAGGAGCCGCGGGAAGCCACTTCTCGCCGAGGATAAGAAGGATCAGAGGCGACGATATCGAAGCGAGAAAAAGCATCACGGGCGCGCAGACGGCCATCGCGATCTTCATCATCCTGATCCCCTCGGCCAGCATCGCCTCGCGATCCGACGAACAGCGGCAAAGCACCGGATAGGCCACCCTGCGAATCACTTCGCTCATGCTGATGGCCGGGACGCTCGCCAGCTGACGGGCGCGGGTGAAAAAGCCGACATCGGCCACAGGCAAAAGTCGGCCGATCGCCACCATATAGGCGTTGTTATGGGCGAAATCAGCCAACGCCGCCCCCATGATCCCCGCGCCGAAGCGATGAAGACTTCGGAAAGTCGCCGTGTCCCAACGTCCGAACCTGACGCCCGGACACGCGATCCAGACAAACACCAGCGACAACAAAGCGTTCGACACATGAAAGCCGACGATCGCCCAAGCGCCATAATCGGCCATGCTCGCCGCGATACCGACGGCGCCCGAGCCGAGAAGCGCGGCCGACGTGGCGATAGCCTGTCGCCGGAAATCGAGTCTGACCGAAAGACACGCCAGCTTCACAGTGGCCAAAGCTCTCAGCGGCACGACCAGTCCCATTCCGCGGGCCAGCGGCGCCAGCTCCGCGATGTCATAAAACCGCGCGACAGCCGGCGCCCCGATCCATATAAGGGCATAGAGCAGGCATCCGCTGAAAATATTGAAAAGCAACACACTTCCCGCCTCCTCCGGCGACGGCTCGCCCCGCCGGATCAGCGCATGCGACAATCCCGAAGTCGACAGCGCGGTGCCCACTTCAGTCAGAATCAGCAGCATGCCGATCAATCCGAAATCATCCGGAGTCAACAGGCGAGCCATGATCAGCGTCACGACGAACGCCACAGCCTGCGTGGCCACGCGCTCCGCGAGACTCCACACAGCGCCCGAACGGATGCTCCTCCGGCCGCGCCGGCTATTGGAAGTGTCGGCCATACGTCGATCAATTGCTGCGCAACGCGGCTTCAGCCTCGCGCTTCAGGAAATCCTCATAAGCCAGACGGATTCCTTCGGGCAACTCGGTGGAATAGGTCCAGCCCAGAGCCGTGGCCTTGCTGACATCGAGCAGCTTGCGTGGAGTGCCGTTGGGGCGCGTGGTGTCCCACTCGATGCGTCCCTCATATCCGACCGCCTCGGCCACAAGCTGTGTCAGCTCGGCGATCGTCAACTCCTTGCCCGAGCCTGCGTTGACAGTCTCATTGCCGCTGTAATTATTCATCAGAAAGACGCAGAGATCCGCCAGATCGTCGACATAGAGAAACTCCCGCAGAGGGGAGCCGTCTCCCCAGCAGACCACCTTCTCCGCGCCGCTCACCTTCGCTTCATGGAAACGGCGGATGAGAGCCGGGAGCACATGGCTGTTCTCGGGATGATAATTGTCGTTCGGACCATAAAGATTGGTCGGCATGACAGAGATATAATCCGTGCCATACTGTCGGTTGAGATACTCGCAATACTTCAACCCCGAGATTTTGGCCAGCGCATAGGCTTCGTTGGTGGATTCAAGCGACGAAGTCAGCAACGCCGACTCCTTGATCGGCTGCGGGGCCATGCGCGGATAGATGCACGACGAGCCGAGAAACTGGAGCTTCTTCACGCCGTTGACCCAAGCCGAATGGATCACATTCATCTCCAGCGTCATATTCTGCCACATGAAATCGGCCGGAGCCGCCGAATTCGCGCCGATTCCGCCTACCTTAGCGGCTGCGAGAAACACGTAATCCGGTCGCTCGCTGCGGAAAAACTCCTCCACGGCATGCTGATCCGTCAGATCGAGCTGCGCATGGGTGCGCGTGATGATATTGCTATAGCCCAGGCTCTCGAGCCGGCGCACGATAGCGGAGCCCACCATTCCGCGATGGCCCGCCACATATATTTTCGAATCCTTCTGCAAGGTGATCAGAAATTAGATATTAGAAATTAGATATTAGATGATTAATCTTAAATATCAGATATCAGATAATTGATAATCAGATATCAGATAATTGATATTCTGTTACGGTGTCTGCAAGAGGTTTGTCGCAGGTGAAATCACTTGTCAATTCCCTTTTCGAGATACTCGGCGAGGTTGACGCGGGCATGCTCCGACGCACGCTCCACCGCAACCTTCTCCATATCATGGTCGACCATGATGCGCACAAGCTGCTCAAACGACGTGTTCATCGGATTCCAGCCCAGTTTCTGACGCGCTTTCGTCGGGTCGCCGAGAAGATTGACCACATCCGTCGGCCGATAGAAATCGGGCGACACCTCCACGAGCACTTTCCCCGTGGCGCGGTCGATACCCTTCTCATTCTCACCCTCGCCGACCCACTCCAGGTCGATTCCGGCATAATGGAAAGCCAGTGTGGCAAACTGGCGCACACTGTGCTGCACTCCTGTGGCGATCACATAATCATCCGGCTCATCCTGCTGGAGGATAAGCCACATGCACTCCACATAATCGCGGGCATAACCCCAGTCGCGCATGCTCGAGAGATTGCCGAGATAGAGCTTATCCTGCTTCCCCTGTGCGATGCGGGCCGCGGCCAGAGTGATCTTGCGGGTGACGAACGTCTCGCCGCGCCGTTCCGACTCATGATTGAAAAGTATGCCCGAACAGCAATACATCCCGTAAGCCTCGCGATACTCCTTGACAATCCAGAAGCCATAGAGCTTCGCCACGGCATACGGGCTATAGGGATGAAACGGAGTGTTCTCATTCTGAGGCACCTCCTCCACCTTGCCATAAAGCTCCGAAGTCGACGCCTGATAGATTCTGCACGTCTTCTCCAGGCCGCAGGCGCGCACAGCCTCCAGCACACGCAGAGTGCCTGTGGCAACGGTGTTGGCCGTATACTCCGGCACATCGAAGCTGACCTGCACATGGCTCTGCGCCGCCAGATTATAGATTTCATCCGGGCGGATCTTTCCGACCACCTTCACAAGGCTCATCGAATCCGTCATGTCGGCATAATGAAGATGAAATTGGGGATGCCCCTCAAGATGGGCTATACGTTCGCGGAAATCGGTCGACGAGCGGCGGATTGTGCCATGCACATCATAGCCCTTTTCGATAAGAAACTCTGCGAGATAAGAGCCGTCCTGGCCCGTCACGCCGGTGATTAAAGCTGTCTTGCTCATATGATTGAATCGGGAGAGTGTTGAATATCAGTGATAATGGCCGAAAGCCGGCGGCTTCGGCCGTCGAGTCAGTCAGGGCTGACTCCATAGTATTCCCGGGCCCAGGCTACGAGTCGCGCCAGGCCGCGGCGCAGTGTGGTCGGCGGCGAATAGCCATACTGCATTCTGAGTCGGGAATTGTCGGCGAGTGTCGACCGCATCTCGCCCGGCTGCATCGGCAAGAGCCGGATATTGGCCTTGCGCCCGAGATGATACTCCAGCTCGCTGACGAAATCGGCCACCAGAGTCGGCACGCCATGACCGATATTGATCACTTCATGCACACTCTCGGGGTTGACCAATTGGCCGATTGCGACAATCCGGCTCACAGCGTGGGCCACATCGTCGATAAACGTGAAATCGCGGCTTAGCTGACCCGCGTTGAAAAGACTGATCGGCTCCCCGGCCATGATCGCCCGCGTGAATATGATCGGCGCCATGTCGGGGCGTCCCCAGGGGCCATAGACCGAGAAAAAGCGCATTCCGACCATCTTGATGCCATACATCCGCGCATACACATCGGCCAGCATCTCATTCGTGCGCTTCGACACGGCATAGACCGAGCGAGGCGTCTGAAGCTGATCCGACTCGCGAAACGACTGCGCCGGATAGTCGCCGTAGACCGAACTGCTCGACGCATAAAGCATCCGGCCGACCTTCAGCTCCCGGCAGACTTCCAGCACCCTCATGAATGCCATCACATTCATCTCAAGGCAATCCTCCGGATGAGCGGTCGAATGGCGCACTCCCGGCTGAGCCGCGAGATGAATGACAACGTCGGGCGCGAAATCGGCGGCCAGCTCCGCGAAGCGGGAAGAGCGCACGTCGGTCATTGCAAACGAAAATCCCGCGAAGCGCGAGCTGTGATAGACGCGTCCCTCCTCGAGATCGAGGGCGCCGTTGTCGGCCGCAGGATCAATTCCCGCATTGCGCAGGCGCGCCCTCTTCAGCGCCGGATCGTAATAATCGCATAGCGAATCCACGCCCAGCACTTCCATGCCGTCGCGCACAAGAAACATCGACACGCGACACCCTATAAACCCGGCCGCGCCGGTCAGAAGCACCTTCATTTGACCTGCGGATTTTGCGCTATGTTAAGAAGATTCTCAAGTGCGTCGCGATTATCGGGCGATTTCTCGAGATAGCGTGAAGTAGCCGAAAGCCGGTGGAGATCACTGCCGGTCAGATTGATCATTCCTTTTTTCAGCAGCCACTCCGCCTTCTTGCGGGCCGTCTCGCCATACATGCCGACGAGCGACATCATGTTGACCTGAAATATAATGCCTCTCTTCTTGAGATTCTCATAATCGTTCTCCCGCATATAGCGATAACGCTCCGGGTGGGCCAGAATCGGATAATATCCGGCCGACATTATGTCGTCAAGCAGATCGTCGAAATTCATCGGGGGAGAGAAATAAGAGGTCTCTACGAGCAAATGATTTCGTTCCTCGCCGATCGGGAGCAGATCGCCGGCGGCGAGACGCTCCTCGAAGAGCGAATCGAGCATATTCTCGGCGGCAAGATCGAGCTTGATATGGCCGTCGTATTCAAGACACAATTCCGCGAAGCGCTTGCGCAAATCATCGGTAGTGTTGGGATAATCCTCCATGATATGCGGAGTCAGCCAGACGTGGTTGACCCCCATGCGTTCATAGGCGGCGAGCACTTCCAGCGACTTATCCATATCAGGCACGCCATCGTCGACGCCCGGCAGGATATGGGAATGCCAGTCTGTAAAATTTTCCATCAGTCCGGATTCACGCAATCCGTCAACTCTTTTTTTAAAAGGCCAGAATCCCATAATTCAAAGATTTTTAGGGAGCGGGTCAAGTGGAATATCAATCCGCTCGTTAAGACGTAAAGAAATGCAGGAAAATCCTGCGTTGGAATAAGCATCGCCGACCGGCCAGGGCCACGAAAGCGCGGCCACGGGTCGGTCGATGATGAATTTGTTATATAAATTACCTTGGCGGCGACCGTCGGGGTGGATCACTCTTCGAGCGACTGATAGTTGCCGTAGGTGTAATAGCTGCTGTGGGTGGCTTCGGTGCCGTTGAGCAGGATGCTCATGCGGTGGAGCTTCTTCTCGTTATAAAGGATTGTGAGATCCTTGATAGCCGAGCGTTCAAGCAATCCGGCGCGCACCACAAAGAGTGTCGACTCCGCATAGCGGTTGATGAGCTGGGTGTCGACCACGACATTGACCGGCGGACAGTCGACCATGATGATGTCAAACTGATCCTTGACCGAATCGAGGAGCTCCTTGAAACGCGGGCCCTCCAGCAGCTCGGCCGGGTTTGGCGGACGCTTCCCGATCGGGATGACATAGAGATTATCCATGTCGGCCTTATAGATGATCTTCTGAGGATCATCGGTCTTGCCGGTCAGATAGGAAGCGAGGCCGCGAGTCGGCGAGCCGACATATCCTGAAAGCGATCCATGGCGGAGGTCGCCGTCGATCAGCAGCACTTTCTTATGCTTAAGCGCGAACGATGCGCCGAGGTTGAACGCCACAAACGACTTGCCCGAGCCGGGATTGAACGATGTGACCATGATGATCGAATGCTCCGCGTTGCGGCCCAGCATGAGGTCGATGTTGGAGCGCACGACTCTGAACGCCTCGTTGGGCACATCGCGCTTTCCTTCGCCGACGATCGGCTTCGGAGTGTCGATCTCCTTCTGTTTCTGCTTCTTCGACTGGAAGAGCTTGCGCAGCTTCTTGGCCGAGCCGATCTGCGGGATTTCGCCGATGAAGGGGATCGGCAGATTGTCGAGATCCTTGCGGCTGCGCACCTTCGTGTCGCACACCTTGATGAAATAGATGACTACAGCCGGGATCATCAGGCCGAGAATGAAGCTGACGGCGATGATGGAGAAAGTCTTTGGCGATACGGGCATCATGCTTCCGAACGGGGGAGTGATGATGCGCGTGTTATAGGCGTTGAAGGCCTGCGAAAGCTGATTCTCCTCGCGCTTCTGGAGAAGATAGAGATAAAGCTGCTCCTTGATCTCCTGATCGCGCTTGACCGAACCGAGATACTTCGCCTGGCTCGGAGCCGACGCGAGCTGATTCATATTGGCGCCCCGGGCTGCCTGGAGCGAACGGAGATTCGCCTCAAGCGAACCGACATACGACTTGACCGAAGCGATCAGCGACTCACGCAGACCGTCGACCTGAATCGTATAATTGTCGATCAGCGGATTGTCGGCGCTTGAATTCTTGATGAGGCCTTCACGCGTCAGAAGCAGAGTGTTATAGTCCTTGACGAGCTGCTCGAGGCCGGTGTTGCCCACTCCGCTGAGCACGGGCACCACCTTCTCCTTATTGGCGGGATTGCTGACGTAATCGCGGGTATACTTCGCCATAGCCAGCTGATTCTCGGCTTCGACGAGGTTCTTGTTGACGCTGCTTGTCTCCTCGAGATACATCTTCGAGGTCTGTTCCAGATCGGGCATATGATGCGACGACTGATAATCGGCGATATCCGAATCCACCTCGGCGAGCTCCTGAGTGAGGCTTTTGAGGCGCTCGTCGATAAACTCGGAAGTGGCGATGGCCATACGGTTCTTGTCGCGCACCCAGAATTCATTATAGACTTCGACGATGGTGTTGAGGATGTCAGTGGCGCGTTGCACGCTCTGGTCGGTGATCGTCAGATCGATCACATCGGCGTCGGCATCGGTCAGATCAGCCTTCAGCTTGAGCAGATAAGACTCGACGGCCACATGCTCGGATGTGATCGAAATGCGGAGGCTGATCGGCTCCTTATCCTTGAAAGTAAATCCGCCGTTGGGGGCGAGCACGATAGCGCCGACGGGTGTCTTCACGACATCGAAGCCAAGGCGACCCTTGATCGGAGCGACGTCATACGACTGCCGCTTGCCCGAGCCGGCCGGCACACCCTTGAACTCATGGAGCTCATACGAACCGTCGGGATTGAGGTCCATCAGGAAAGTGGCCGAACCGAACTGATCATAGCTCTCATAAGTGGCGTTGACGGGTGAAGAGCTTCCATAGAGCACATTTGTGTGGGGAAGTTCGCGCTCGAACACATTGACCGTGAGGTTGAGACGCTTGACGACTTCCTGCATCACAGCCGGCGACTTCAGCGAGATCAGCTCATTGTTGACATTCGTGTTGTTGCCGCCAAGCCCGAAGCTTTTGAAAGCGTTCGAGATCTCCTGTACGCCTCCGGACTCATCATCCTGGATGAGCACCTGCATGGTGCGGCTCCATTGTGGCTGCTGGCGGATGACATACAGTGTGCCTAACCCGACACACACGATGATGGAAATGAGAAACCACTTCCATTGGCTGAGGCAGCTCGACATGAAATCCATGATGGAGAAGGTCTTTTCCTCCTCCTGGACGTCGTTGACTATTATATTGTTTTCCATCTAATGCAGAAATAGATTAATATCCGGTTTGGCAATGCGGGGATCTCCGGAATTCGGTCAGATCGCGGGGAGTCCGCATCGGCGGGGTGAGAGCTTCCGGGGGCGCCCCGAAAGCGCGCGGGAGAGAGAGGGTCGGCAGGCCCGGGCCGGCCTTACTTGACGAGGTTGACAACGAGCACTGCTACGGAAGTGAGCACCGACACAACCGAGATCCAGAAGCTTGCCGAGAGCGAGGTGTTGCCGTTGACGGTAGTCTCGCGCTTGCGATAGTCATTGGGCTCCACATAGACCATATCATCCTGCTGGAGATAGAATCCGGGGTTGTTGTAGATATCCTTTCCGCTTGTCAGGTCGAGCAGATAGACTTTAGTCTTGTCGCCCTCCTTTCGCATTACTCTGATATTGTCGCGGCGTCCCTGGATCTTGAGGTCGCCGGCCATTGCGAGCGCGTCGAGCACAGTGAGCTCGTCGCGGTTGAGCACATAGCGACCGGGAGCGTTGACTTCGCCCAGCACGCTGATGCCGGTGTTGAGGAATTCCACAGTGACTGTGGGATCCTTGATAAGGTTCTTGCCGATGAGCTCGCCCTTGATGAATCCGGCGAGTTCGGCGCGGGTCATGCCCTCCACATGGAGATTGCCGAGCACCGGGAAATCGATATTTCCTTCAGGCGACACAGTATAGCTGCTGAGGCCTTCCGACGAGCCGGTGGAAGAGGTATAGGCTGAAGTAGTGCCGTAAGCGTTGGCGCTTTGGCCGAGGCGAGAAGCGACAACGGGAAGATTGAAAAGCGTTGCGAGCTGCGGGTCTTTCGACATTACGATGATCTGAAGCTTATCATCGGGCTTGACGCGGAGAGTCTGACGGCTTTGAGCTTCGATGACAGAGATCTGGTCAAGGTCCTGGAAATATGCCACATCCTTGGGAGTGGAGCATCCGACCATCATAAACAGGGCCGCCAAAGAAATGACGAGCGCCGAAACAGAGAGCTTGTTAGTTTTCATAATGTAGATTGTCGTGAACCGGCGCATCTGCGGCCGTCGCGATCATCCTTCGCTCGAGCGGAAAGTAGGCGCGTCGGAGAGGCGTGAATGGCCGGATCAGAGTCTATAAGAGATATTAACGTTAATTTATTTATTATCAATGGATGAGTTGTCAGATTTGCATCTTTCGCTTCGCGGACGGAATCGGGATCCGGCCGGAGGCGTCAGAATGCCGGGGCGTATTGAAGCCGGGGCATTGCAATTATCTAACGTCAGAATTTATAGTTTATTTGAATCTTGGGGCGTCGACAGTCGATTCAGTCGTAGAGATGAATGCCTGTGTGGGCCTCGCGGCGCCGTAGCGCCTTGGTAATGATCAAATTGGCTATTGTCCAGATGGCGAGGTCGACGACAATGGTCAGTGTCGGGCCCATATGGGGAGAGATGAGCCAGTTGACGATGATGAAGCCGATGTCGGTCAGCAGGATGGCGACGAGCGCCTGACGCGACGTCAAGCCGAGGGCGAGGAGCTTATGGTGGATGTGGCAGCGATCCGGCATGAACGGATTGCGGCCGCGCACAATGCGGTGGGAGAATACACGGAGCTGATCGAAGAGAGGGATGATGATCGGCGAGACAGCCACGATTATGGGGTTGACTGTGGCGAAGATGTTCCCCTTTTCGTTGACATTGGTGAATTCAATTGCGAGGAAAGCGATCAGCATTCCGATTGTGAGCGATCCGGTGTCGCCCATGAAAATCTTGCTGCTGCGCTCGGGATTGCCATAGATATTGTAATAGAGGAAGGGGAGGAGAGTGCCGAGTCCGGCGAAGGCGAGCATCGAATAGATATAGATTCCGGCGTCGTAGAAAGCGATTCCGAAGAATGCGAGAGTGATGGTGGCCAGGCCGCCGGAGAGACCGTCGATTCCGTCGATCAGATTGAAAGAATTGATGATATAGACGATCAATACGATTGTCAGCGCCCAGCTGGCCCAGACAGGCAATTGGTCGATCCAGAGGAATCCGTGAAAATTGGCTACATAAATGCCTGAGGCAATGACGATCAGTGCGGCAAGAATCTGAAAAAAGAATTTGGCGCCATATCTGACTCCGACAAGGTCGTCGGCCATTCCGACAAGATAAAGAAGCATCAGGGCGCAGAAGAGAAAGAAGAGCGGCACAGTGCCTGTCCATATAATCTCGCGTATTCCGGGCTCGGCAAACTGGATTCCGATTCCGAGAGTGAAAAGGAGGGAGAAAATAATTCCCGGCACGAAGGAAATTCCTCCGAGACGGGGCACGAGTCCGATGTGGGTCTTGCGGGCGTCCTGACTGTCGAATAGGTTCTTGTTGAATGCAATAGCAATGATTTGCGGGATCAGGATTCCCACAAGGATGAATGCTAATACAAAAGTCAATATATTATTATATAACCAATTGTTCATAGTGGATGTAAGTTTCCCCGCTTGTGGGTTACTTATAGGTAAAAAGATGGAAACGATGCGTGTGCATCCTCCATACACTCTCTGAGTCTTTTTTCTTTCGCGCAAAGTTAGTTAATATTTTTAACAATTCGCGAGTTTTAGACGAAAATTGTGGAGTATCAACCAATTTTTGTCGTTCGGCTCGTAGATATAACGCAGTCTTGGCGCGAATGTTTTATGGAGGCGGGGCGCCTCTCTTCCGCAGGCCCGCTGCTCGCGGGGCGATTGTCGGGAGGGGCGGCGGCCGTCGGGGTGTTGGCGGATTGGCGCGAATTTAGTAAATTTGCATATCCAAACGCCCGGACGCAGGCCTCTCACCCTGCGTCCGACCCATAAATGCATAAAATTATGAATGTTGCAGAAATATCCACCAACGTACACTATATAGGAGTCAACGATCGGCGCACCGATCTCTTCGAATCACTCTGGCCCCTCCCTTACGGAGTCAGCTACAATTCCTATCTTGTCGCGGGCCCTGAAAAGGCCGCCATCATCGATGGCGTCGAAGCCGCCTATGCGCTCGAACAGATCGGTCATATCCGGGAAATCCTCGGCGACCGCAAGCCCGACTACCTGGTCATCAACCATATGGAGCCCGACCATTCCGGCGCCATACGCATTCTGCGCGAAGTCTATCCCGACATCACGATCGTCGCCACACGCCAGGCCCTCGACATGGTCAAGGGATTCTACGGGGAAGAAGCATCGACGATCGCCGTCAAAGAGGGCGACTCGATATCGCTCGGCGAGGGCACGACGCTCCGCTTTGTGCCGATCCCGATGGTGCACTGGCCCGAGACCATGGTCAGCATCCTCGAAGAAGAAAAGATTCTCTTCAGCGGCGACGCCTTCGGATGCTTCGGCGCCCTCAACGGGGGAGTGACCGACGAAGAAATGTCGACCGACCACTACTTCCCCGAAATGGTTCGCTACTACTCCAACATTGTCGGCAAATACGGCGCGTTTGTGCAGAAAGCGCTCAAAAAGCTCGAATCCGTCGAGATCGCCGCCATCTGTCCGACCCACGGCCCCGTATGGCGCGGACGCATCGCTGAAGTTGTCGGTCTCTACGACCGTCTCAGCCGCTACGAGCCCCTCGACAACGGCGTCACCATAATCTACGGCTCGATGTATGGCAACACGGCCCGACTGGCCGAAGAGGCCGCCCGGGCATTGACCGAAGCCGGAGTGCGCGACATCTCTATCCACGACGCATCGCGCAGCGGCCACAGCTACATCATCAGCGACATCTTCCGCCATCGCGGACTGATTGTGGCCGCCCCGACCTATAACGACACTCTCTTCCCCCCGGTCAAGACCCTGCTCGACGCCATAGCGACGCGCGGAGTCAAAAACCGCGAAGTGCTGCTTTTCGGCAGCAACACATGGGCGCAACGCGCTGTGCCGGTGATGGAAGAGATCCTCGCCAAGGCCGGCATCGAGCCGATCGCGTCGCCCGTCGTGATGAAGCAATCCGCCTCGGCCGACGTCATCGCGGCTGTGCGCCAATCAGCCGCCGCGCTCGCCGCCCGTCTGGCAACCTTCGACAAATAACTCGACTAATCCTAATCATATAAGAGAAATGAAAAAGATTTTTTCGATCGTGCTCGGCGCCATGGCGCTGACTGCTGTCGCTCCGCTTCAGGCCGACGCGCAGCTTAATCTTGGAAAAGTGGTCAATGCAGCCTCAAAGACCGCCCAGGCCCTCACCCTGACCGACGCCCAAATGGCCGAATATGTCAAGCAATCCGTCGACTGGATGGACACCCACAACCCCGTCACTCCCGACGACAACCCCTACACCATCCGTCTCAAAAAGCTGACCGAAGGACTGACCGATGTCGACGGCATACCCCTCAACTTCAAAGTCTACGACGTCATCGACGTCAACGCCTTCGCGTGTCCCGACGGCAGTGTGCGCGTATTCTCATCGCTGATGGACATCATGAGCGACGACGAACTCCTCGGCGTCATCGGCCATGAGATCGGCCATGTGGCCAAACACCACAGCAAAAAAGCGCTCAAGACCGAACTGCTGACCGGCGCCGCGCGCGACGCCATCTCCGCGAGCGGCGGCGTTGTGGCGGCCCTCAGCGACTCCGCGCTCGGCGGCCTCAGCGAAAGCCTCATCAACGCCAAATACTCCCAGAAGCAGGAAAAAGAGGCCGACGACTACGGCTACGAATTCCTCAAGAGCCACGGCAAAAACCCCTGGGGAATGGTCGGTGCATTCGAAAAGCTCTCAGCCGGCGAATCGGGCCAGAGCAGCTATGTGCAGAAAATGTTCTCCTCCCACCCCGAGACTCAAGAGCGTATCAAACGCCTCTCCGAACGCGCCCGCAAAGACGGCATCGCGCGTCCGGAATAAATGTTTAAGCATGTTAAAATCCTGTCAATTCGATGCGCAATTTGGATATTGAAAAAAAAATCCGTAAATTCGCATCCGAATGTCAATGCGACAGTAATTGATGTGTCGCGGCTCTCCGGCGAAGCCAACGCGTCGCCCGGCTCCGAACCGCGTCGTTTGATACCAAAAACTCAAATAATAAAAAACCACCCATAAAAATGGCAAACAACGAAAATCAGAATCAGGGCAACCAGCTCCAGATCCAGCTCCGTCCGGAAATCGCCGACGGCAAGTACTCCAACCTCGCAATGATCGGCCACGGCCCCAATGAATTCCTCATCGACTTCATCTTCGCCGCTCCCGGCATGCCCCAGGCTCCCGTAGTGGGCCGCATCATCATGAGCCCCGAAAACGCAAAGCAGCTCATGTTTGCCCTGACCGACAATATCCAGAAATACGAAGCTCAGTTCGGCGAAATCAAGCCCCGCGCACCCCGCGGCCAGATCGGCAACAACTGATCCCGTCGCCGGCAACAACCGATAGCATCGCCGGCAGCGACGACTGCCTCCGAGAGCGTAACGACTATCGCTCATGATGCATTCCACGCTCTCTCCTCGGCTCAGTTTTCGTACTCAATTATCATTGTTCATGTAGAGCCTGTCGCGACATAAGCATTCTTATGGACGGCAGGCTCTTTTTAATATTTTAGAATGGACAATCTTTTTATCTACAACACATTGGCGCGCGTCAAGCAGCCATTCAAGCCCCTCCACGAAGGCCATGTCGGAATGTATGTCTGCGGCCCGACCGTCTATGGCGACGCACATCTCGGACATGCGCGTCCGGCCGTCACATTCGATATCCTCTACCGCTATCTCCTTCACAGCGGCTATAAAGTGAGATACGTTCGCAATATCACAGATGTGGGCCATCTCGAACACGATGCCGACGAAGGCGAAGACAAGATCGCAAAGAAAGCGCGGCTCGAACAGCTCGAGCCGATGGAGGTCGTGCAACACTATCTCAACCGCTACCACCGCGACATGGAGGCCATCAATGTGCTCCCCCCGAGCATCGAGCCCCACGCCTCGGGCCATATCATCGAGCAGATAGAATATATCAAGAAAATCCTCGACGCCGGCTACGCCTATGAGTCGCAGGGAAGCGTATATTTCGATGTGGAGAAATACAACCGCGACCACAACTACGGCAAACTCTCCGGCAGAAACATCGACGAGCTCTACGCCACAACCCGCAGCCTCGACGGCCAGAGCGAAAAGCGCAACCCCATGGACTTCGCCCTCTGGAAGAAAGCCGCCCCCGAGCATATCATGCACTGGCCCTCGC
>CAMWNT010000043.1 GCA_947175695.1 uncultured Porphyromonadaceae bacterium
GTCTGATTAGCTGCAAGTTAAATGTTAAATGAGAGACTAAACTGTCAAACTCCCGGAAAGCGGGAGAGTAGGGGGGGAGTCGATCCGTTATTCTTTGAGAGGCTTGATCAGATGGTCGGTCTCTTTTTTTTGCGCCTGCTTGTCAGTACACTCGCTTTTTATTAACTTTGTGGATTAATTCTGAATTTTACGTAATTCTAAATGTTTACGAAGAAGTATAACCTTATCAATAACGCCGGCGGTTGGCTCGTGTTTGTCATCGCGCTGGTCACTTATTGGCTTACTCTCGAACCAACCGCATCGTATTGGGATTGCGGTGAGTTTATCATCCAGGCCGACAAACTGGAAATCGGTCATCCGCCGGGCAACCCGATATTTATGCTGACTGCCCGCTTTTTCGCTAACTTTGCTCCGGATGCGAAGGCGATTTCGGTCATGGTCAATGCCATGAGCGGTCTGCTGAGCGCGTTGACGATTCTGCTGCTTTTCTGGACGATCTCGCATCTTGTCAGACGCCTTGTCGTCAAAGATTCTCATCAAGGCGAGCTCTCGCTTTCGCAGTATCTGGTCATCATGGGCTCGGCACTCGTGGGCTCGCTGGCTTATACGTGGAGTGATACGTTCTGGTTTTCTGCTGTGGAGGGTGAAGTATATGCCTTTTCCAGTTTCTGCACGGCTCTCGTATTCTGGTTGATCCTTAAGTGGGAAAACAGAGCCGATAATCCGAGCAGCGATCGTTATCTTGTTTTAATCGCTTATATCATCGGCGTCAGCATAGCAGTGCACCTGCTTAACCTTTTGTGTATACCGGCCATTGTGCTCGTGTTTGCATATCGGAAGTATAAGAACATGAATGTGCTTCGGTCGCTTATAGCGCTGGGAGTGTCGTTTGTGATCGTCTTCTTCGTGCTTTACGGTCTTGTGCCGGGATTTATCAAGGTTGCGCAGCGTTTTGAGCTTTTCTTTGTCAATGGCCTTCATCTGCCGTTCAACAGCGGTGCGCTTGCGTATGCAGTTGTAGCGTTGATCCTATTCGCATTTTCGCTCTATGAGCTTTCGCGAAGCCGATTGACGATGATGGGGCGTGTGGCGTTCGTACTGGGAGTGACGATATCCGGTATGCTTTTCGTCGGGGATTCGCTTTGGATCGGTTTGATCCTGACCCTTGCGCTGATCGCCGCGCTCTTCACTAAATTTGCCAATAGAATTCCGCATCGTGTGTTGAATGTCATGATGTGGAGCATCACTGTGATCTTCATCGGCTATAGCAGCTATGCGTTGATTCTGATCCGTTCGTCGGCCGACACGCCGATGAATCAGAACTCTCCCGACAATGTGTTTGATCTGGCGGCTTATTTGAATCGTGAGCAGTATGGCCAGAATCCGTTGATCTATGGCGAGACGCTTTACTCAGCGCCTCAGAAGAAGATTGTCGGACAGTATGCCGACACGTTGGCTGTGCTTGACGACGGCACTCCGGCCATTCTGACGACTCCGCAGTATGGAGGGGCTATCGTCAAGCCCGGCAAGAAGCTCTATGCGAAGGGTGTCGCCGGCGCCAAGGCTAAATCGGAATACGATCTTTTGACTCAACGTGAACTCTCGGCCAACGATCGCCTTGCGGAGCGCGGGGGCGACTATTATGTCGTGACGGATTTCAATCCCGAGGTGAAGATGAATCCGGAGCTCAATATGCTCTTCCCGCGCATCTACAGCCGCCAGCATGCGTCGGCTTATGCAAATTGGGTGCGTCTTGACACAATGCCCGATCAGCTTGTCGGCGTGACGGCTATCGATGATATGACCGGCCAGAAATATCCCGAGCTTGATCTTTATGCTCAGCCGCAGTATAATGAAATGACGGGATCGTTGTTTTATCCCGAGAAGCGGGTGTTCAAGCCCAGCTGGAAGCAGAACATGAGCTATTTCTTCAACTATCAGCTCAACCATATGTATCTGCGCTATTTCATGTGGAACTTCGCCGGACGTCAGAACGACATCAACAATCAATATGGCGAACTCGATGCCGGCAACTGGATATCGGGTATTCCTGCGCTCGACAATATGCGTCTGGGCGATCAGTCGCTTCTTCCGGACGATCTCGGGAAGAACAATAAGGGCAATAACAAGTATTATCTTCTCCCGCTGATTCTGGGATTGATCGGATTGGTGTGGCAGTCGTTTAAGGGCGACCGTGGCATCGAGCAATTCTGGGTGGTGTTCTTCCTTTTCTTCATGACGGGCATCGCGATTGTGCTTTATCTCAACCAGACTCCGAATCAGCCCCGCGAGCGTGATTATGCGTTTGCCGGCAGCTTCTATGCCTTTGCGATATGGCTGGGCATGGGTGTGGCCGGACTGACGAGCCTGCTTTCGATGGCGTTGCGCAATCGGAAGGAACGCCGTTATGCAGCGGCTGTGGCGTGTGCGCTTGGTGTATGTGTGCCGGTGCAGATGGTGTCGCAGACATGGGACGACCACGATCGCAGCGGCCGCTATGCGGCGCGTGACTTCGCGGTCAACTATCTGGAGAGTCTCGAGAAAGACGCGATCGTATTCTGCAACGGCGACAACGATACGTTCCCGCTCTGGTATGCCCAGGAGGTGGAGGGCATCCGTCCGGATGTCAGGGTGATCAATCTCAGCTATCTCGCATCGGAATGGTATGCCAATCAGCAGCGTCAGCCCGCTTATTCGGGCAAGGCTGTGGAATTCACCGCCAAGCCTGAGGATTATGCCTATGGGCTGAATGCAGTCACGGTGCTTCCTTACGATCAGCGTGTGCCGACCGATCTCCTTTCGAGTCTTAAGATTCTTTATACCGGCGAAACTGTCGATCAGCGTTCGGGCTATCGCACTTTGCCTTCGGCTGTGGTGACGATTCCTGTCAATAAGAAAGCGGCTGTGGAGCGCGGTCTGATCGCGCCGGCCGATACGGCTGAGCTTGTCGATGAGATCACGATCGACCTTTCATCGACCGATGCCTATCGCTCCAAGGGATATCTCGGACTGGGCGAGATACTGATGCTCGATATCATCGCCACCAATGCCGCCCGCGGCTGGGAGCGTCCTATCTATTGGTGTTCGACCGTCGGCGATGAATATCATGTCGGTTTGACCCCGTATTTGCGTTCTACAGGCATGACGCATCAGCTTGTGCCGACTGTACAGCAGGGAAAAGTTCCCCGCACCGACCGTTCCTATGATAATATAATGAAGCGCTATCTTTGGGGTGGCGCCGATTCGGGTCGTGATGTCTATTTCGACGAGACGGCGCGCCGGATGCTCTATTCCGTTCGCAATTCGATGGTGGAGACTTCGAGCCAGCTCGTATATGAGGGAGATCTTCTCCTCCACGACGGCGACCGCAAAGGCGCGGAGGCCAAATATGCTCAGGCTGTCGAACTTCTCGACACGATGTTCAAGCGTCTGCCTGCGTCGGTCGGTTCGTATGATATGGCTCTCAGCCTGACGGCTGCCCAGATCTATTGCGAGGTCGGCAAGAGTCTTTCCGACAAAAAGCTGACCGACCGCGGACTGGATATTTTCCGAGGCTTGATGGTGCAGTATGCGCCTTATGTGCGCTACAGCCAGGAACTGGCGATGCGATTCATCAATCCGTCGACCACTTACGAGACGCGTCTGGCTCCCTATCAGTATTATCGAATCGTAGAGCTCTTCGAGGCCTACGGGGGGCAGCGTAAGGAGGTGGAAGATGTGATGAAGCGTTATGGGCTGAATCTCGAGCAGCTCGCGAAATACTATAACGCTTATTACAATCAATCATCCGGCGAGGGCTCCGGCGATATGGGCGACATTACTCCGGCTGAATTCGCGCGCGAGGCGGCGCAATATTGCGAAGTCGCCAACGAACTTGCATCGCGCGATGCCGCCGGCTATGCCGGGGCCTCGGCCGAAGAGCGATATATCGACTCGTTGCTCTGGATGGTGCTTGATCAGATCAAAGACAATCCGGAGGCGCTCGAGCTTCTACAGGCCAACGAGCAGTATCAGCGTCTCGACAAGGAGCGCACACGCCGCCTTTGGGAAGAATTCGCGGCGCGTCATCCGGAGTATGTCAATCAATAACGAAGCCGACCGCTCATGTTGATTGAAAGGCCGCCGGAATGGTTTCGCCGCCTGGTGGCGCGTGGAGAGTTTCGCTTCCCGGCAGAAGGCGGGAATGGGAAACGGGTGTTTCTGACGTTTGACGACGGCCCGATCCCGGAGGTCACGCCATGGGTGCTTGATACGCTCGACCGCTATGGCGTCAAGGCCACCTTCTTCATGGTGGGCGACAATGCCGCCCGCTATCCGGAGCTTCTCCGGGAGGTGGCCGCGCGCGGGCATGATATCGGGAATCATACGCGCCATCATCTTCAGGGGGCAAAGGTCACGACGCGCCGTTATCTGCGAGATGTCAGTGAGGCGGATACGCTTCTCGCCACTCCTCTCTTCCGCCCTCCTCATGGTTGGCTGCGTCCGCGCCAGGCGATTGCGCTGAGCCGGAAATACAGGATCATAATGTATGATCTTGTCACGCGCGACTATTCGAGGCGGCTGACGGCCGACGATGTGGTCGACAATGTCAAGCGACTGAGTCGCGACGGCTCGATAATAGTGTTTCACGACTCTCTGAAATCCTGGCCACGGCTGCAGCGGGCTCTTCCCGAATCGCTCGAATGGCTACTTGCCGAGGGATATGAATTCCGACTTCTTTCCGAGACCGGTCAGAAACAGTCGTGATCACCAAAATTTAAACAGTTTCTAACTGATGACCGAAACAACCGATAAGCAAATCATACGCCGTCAGCGGGTGCTGATTGTCGGGGCCGGCGGTTTTGCCGGCGGCTTCATTGTCGAAGAGGCGTTGCGCCGAGGCCTGGAAGTCTGGGCCGGAGTGAGAGCCACGACGTCGCGCCGCTATCTTTCCGATAAGAGGATCCGATTCGTGGAATTCGACTTTGATAATCCCGGGTCGCTCGCCGCGACAATGACCGCGTCGCTACCCGAAGGGGAGTCGTGGGACTGGATCGTCTATAATCTCGGAGCCACGAAGTGTCTGCGGTTTGCCGACTTCAACCGCATCAACTATGAGTATCTTCGCGATTTTCTCGCCGCTCTGAAGACTTCCGGAAAGATGCCCGGCAAATTTCTCTATATATCGTCACTCTCGGCTGTCGGGCCGATGGAAGAGCGCACCGGACTCCCCATCACCGAGCGCACGATTCCACAGCCCAACACCCGCTATGGCGCATCCAAGCTCAAGGCCGAGATGCTGCTTCAGATGGAGGGGATCCCCTATATCATACTCCGCGCCACGGGGATCTACGGCCCGCGTGACCGCGACTACTTCCTGATGTTTGAATCCATTGCCAAAGGGTGGGACTTCTCAGTCGGCTATCGCCGGCAGACGCTGACATTCCTTTATGTCGAAGATCTTGCGCGCGCAGTGTTTGACGCGCTTGAGAAATCGCCGGTCGGCGAGACCTACAATGTGGCTCACCCGGCAGCATATTCGCAGGCCGAGTTTCGTAAGCTCGCGGCCAAGGCGCTCGGCAAGAAACTTGTCGTGCCGGTGCGTGTGCCGCTGATCGGGCTGAGAATAGTGTCGGCTATCGCCGAGAAAATCGGTGTGGCCAAAGGGAAGCCCTCGACGCTCAACCGCGACAAATACAACATCATGGCCCAGCGTAACTGGAGTGTGGATGTCGGCAAAGCAGAGGCGGCATTCGGGTTTGCTCCCGCCGTCGATCTTGCCGAGGGAATAGAAAAGAGTGTGGAATGGTATAAATCCGAAGGATGGCTATAGCGTCAGATTCAATTCATGGCACTCCCCGGGCGGCGGCTCCTTCCCATAGCGTCGGGCACACTGCGGGGGGAGAGTCCGAGGTCGGCGGCATGAATGCAGCCGCGAGTGGCAGAGAAGCGACAGATGCGGATCTCCGGTCGGCATCGACTGCCGGCGAGACGCAGGCGTCGACGCAGGGTATGACTCAGGGTATGACTCAGAGTATGACGCAGGGGGGCACGGCGCCCCGTCGCATCACGGCCCATTCGTCGCAATCGCCCGATTCGCTCCGGCGACAAGCCTTGCCTGACTCCCTGGCCGGACGGCCCGACACGACGGCACGCGACACGACCTATGTCATCATTCTCGATCCTCCCGCGAAAGCTCCCGCTCCGGGGCGTGTCGTTGAGGAAGAGGTCATCGGACTGTCGTGGATCGTCACGGCGCTGTTGCTCCTATTTGTGCTTGTCGCCATCCGCTTCCGCAATAACTCCAAATATCTCGCCACGCTGCTCAAAAGCGCTATCGAGGTCAGAGAGCGTGGAAATGTATTCGACGACACGGTCAGAGAGACAAGCTTTGTCATCCTGCTCAATGCGATGTGGAGCATATGCGCCGGAATGCTGCTCTATACACTTGTCGGCGGAAGCGTCGAACATCCCGACGCTCCGCGCAGCATGACCATCGCGATCGGCCTGACGGCAGCCTATGAGATCTTCATGATTGCAAGCTATGCTGTGGTCGGCACGGTATTTTCCGACCGACTGCACACACGCATGTGGATCCGCGGCTATCTGGCCGCCACAGGCCTCACGACCCTGATCCTTTTCCCTGCAGCGTTGCTCACGCTCTGCTATCCGGAGCAGGCCGTAGTAGCCCTCTGGATGGGGGGAGCGGCTGTGGCATTGGGGAAAATTGTATTTATTTCGAAGGGATTTAGGATTTTTTTCACTCAAATAAGTGCTTGGGTGCTTTTTTTGTACTATCTTTGCAGTTTAGAAATTGTGCCCTTGATTCTGCTCTACGTCGCAGCCCTCAAGGGATGCGGATAAGCATATACAGACACATCGGGAGGAATCCGGAAAATTAAAAAGATCGGGGGAACAAGATTATCAACAACCACGACATGAGCATCAAGAAAATACTCGTCTCGCAGCCAAAACCTGCCACCGCGAAATCGCCATATTTCGACATCGCCGAGCGTCACGGCGTAGAAATTGTATTCCGTCCATTCATCAAGGTCGAGGGATTGACCGTCAAGGAATTCCGTCAGGCCAAAGTGAATCCGGCCGATTTCTCAGCCGTGATATTCACCGGACGTCATGCCGTCGACAACTACTTCCGCCTTTGTGAAGAGACGAGAGTCAGTGTGCCCGACACAATGAAATATTTCTGCACTACAGAGAGCATCGCCCTCTATCTGCAGAAATACATTGTCTATCGCAAGCGCAAGATATTCTTCGGCAAGACCGGAAAACTCGACGACCCCCAGCTGATGGCGGCCATTATGAAAAATTCCGGCGAGAAGTTCCTCTTCCCCGTAGCCGATGTGCATAAGGACAACATGTCGCTGCTCGACAAGAATAATATCAACTACACAAAGGTGGTGATGTATCGCACTGTCAGCAACGACTTCACCCCCGACGAGCCCCTCGACTATGACTTGCTCCTTTTCTTCTCTCCGGCAGGTATCGACTCGCTTAAGAAAAACTTCCCCGATTTCGATCAGGACAGCCAGCATATTTATATCGGCACCTACGGCCAGCCGGCCGCACAGGCTGTCACCGACGCCGGCCTGCGTCTCGACTATTCGGCTCCGACGCCGGAATATCCGTCGATGACCGCTGCCCTTGACGCTTTCCTCACCAAGATCAATCAGGATCAGAAAGACTGATCCGGCTTTGCGCCACCGGCATCTCCGGAATCATTCAGCTTTCACACGCTTCTGAACCATAGCATACACAGTCCGTGGCATCATCGACATGCCGCGGACTGCGTTGTTTTTCCGGAATTATATCCCATCTTCCACGCATCATCCACACTATCCCCCCACACCCTATATTGTCTACAACACCATGCAAACTCTCGACGACAACCTTCTCAGCCGGCTCTATCTGAAAGACACTGCCTTTCAGGACCTGATGCAGCGCCGAATCCATAATGTCCTGCTTATCGCGACTCCCTACGACGCCTTTATGATGGAGGAAGACGGGCGTGTCGAAGAGCAGGTGTATTTCGAATATGTCGCGCTTAATCTTTCCTCCCCTCCGCGCTTTACAAAAGTGGCCACATATTCGGAAGCCCGCCAGCAACTTCAGGAGAAAAACTTCGATCTGATCATCGCCATGCCCGGCGTCGACATCAGTGAGACATTCCATGAAGCGCGGCAGCTTGACTCGCTTTATCCCGACATTCCGTTTGTCGTGCTGACGCCATTCTCGAAGGAAGTGAGGCGCAGGATCGCCAACGAAGATCTGCGGGGTGTCGACTATGTCTTCTCCTGGCTTGGCAATGTCGACCTCATCCTGGCCATCATCAAGCTTATCGAAGACAAGATGAATGCCGAGGCGGATATAGAGGGGGTCGGAGTGCAGTGTATCCTGCTTATTGAAGACTCAATACGATTCTACTCCTCGATACTTCCCCATCTCTATAAATTTCTGCTCAAACAGAGTGTCAAATTCTCCAAAGAGGCTCTCAACGAGCATGAGCAGATGTTGCGCATGCGCGGACGCCCGAAAGTGCTCCTTGCCCGCGATTATGAAGAAGCGGCCGATCTATACTCTCGCTATGGCAACAATATGCTCGGCATCGTCAGCGACGTCAGGTTTCCCCGCGGCGGAGAGAAAGATCCGGATGCAGGATTCCGCTTCGCCGCCGAAGTCAGAAAGGCCGATCCATATCTCCCGGTCATTCTTGAAAGCCAGGAGAGCGACAACGCGGTGCGCGCTGTCGACGAAGGGCTCGTATTCCTAGATAAAAACTCCAAGACTCTTCCACAGGATCTGAAAAAAGCGGTCACACGATATTTCGGATTCGGCGACTTCATTGTGCGCGACATCTCCGATGGCCGCGAGCTGATCCGCATCTCCAATCTGAAGGAGATGCAGAAAAATGTGTTCGACATTCCGGATGACGCACTCTGGGAGTTGTGCTCCTCAAACGAGGTCAGCCGATGGTTTGACTCCCGCGCGCTGTTTCCGATCGCCAACGCGATTAAAACCTACCGCTTCACAAATCTCGATCAGGCAGAATCTGTCAGAAAACTCATTTTCGAATGCATCGTCAAATACCGCCGTATGAAAAACCGCGGTGTTGTGGCGATATTCCAGAAAGACCGCTTCGACAAATACTCCAACTTCGCCCGAATAGGCGAGGGCTCCCTTGGAGGAAAGGGTAGAGGTCTGGCATTTATCGATCAGATCATCAAGCGCAATCCTGTGTGTGATGATTTCAAGGGGGTGGAAATAACGATTCCGCGCACTGTCGTACTCTGCACGGATATTTTCGACGACTTCATGGAGATCAACAATCTCTATCCCATAGCGCTCTCCGAGCGTCCCGACAGCGAGATTCTGTCGGCATTCCTCGAGGCGCGTCTGCCGGAGGGCCTCGAGGAGAATCTGCTCGCTCTGTTTGACGTCATCGACCGTCCGCTGGCCGTCCGCTCATCGTCGCTGCTCGAAGATTCCCACTATCAGCCCTTCGCGGGGATCTACTCCACGTATATGATCCCCTACGACTCCGATCCGATCCGTCGGCTCGCTCTGCTGTCGGATGCAGTCAAGGGGGTCTACGCATCTGTGTTCTTCTCCGACTCCAAGGCTTATATGAATGCCACTTCCAATGTGATCGATCAGGAAAAGATGGCAGTCATTCTGCAGGAAGTGGCGGGCGAAGACCATGGCGGTCTTTACTATCCCGGCTTCTCCGGAGTCGGGCGTTCGCTCAATTATTATCCGATCAACGACGAAGTGGCCGAAGACGGAGTGGCCGAGGTGGCCGTCGGCCTGGGCAAATATATCGTCGATGGCGGGATGGCTCTGCGATTCTCTCCGCGCCATCCGGGCAAGGTGCTCCAGACTTCTACGCTGCAACTCGCTCTGCGCGACACTCAGACGCAGCTCTACGCCCTCCCCATGGCCTCCGGGGATGCTCCGGCTCTGACAGTCGACGACTCCTACAATATAGTCAAAGTCAATGTCAACGATGCCGCCGCCGGGGGAGCTTTGCGCTATCTCGTCTCGACATTCGATATCAACGACCGCATCCTGCGCGACACTGACTTCGGCAAAGGCCGCAAGGTGGTCACATTCGCCAATGTGCTCTCGCATGGCGTGTTTCCGCTGGCTGAGATCATCGACTTCATGCTCTCCACCGGTCAATACGAAATGGGTCGCCCGGTGGAGATTGAATTCGCCGGAAATATCAGTCCCGACGCAATGCGCGGTCATGAAAAAGGGAAGGTCTACTGGCTTCAGATCCGTCCGATTGTAGATACGAAAGAGATGCTCGACGACACGCTGCTCGATGTCGACGACAGTTCGCTCATACTTCGGAGCGAAACGGCTCTGGGCCACGGTGTGATGGACAATGTGCGCCATATCGTGTATGTACGCCCCTCAACATTCAACTCTTCATCCAATCCGCAGACGGCAGAAGAGGTGGAGAAAATCAATAAGGATTTCACTTTGCGAGATCTCCCCTATGTGCTTATCGGTCCGGGACGATGGGGGTCGTCGGATCCGGCGCTCGGAATCCCCGTCAGATGGAGCCAGATCACAGGCGCCCGTCTGATCGTCGAATCCGCGCTCCCCGGCTATCGCATCGAGCCTTCGCAAGGCACCCACTTCTTCCAGAATCTGACTTCATTCGGAGTCGGCTACTTCACGATCGATCAGCCGGGAGGAATGGGGATGATAGATATCGATTGGCTCGATTCGCTCCCGGCGGTTTATGAGAGTGACGCGATACGCATCGTAGAATTCGACACCCCGCTGACGATCGCCATCAACGGCCGGAAGTCGAAAGGTATTGTTGTAAAACCGGGTTGTTCCCTCCCGGGAAATTCCAAAGAGGGAACGCCGGAAGAGACCGATTATGCCGGACATGAATGACCCCGAAGATATAGATGAATTGACCGCCCGGCCGGAGAAGCCGGACGAGTCGGACCTGTCAGACCAGTCCGACTCGTCCGACTCGTCCGACTTGTCCGACTTGTCCGACTTGTCTGACTGCCCTGATGCTGACTCGGACGCGGCGCCGAGGGGAAGCCGCAGTGCGTGGAGCGTGTGGCTGCATCCTGCAGCCACTGCCCGCGAATTGCAGTCGCTTGAAGAGGAAAACGCCACTCTCACCGAACTCCTTGCACGCACCGAGCGTGAACGCGCGCGCCTCTTTGACGAATCGTCGCGGCTGGCCGATGACCTCCGCACAGTCGAAGAGCGCGAATTGCGCGAGACCACCTATGCCGCCGCCCGCATCGACGAGCTCACCCGCGATATCGACGCCATGGAGCGCGAACTCGAAGAGTGGCGACAGACGCGCATCGAACTCGACAAAATCCAGGAGCAACTCAAGGAGTGGGAGGATATAAAGGCTGCCTATCAAAAGAAAATTAAGATGCTGACTCTCCGACTGCGCGACGCACTGGGTCATAAAAAATTCGGCGCCGCAGGGGGCGCCGACAATTATTCGGATATACTTGAAGACGGGGAATCCCCTTTTATCGAAAGGGGAGAGCACTCCGAAGAAGCCGCCGCTCAGAAAGCGGCTATCGAGGAAATGCTCACTTCAGCGCTCAGCGCCGACCCGGCGCCACTCGATATGACGCGTAAGGACAATCCCTCGGTAGAGGAGGATGCCGCCGAGAAGGCGCGCCGGCGCCTGCCCAAGGATGATACCGACTGGCTTATCAGTCTGCCCGACGTATAGTTAAATTAAAGGGGCGACGATCTTTTTGAATGGTGATGCGCCCCGTTTTATCAATCGACGAAGCGGGATCACCATTCGTAAGAGGCAGTGACACCCAGCGAGTTGAGGGTCGTGGTGTTGGAATTGATATAGCCCCAGGCGTTGTTGGCCGTCAGGAGCTGATAGGTCAGGCCGATGTCGACAGCCTGCTTCGCGTTTTTCTGATTGACGGGAATGCGAACGCCGACCGACGGCCGCAACAAGAACTGCGCCTGGCCGGTCAGACGCGAATTGGCCAGCTGAAGATAGCTGCTGCCGATAAGCCATGTCGCGCCGATCTTGACATCAATGAAGAGTGAAGGCTTCGCCATGCCCGAGCCGATATTGAACCGGAAATCACTGAACACCGGTATCATAACCTTCGTAGTGTCGGAATTATGATAGGTTGCCGAAGTCGGGGGAACACCCGTCAGCGGAGCGTTCTCAAGGCCTGTGGCCATGGCCATATCCACGCCCATGCCGACACCCATGAAAAACCATGACGAATACTGGAAGCCCTGAGTGGTCGAGACTCCGATGAAATTCGCGCGGTTGAGGCCCATGCCGAATGTGGCGGTCGCATCTACGAATCCTTTATAGTTGAACGAACCCGATAGCGCCGGCTGAAGCATATTGGTCAGCTGATTGGCCATCTGGTAGTATTGAGCCTCGGCGCGGGTAGTAAATCCCGCGACGATCACTGCGACGATCGCCGCTATGCGGTAATAATAAGCTTTCATAACATATTCTTTTTAATCAATATAACAAACCCCTGCGTCAAAATGATTACACAGGGGAATGTCAAAAAAACTTTAGTCTGAGAGTATCGAAGTTAAATCCAAATACTCTCTTAACCCGATTCTTAGATTATTCAGCGTCGGGAGTCTGATCTTTCAGCGCGTGGCCGCGGAGAGTGGCCGATGAGGCCGAATCCACCTTGACTCGCACGAAATCGCCCGCCTTGTAGCCCTCGGCCGGGAACACCACCACTTTATTTTGGGATGTGCGGCCGCACAATTCCCCGGCATCGCGCTTCGAGCGACCTTCGACAAGCACAGTGAACTCCTTGCCTACATCCTGCTCATTGCTGCGCAGCGAAAGCTTGTTCTGAAGCGCGATCATGCGGTTGAGACGCTCGATCTTCACCTCCTCCGCCACATTGTCGGGAAGATGCTTGGATGCGAATGTGCCCGGGCGCTCGGAATATTTAAACATGAAAGCGGAGTCGAAGCCTACCTCCTCCATAAGCGAAAGAGTCTCTTGGAAATCCTCTTCCGACTCATTGTGGAAGCCGGTGAAGAGATCGGTCGAGATGCCCGCGTCGGGCAGGATGCGGCGGATGGCCGCCACGCGGTCGAGATACCATTCGCGGGTATACTTGCGATTCATCAGTTTCAATACGGCGTTCGATCCGCTCTGCACCGGCAGATGGATATGGCGTGCGATATTGTCATGTCGCGCCATAGCCTCAAGCGTAGAGTCCGACATATCCTTCGGATGGGAGGTTGTGAAGCGGATGCGCATCTCCGGAGCCGCGTCGGCCACCATGTCGAGCAGTGCGGCGAAATCTGTCGTAGCCCCGCTTTCAGGGTCGGTGAAATGATAGCTGTCGACATTCTGCCCCAGGAGCGTAGCCTCGCGGAAGCCACGCTTCTGCAGGTCGAGGAGCTCGCGGATGATGCTCTCTGGATTGCGCGAGCGCTCGCGGCCACGAGTATAAGGCACAATGCAATACGAGCAGAAATTATTACATCCGCGCATGATCGAGATGAAGCCGCCGATGCCACCTCCGATGCGCTTCGGCATAACGTCGCGATAGGTCTCCGTTGTGCTCAGCACAGTATTGATCGCCTTTTGGCCGGTCTCGGCCGCGGCGACCAGATTGGGGAGGTCGAGGTAGGCGTCCGGGCCGGCCACGAGGTCGACACCGTAATCCTCGATCAGACGCTCCTTCAGGCGCTCGGCCATGCATCCGATGACTCCGATGATCACATTGCGCCCCGACTTGCGACGCAAAGCATTCCAATAAGCCAGACGCGAAATGATCTTTTGCTCGGCGTTATCGCGGATTGAACAAGTGTTGAGCAACACGGCGGCAGCCTCCTGATCCGACTCAGTCAGCTCATAACCCGCCAGCTGCATCATGGCGGCCACCACCTCAGAATCCGCCACATTCATCTGGCAGCCGTATGTCTCGATGCGCACTTTCTTTGTAACAGTGCAGTTTTTATCGTTTTTCGGTAAAAAAAATGGTTCGTTCATATGAGAAGTATGAAAGAAATATATTAATTTTGCAAAAATACCAATAAAATCTAAACGTTACAAATGAGTATCCCATTTATTACGGCAGAAGAAGCTGCCAGCTACATCAAAAATGGCGACAATGTCGGTCTGTCAGGCTTCACCGCATCAGGCACACCGAAAGTTGTAACTATAGCTCTGGCCAAGCGTGCCAAAGAGCTCCATGAAAAAGGCGAACCCTTCAAAGTCAACCTCTTCACCGGCGCTTCGACCAACGATCATGTCGACGGCGAGCTCGCCCGCGCTGATGCTATCGGGATCCGCACCCCCTACCAGGGACACTCTGATTCCCGCAAGCTCGCCAACCGCGGCGGAATGCACTACTTCGACACGCATCTGAGCCACGTATCGCAGGATCTCCGCTATGGATTCTATGGCGATATCGATGTTGCCATCATCGAAGTGACGGAGATGAGCCCCAACGGCGAATTCATCCTCGGCGCAGGCCTGGGCATGACCCCGACTCTCGCCAAGCTCGCCAAGAAGGTGATCATCGAGTACAGCTCGTATTACAAGACATCGTTCCGCGGCTTCCACGACAACTATGTGCCCCTGGATCCCCCTCACCGTCGCGAGATCCCGATCTACAAGCCTTCCGACCGTATCGGCTCGACTGTAGTGAAGATCGATCCCGCCAAGATCATCGGCATTGTGCCCTCGAACGCTTCGGAAAGCATCAAGCCCTTTGCGGCAGGCGACGAGGTGACGGCCCGCATCGGTGAAAACGTATGCTCCTTCCTCGCCGAGCAGCTCCGCACAGGCAAAATGCCCAAGGAATTCCTTCCGATCCAGTCGGGTGTAGGCAATGTGGCCAACGCGGTGCTCTACGGTCTGGGCGAGAATCCCGAGATCCCCCGCTTCGAAATGTATACGGAAGTCATTCAGGACGCGGTGATGACCCTCATGGAAGAGGGCAAATGTAAATTCGCATCCACTTGCGCACTTACATTCTCCGACGATGCCATGCTCCACTTCATGGACAACATCGACTTCTTCCGCGACAAGATCCTTATGCGTCCCGGCGAAATCTCCAACAGCCCCGAGATTGTGCGTCGACTCGGTCTGATCGCGATGAACACGGCTCTCGAGGCCGACATCTTCGGCAATGTCAACTCCACTCACGTGCTTGGCAGCAAGATGATGAACGGCATCGGCGGTTCGGGTGACTTCTGCCGCAACGCATATCTTTCGATCTTCTCCTGCCCGTCGGTGCAGAAAAACGGTGCCATTTCGGCGATTGTGCCGATGGTCAGCCACGTCGACCACAGCGAGCACAGCGTCAAGGTGCTCGTGACGGAGCAGGGTGTTGCCGATCTTCGCGGCAAGGATCCGCGTCAGCGTGCAGAGACGATCATCGAAAACTGCGCTCACCCGGCCTATCGCGAACTCCTCTGGGACTACGTCAAGCTCGCAGAGAAGAACGGTGGCCATACCCCCAACAACCTCTACGCCTGCTTCGCCCTTCACCAGGCCTTCATCGAGACAGGCGACATGCTCAAAGCCGACTTCGCGCGCTACGGCTGCTAATCTCCGCTCCCGGTCGGCGACCTATCGGTCGGATCGCATAGCAGTCTGATCGCTGCTTCGCAGTCTACTCGCTTTGTTGCCTACTCGCTTTGTAGTCAGCTCGCATGCTAACCATTGCGCCCTTATAGCCGACATATAATCGTTTGGCAGATCCGCGAGAACGCAGCGTCTACCGCGTGAATATCAGTGTTTTGACACGCAAATATATAAAGTCCGCATCCCTGCCTGGGGTGCGGACTTTTATGATTTTTGTAGTTTTTCAATAGATTTCCCTTAGAAAACTTGCACAATTCAAAAAAACTCCGTAACTTTGCGCCGATGAAACGCTCTGCCTCCGTGGCAGACTCCCCATCGGCAAGCCCAGGTGGCGGAATGGTAGACGCGCTCGTTTCAGGTGCGAGTGCTGAGAGGCGTGCAGGTTCGAGTCCTGTTCTGGGCACAAAATTAACCGTAAGTGATTGATTTTCAGCGCTTACGGTTTTTTCATGCCAATTTTTGTCAGCAAATTGTCAACGAATACTGAAAATTTCGCGTTTTCTACCCCGCTGAACGCTTCTGAAACCCATTGAATTAATCGGGATTAAATCTCTTAACATTTATTAATATACCATGACCGTCAACCTCCCTATTAACATACTTCAGGAAATTCAGTTATTAAAGGAATATCTTGATTTAGTCGATGGAAACTTTATATCTGAGAGACTGTGCGTTTCTGTTAGTAGAGGGAGGGTGACATATAGAGATCCTGATAATGATTGGTACCACGTTACATATTATGCTCAGATAAAACATTCACAACTCGATATATCTTTACCAAAGATAGCTGATGGCTATTTGAAGGATTTTTTTGGGTCCTATACTGAGGAGTATCGAGAATATTTATCTGAACTTCAATCTGAAAGATTATTAAAGCAGAAAGAAAAAGAGTGGAAGCTAAGTATAATCTCAGATTATTCTCGTGAGGAACATATCAAACGTTTGATATGGGCGCTTGCAGATGAGAATGATGAATCTTTACGAATATCAATAGAGAACAATGCGCAAAGAATCTTATCACCTGATAAGATTCTAAATTTTAACGAATTCCATGCTGATGGAATGTGTTTTGAAATAGTTAGCCATAATACCCCACGAATAACATCCGCAGACTCTCGTGATGTTAAGCTAAAGGCAATTGATGGTCTATTTGGTGGATATACAAACTACGGAAACAGAAGACCATGTCTACCAAACAAAAAGTTTCTAAGAATTCCAGATAAAATATATAAGTTTGGTCTTGGAAACTGTCGTATTGTTGGATTAGCAGCAGGTGTTTTTGACAATATGAGTGACGTTGAGGTCTTAGAACTACCTAATACACTTAAGCAAGTTGAATGGAGTCTATGGCAATGTAGAAAATTAAAGGAGATTAGAATTAACAATTCATATGACATTAATGGCTTTAAGACCCTTGATGGAGTTTTATTTTCAGGAGATATGAAAATACTTATAGCCTATCCCAACAATCATGGCGCAGAATATGAAGTACCTGAAGGTACTGAAATAATTGCAAACAAAGCATTCAAGGACTGTTTCAACCTCAAAAGGTTAATCTTGCCATCATCACTAAGAACAATTGGACTTAACGCCTTTTATCGTTGTGAGAGTCTTAAATTGATTCAAGTAAATGGACCAAAGAATAGAATCTACTACGAAGGGTTATTTGGAAATTATGGTAATGTAAATCCAATATGGGAATATCATTGTTGACCATAAACCACATGACAATTAGATAATAACACGAATGTCACTAAAATAAGCGACAGGTGAATAAAAACGGGATCATAGACCCCATTGTTGTTATATAAAGTGAAACAAATAACACGTAGAGACTATGACCCCTGATAATTTCACAATATATAACAACGAATTGACAAATTTGGTTAACAAGATGTTTTAAGATTTTGACGTTAAAGAGTTTCTTACTCCCGAATCAAAGTAAACGTCCCATAAACCGCCTTGCCTGATGCATATTCCGGTGAAGACCATCCAGCCGTTCCGGCGATAACCACCCAGTTTTTTAAGCATGAGCAGTCCCTTTGCGCTGGGATGGTGCAAAGTTAATGATTATTTTCTATAACTCTCTCCGTAAACGTCCCATAAACCGCCTTGCCTGATTGACAGGGCGGTGCTAATTTTGCGGAGCAATCTAAAAAACATGGATTATGACCGCAAA
>CAMWNT010000044.1 GCA_947175695.1 uncultured Porphyromonadaceae bacterium
GTCCATCATGGGGCTGGGGCCCGTCGTGGGGTGGCGGCTGGCATCGTCCTCCGCACTACACAGCCAGCTATCGACCGAACGGCATGCGTCCGGTCGGCGGTGGCGCCGGTTGGTCGCACAACACTCGCCCCGGCAATTATGCCGGCAATATAGGCTCGCGTCCCGGCTCGACACGTCCGGCCGGCACTCCTTCGGCCGGCACCCGTCCGTCGACCGGCTATGGCCGTCAGCCCGGCCAGGGAGCGTATACGTCAAACGGCAGCACCGGTACACGCTATAACGGCAACTCGGCGACACCCTCGCGCGGTGGCTACACAGTCGGCAGCGACGGACATCGCTACACCGGCACCGGAACGACCGGAGGCTCGACAGTGCGCAATTCCGGAAATACAACACGTAATTCCGGCTCGGGCGCATATCGCAGCAACAGCGGCTCGACAACCCGCAACAGCGGCACAAGCACGCGCAATAATTCCAATTCCAACTCCACCCGCAGCTACAACTCGGGAGGATCCACCACCCGCAGCTCGGGCAGCTACAGCGGCGGCAGCTACAGCGGCGGCTCGCGCAGTTATGGAGGTGGCTCTCGCAGCTCCGGCGGTGGCGGCGGCTCGCGCGGCGGTCGCAGATAATCCGACATGATATTCATACTCCCTCCTGACTTGATTTTCTGACGGTCATGGGGGAGTATGCTTTTTTGCCAGAATATTAACAAAAACAAAATACTTATGAATCCACTTCGTCTGACTAAACGGTCGCTTCTGGCGGCCGGCTCGGGTCTGCTCCCGGCCTTATTGCTCCTCTCTCCGGGAGAAACGATGGCGCAGGAAGCCATCGACGCCATGAGGCTCGCACGCCCCGATATGAAAGGCACAGCGCGTTTTATGTCGATGGGCGGTGCGTTTGGTGCGCTTGGCGGTGATCTGACCTCATTTTCTTACAATCCCGCCGGCATCGGCGTCTATCGTTCTCACGAACTCGGCATCACTGTAGATCTCGATGCTCAGAAATCCTCGATGAAATCTGCCGGAGGAGAGTTCACTCACAGCAACACTCCTTTCCTGCTCAATAATATCGGCGGCGTACTGACGCTGAAGTTCAATTCCAAAGTTGTGCCCAATATCAACTTCGGATTTACCTATAACCGCACCGCGAGCTTCAACCGGGTATTCGGCGGTGGTCTGGGCAGCATCAACACGTCGATGACCAACTGGATGGCGGGTATAGCCAATTCCAACGGTCTGACGGTCGGCGATGTGTCGTACAACGGCACATTCAATCCCTACAATCCCAACGACGGCGGCAAAGCCGCTCCCTGGATCGATATCCTCGCCTATCAGTCGTATCTGATCAATCCCGAAGGTGATCCCGACAATCCGACGTGGCAGGGACAGTTCGGCGGTCCGTCGACGCAAAACGGCGTGACTGTGCCCGGCACGACGGGTTCTGCCTATGCTACAGTAGAGGAAAAGGGTGGCATCGACGCTTTCAACATTGCATTCGGCGGCAACTTCGGCAATCTCGTGTATTGGGGTATGGACTTCGATATATCAAGTCTTAATTATACACGCAACACTCTCTATTCCGAATCTCTCGACAACGCGTATGTGGAAAGCGACCAGGGAGTAGAGCGTACATCGTCAAACTGGAATCTGAAGAACTGGTATAACGTCTCCGGCACCGGCTTCACCTATAAACTCGGTGTCATTCTGCGCCCGATTCAGGAATTCCGTATAGGCGTTGCATTCCATACGCCGACCTACTACAGTCTGACTCAGCAATTCCAGGCGAGCACGGAATGCTACTATAACGGCAATCGCCAGCCGATAATCAACTACACCAACTCCGACCGCAACGGCTACTACGAGCCAGGCTATAGCGATTTTCGCTTCGTATCGCCCTGGAAAGTGATGGTGTCAGCGGCAGGCGTACTTGCAAATCGCTTCATTATCTCGGCCGATTATCAGTGGGATCTCGCTTCGAAGATGCATTTCAAGGATCCAGCCTACGATAGCTATTATTATTACGACTACTTCCCCTATTCGGATGGCTACGGATTCGGTGCGTCGGCCAATAGCTACGCTCCGGTCAACGAGAGCATCAAGACCTATTACTCCGACATCCACACGCTGCGTCTCGGTGCGG
Organism: uncultured Porphyromonadaceae bacterium; assembly: GCA_947175695.1. Lineage (GTDB taxonomy): Bacteria > Bacteroidota > Bacteroidia > Bacteroidales > Muribaculaceae > Lepagella. The sequence goes on from CAMWNT010000044.1 coordinate 2,146, forward strand.
AATTCCGTGTGACCAATAAATTCTCGATCCGTGCGGGTTATAGCAACGTTTCATCGGGAGTGCGTCAGTCGGCAGCCGACGGTCGCGAGTATATCTACACTGCAGGCACACAAACCGACTACAGCTTCGACGACGCCACAAACTATGTCACTGCCGGTCTTGGCTACCGTTCCAACGGATTCTATGCCGACTTCGCGTATGTCTACAAGCATACGAAATCGACGTGGCATGCCTTCCCCGACGATCCCGACAGCTCGGTGCGTACCCCCTCGGCTACGCTCGGCCTGACCTCCAACCAATTCATACTTTCCCTCGGATATAAATTCTAACCTTCTATAAATGCAGTAAAGGCTGTCGCGATTCGGGTCGCGGCAGCCTTTGTTGTGTTCGGTAGTTGGCGGTGAGGAGAACGGGAGGTGTCAGAGTTCGGTGCAGTCGAGGAGGAGCGGCTTTTCATCTCTACCGACGGTCAGGGCGTAGAGATAATCCGACGCGGTCGAGGGCTTCAGCCGGAGCCGCGAGGCGATCGTGTCGGCTCGGTCGGGATGGTTGCGACTGACGACATTGCGTCTCTCGCCCTTGAGTGATTTACGCTCCTTATTGCCGACCGGTCGATTGACTTTCAGTCTTCTGCCCGGGAAATCCGGGATAAACTCCGACGAGAAGAACAGATGGCAGTTGGTCGAACATTTGGCAACGGGCATCTCCGCCGACAGCGCGCCCCACGGTGCAATCTTCATAATCGAAGGGGAGGGCTCGTAAAGATATAGCGATCCCGCATCGATCAGAGAAGTCATCGAGTCGGCGTCGAAATATCGGATCGCACCTTCATGCAGCCGATCGGCATCAATAGAGAAGTGTCGGATCGTGCCATCCGAGAGTATGTCGACCGCCGTGACTCGCGGAGTCCCGCAATCGCGACTCAACTCGACCAGCACCTCCTTGCATTCATTTCTGACACCGACGACATACACCCGGCTTACGTCAGGATAAATCTCCAATGCCCGACTGACATCGAGCATCGGTGAATTCTTAATCAATGCGCGTCGCGCCACGTCAAACATCAGTTCGGCATTTCCCACGAGATCCGGACTGCATGCGGCCGGATCAAACAGTCGTCCCCCCTCCGAATCGCGACGTGCCGGATCGGCGAAGAGGAGGTCGACAGTCACTCCCTCGGCTTGCAGCGTTTTCAAGAAATCGATCGACTCACCATTAATCACCCGAGCTTCCGACACTCCTGCGCGTTGCAGATTATATTTCAATACACGCGCCTTCAGAGGATCCATCTCTACAGCCATGCACCGATCGCCCTTCGCGGGCACCTCCATTGCCATAAAGCGGAAATCGACGCCTAATCCGGCGGTCAGATCGATCAGAGAATCCGCGTTGTCGACAAGACTCGCGTGGAAGCGGGCGATTTGCTCATGGCTTGCCTGCTCACCGGCCAACAGCGTAGGGAACAGACTCGGAGTTGAAGATGCAGTCAGCGACGGGAGCTTCGATGCATACTTTCGCCATGCTTCGATCTGAGTGAGCGCGAAATCATAGAAAGTACGCTCCTCGCTGTCGGGAGCAAGCTTCGACATCACTTTCAGCCGCAGCGAGACGGTGTTTTCATTCCGGTTGTCGAGAGCGAACTTCAAGGCTCGGTCAAAGAAATCGTCGGTAGGATTGTCGATCATCATCGGTTGTAAGGAAAGTTGCGGTGGTGTTGTGGGTGGCCGTTAACGCGTTTTGAGATTCGATGTGTTGACCGACGACATTTGGTTTTTGGATATCGAACTGCTGTCGACGGTTCCGCTTAATTTGGCAGACGACATATTACTTGACTCAAACTTCAGATCGCCTCCATCGATGCCGCTGATTTCGAGCGCCGAGCAATTCGCGGAGCTGCCATTGATATTGGTGGCCGTCAATCCCTTGATTATGAGATTGGAAGCGTTGTTGGATTCGATCGATGCCGAAGAAGCCGTGATCGGCTTGTTGAATTTGATGCTGCTCGCGTTGTTGGATGCAATCGAAGCCGACGAAGTTCTGATCGGATAGTTGAATTGGATGTTGCTCGCGTTGTTGGATTCAACTTTAAGCGTTTCGACGTTAAGCTCCCGATTGACAATGAGAGTCGACGCATTGGAGATTTCGAATCGGTCGACGTCGGGCGAGGTCACGACAACGTGAATATTCGGAGATTTACTCCACCTTCTTTGCTTATTGTTGAACGAAACGCAAAGGCTGTTACCTTTCACTTTGATCGAAACTTTCTCCTTGATATCCGGGCGGCACGAGAGGGTATAGCTGCGAGTGTCGCCCGCCACATACTCCACTGTGACCGCGTTAGAGACAGATATCGTGTTGAAACTTTTGTTGATGGCTACGGTCGGATATTTGGTGATGTCCGCTTTATCAGCAGAAGAATTGTCGGAATCATCGTAGTTGGCATCGGGGTTAATGATGGAGATGCCATCTTTCAAATAGGTGTTGGAGCAACCGGCCAGGACGCATGTCGAGGCCAGCAGTGTAGCGATTGTAAGCTTTGGAATAATATTCATAGCTAATGATTAAAATTTGGAATTAGAGAGTGTTTGGATTTAACTTTCATTCACTCAAAGAGGATTTTTCGAGGGATTTTCGTTCGGATTCGAGGGAGCAATTGCAAATTGTGACCGATGAATTCGTACGAAAAGCACCGAAAAAGACCTTTGAGTGGATGGAAAGATTCCCTCCGAAGAGTCGACTTCCTTTAATCGTGTTAAATTCAAACACTCTCTTAGCCCATCTATCCATTGGCAAAAATAGTGAAATTTTACAAACAGACCTAAAAATTCGATAAATATTTTCGCCCGCGTTGGTGATTTTGATGAGAATAGAGCGGCGAGGAGAATGAAAAAATCGACTCAAGGTTGAATAATCCGAGGTGTTGAGGCGTTGTATAGACATATGAAAGATTTTGCTGCCATCGACTTCGAGACAGCCAACGGCAATCCCTGCAGCGTCTGCAGTGTAGGGGTTGTCATTGTGCGCGACGGAGTCATCACCGACAAATATTATTCGCTGATCCATCCTGTGCCGAACTATTACAGTCCGGCCAATATCAGAGTGCACGGTATTCATCCGGCTGATACGGAAGCCGCCGACACATTCCCCGAAGTGTGGGCGGAGGTAGTGCAAAAAATCGAAGGCTTGCCGCTTGTGGCTCACTTCAGCCGCTTCGACGAGGGCTGCCTGAAAGCGGCGTTCGCCCGCTTCGAGATGGACTATCCGGGATATCAATTCTACTGCACATGCACCGCATCTCGACGTGTGTTCGGTCGTCGGCTTCCCAACCATAAGTTGCCGACTGTAGCCGCCGAATGCGGCTATAATCTCGAAGCCCACCATCACGCATTGGCCGATGCGGAAGCCTGCGCCGCGATTGCGATCAAGATACTATGATGCGCCTCGGCCACTTGGCGTTTCCTGACCGATTGCTGTGAGCCACTCGCCACCCTGCCACCATTTTTTAGCTTCATAATTTGCCGCTTCGGCTAATTATGAGTAATTTTGCGACTGCGGAAAATCATTCCGCCCTTGAATTATGAAATTTTCCTTCTTTGCAAGAACTCAGAAATATTTATATATCATATTGACTGTCATGCTGCTTGCCGGAATCTCATTTCGCGTCGATGCGGCAAAAGACGGTTTTACGGTGGTGATCGACCCGGGTCATGGCGGCAACGACCATGGCGCGATCGACAATAAAGCCCGCGAAAAAGACATCAACCTCGCCGTCGGAAAGCGATTGGGCGAATTGCTGCGCAAGAAGCAGAAGGATATCGATGTTGTGTTCACTCGCGACGACGACACATTTGTCTCCCTTCAGGGAAGAGCCGATATCGCCAATAAAGCCAAAGGAGATCTTTTTATCTCGATCCATACCAATAGTGTGGATGCCAAAAACAAAAACCGCACGACTGTGGCCGGGGCGTCGGTCTATACCCTTGGTAATCACAAAGACGACGCCAATATGGGAGTCGCCCGCCGCGAGAACTCCGTCATAGAACTCGAAGACGGCTATAAGCAGAAATACTCCGGTTTTGATCCTTCGAAGGATGAATCATATATCATTTTCGAAATGGCTCAGCGCAACACTGTGGCGCAAAGCAACCGCTTTGCAAAAATGGTGCAAGACAACCTGGTCAACATTGCCGGCCGCAAAAACAGGGGCGTTCATCAAGCCGGATTCTGGGTGTTGTGGTCGACTTCGATGCCGAGTGTGCTGATTGAGCTCGACTTCATTTGCAATCCTACATCGGCTAAATTCATGACTTCTAAAGAGGGAGTCGACAAACTCGCCGAAGCCATCTATGAGGCAGTGGTGGTGTATGTGAAGAATCAGCGACAGGCACGCAGAATGGCAGAAGCCGGTGTCAGTCCCAAGGCGGCGCAAAAGAAGAGTATCGCGAAAAAGGCGTCGGGAGCCGACTCACGTAAGACCGATGCGACAGTCGATGTCGCCTCCGAGAATATAGAATCGCCTGCCGCTACCGACGTTGCCGATGAGCCGTTCAACGACATTACCGACAAGCCGACAAGCCTCGCGCTGGCATATGTGCCGCAGGAAGAAAGCAAGGATATGACCCATAGTATGCTTCTTGCCACCAAAAATCAGCGCAAGCCGCGCACGACAGCCGACGGGCGTCGCCGTCGCTCCGCATCGTCAAGAAAGATATCGGCAATGCGCAATGTAGAGGGTGAGATCCGATTGTTTACTGAATTCACCGGTCAATTCGAAACGATCAAGCCCACGCTTGCTAAAGAGACGGCTCCCGTTGTGGCGGCATCGGATCAGAACGCCGACAAGAAGAAAAAGAAAACCAAGTCTGCAAAGAAAGATAAATCGAAAGCTACAGCTAAGGCCGACACTTCCAAATCCGGGAAATCGGCGAATAAAAAAGCCGGTTCAGGCAATAAAGCCGAACTCTCCGAGGCCGCCAAAGCCGGCATCCGCATGAAAGCTGAGGCCAAAGAACGCAAGAAGCGCGAGAAAGAAGAACGAAAACTTGCCAAGGAGTCGAAGTCTGATAAAGAGACTGCGGCGATCGGTGGCAACGAAAGCCATGCGGCCTCACGTAAATCACTTCGATCTCATTCATCCGGCAGATGAGGTGTATGCCGACTGATTAGATTGGGGAACCCAAATAATCTTTCGGGAATATCCGAATCACTCCGAATAATTGTTATAGAAATTAAAGAATGTAAAAAACGCGGCGACAGTCAGACTGCGATCCATATTGCAGTCAATCGGACTCTCCTGCATGCGCCGTCGGCCATATTGACAAAGACCCAAGACAATGAAAAAGAAATTAGGAAAGGAATTCGTAATAGGACTCTCGGTTATTGTAGCCCTCGTCGTGCTGTTTGTCGGTATTGACTATCTTAAAGGTATCAATATCTTCCGACCGACCAATTTCTATGAAGTATATTATGAGAATGTAGCCGGACTGGAAGTGTCGGCGCCTGTGACTATCAACGGCTATAAAGTTGGGCAGGTGCGCGACGTCAGCATCGACTATTCCAACCCCGGAAAGGTGAAGGTGACGCTGGCTCTGAATAAGAATCTCAAGTTGCGTCAAGGCACAGTCGCGTCGCTCGGTTCGTCGCTTCTCAGCGGTGCGTTTGTCATTCTCGAACCTTCCAAGGAGGGCGAATTCTTGAAAGTCGGCAGCGAGCTGACTCCCCGTGAAAGTAAAGATCTGATGGCGTCGCTGACTGATGAGCTTATGCCCAAGATCGGCGGCATGTTGCCGAAAATCGATTCGCTGCTGATGAATCTCAACGCAGTGGTGGGCGATCCTGCTCTGCTGGCGTCCGTGCAGCGCCTCGACGGCATCACGGCGAATGTCTACTCGGCCACTTCCGGTCTTAACACTACGATGGGAGCCGTCAATCGCCACGTTCCCGTCATTCTCGGCAATGCATCGAAAGCCACTGTCGGCCTCGACACAATCACAGCCAACCTCGCAATCCTCTCGCAGGATCTCCGCCAGCTCCCCTTGCAGCCGACAATGGAAAACATAGAGCGACTGACAGCCAACCTCGATGCCTTCTCCCGTCAGCTCAACGACCCCAACTCCACGCTCGGCAAGCTGACCACAGACCCTGCACTCTACAACCAGCTCCACCGCGTCAGCGCCGACATCGACTCGCTGATCATCGACATCAAGAAGAATCCCAAACGCTACATCAGCATCAAACTCCTCTGATCGCTGCGATAATTCAATAGCCGCGGGGTTGACGCATAGCGTGTCTCCGCGGCTATTAGTGGCACTTGTCAGCGCGAAGAGGGCGAGGGGATAATTGGGGGAAAGGATAAAATCGGGGGAGGGGTAAAAAAGTGAAAAAAATATCAATCTAAGATTTAGATAGTTAAAGAAAAAAGGAAAAGTGCAATAGTTTTTGCACTTTTTTTTTCGCAAATTTTCTGCTTACTTTGTAGCTTGAAAAGGGAGCCCTCAATCCATAGACTCCCGATTCAAGCTTCCGTCTAACCCTACGTCGCTCCTCTCCGAGCCATCCTCAGGCAGGAGGAGAGAGATGAATTCTAAACAGTACTTCTCAAAATGAATGCAGAATTGTCGCAGCAATGGTCGTTGTGCCAGAAATTTATTTTCGACAACATCGGTGAGGCACGCTTCAACGCGTGGTTTGCCAAGACCATCGCATTGAAACTCCAGGAAGATTCGATCACTCTGAGCGTGCCTTCCAACTTCTTTGTGGAGAAATATGAAGACGAATTTCTGCCCCTTATTCATGCCGCGCTTAAGAAAGTGTTCGGCCGCCCGCTTCAGATCTATTATGAAGTGCAGGTGCTTTCGGAAGTGAAAGACTCCAGCATCAGAGTAGGCGAGTCGCTTCGCAGCAGCCTCGTCGGCGGTAAGTTCGCGCGTCAGCAATATGCTCCCGCGGGCGATACCCGTGCTCGCGGTGGATCGCAGATCGACCCGCAGCTCAACCCGGTCTACAACTTCGAGAATTACTGTGAGGGTCACTCCAATCTGCTTGCGCTCACAATCGCGCGCAATATCGCCGCAAATCCTCGCAACAACAACTTCAACCCCTTCTTCCTCTACGGCGATGTCGGCGTGGGCAAGACCCACCTGATCCATGCGATCGGCATCAGCGTCAAAGAACGCAATCCCGAAGCGAAAGTGCTCTACACTACGCTTCGCGAATTCCAGCACCTCTATAGCCAGGCCGTCATCAAAAAGAATGTGCCGCAGTTTATCAACTGGTTTATGCAGATGGACGTACTTCTTCTCGATGACCTCCAGGAAATTTCAGGCAAGGTCGGCACATCGCAGGCGCTCTTCCCGATCTTCAACCATCTGCATCAGAACGGCAAGCAGCTCGTGTTCACCTGCGACCGCCCGCCGATGGAACTCGACGGCATCGCCGACCGACTTATCGACCGATTCAAATGGGGTCTGACCGAACGCCTTCCGCGTCCGGACGCGGAGCTCCGCAAAAGCATCCTCAAGTTCAAGGCCATCAAAAACGGGCTTGATCTTCCCGACGACGTCATTGACTACATCGCCGCCAATGCCGTCAACTCAGTGCGCGAGATCGAAGGAGTCGTAATGGGAGTGCTCACCCGCTCGATCAATCTTAATGTGCCGATCACTATCGAGCTCGCCCGCGAAGTGATGAAAAACACGATCACGATCGTAGATAAGAAGCCGGTCAATTTCGATATGATTGTAGAGACAGTGGCCGATTACTTCAATCTCAACACTGACTCGATTTTTTCGAAAAACCGTATGCGCGACATCAACGACGCGCGCCAGGTGATCATGTATCTCAGCCACAAGCTGACCGGATTGTCGAGCACCGTCATCGGTCGGAAACTCAATCGCCAGCACGGTACGGTTCTCCACGGTATAGCCGCCGTCAAGGAGCGCCTCCCGATCATGCCCGACTTCGCTAAGGCTGTAGAAGCCATCGAAGCCGAGTTGATCTGATCCGAATGTGGGAATCTTCGGATAAGAAGCGATCTATGGGGGATATGCATGGTCGGCTCGTAGGGTTGATAATCCCGGTCAACAACGACGAAAGAATAATAAAACTGATCAACATAAGAGTTATAAAGGGCGCAGCGGCATTGCTTGTTGTGCCCTTTGATTTTATACGATTCCGCGTCAGCATAAACTTTGATTCGCGCATTAGATATTTTTGGCGCGAAATTTGTTATAATTAACATACTCTCAACACTCTCTTCAACAGTCATCAATAACACCCGCTTATACAATGTCAACATTCAAAGATTCAATAGGTCGGCTGATTGAGAACAACCATATTCTCGAGGCAATCGCCAAGCTACGCGTCGAGATCGAACGCAATCCCGATCCTCGTGCGCTCGACAAAATCGCGTATCTCGACTCGACCTATCGATATCTCCTCAAATATCTGCGTGAAGGTCAGGCCGATCCGATGCGCAACCGTTGCTTGAATGATATCAAAGAAGATCTGTATGATCTCATGGAAAGGGTGGAGCGCGACCGTACGGCGACCGATTCTCCGCAGATCTTCTATACCCAGACACGCCTCGCCCGACTTTCAAATCTGAACTTCTCGGAAGCACTCGGCAGATTCCTTAGTGCCGACGCAGCCTCATCGTTGCTCGACAGCACGTCGCCGGAATACCGTGAGTCGCTGGTGGCCAAGAATATGGCTTTGAAGGATATCTTCTCGATTGTCTGGACACTTCCGGTAGGAAGCTCCGAAGAACTTGAGGCCGCCGGCAATGTGGCCTCCGACAATGACATCGACTTCGCTCTTCGCGGCGTGATCGTCAGTGCTTTAATTCTATCACTACTTCAGACCTATGATCGCGCCCGATTCCGGACACTACTCTCGATCGAAGAGCGCACAGACTGTCCGCGCCTTTTGGCACGCGTGCTGACAGGCGTTGCTCTCGTGTTTGAACTTCACGGCAAGCGCGTGGCCGCCGACGAAACGCTGACTGCGCATCTCACCACGGTGTCTAACGAACTGTTGTTCTATACCCGGATGCGTGAAGTCATCTACTCCCTCGTCAAAGCGCGCGGTGGAGTCAACTTCCTCGAAAAGATGAAGCATGATATCATTCCCGGAATCCGCGGAATAGCTCCCGACTTTCTGGATCAATTAAAAGACGACACCGGCCATATCAGCCTTGAAGGAATAGAAGATAATCCGGAATGGGAGAAAATCATCAAATCTACAGGTATCGACAAGAAAATGCGCTATCTGACCAATATGCAATCGAGTGGAGCCGACATGCTTCTGACCATGTTTGAGCAGATAAGTCGTCAGCCCTTCTTTAATGATATCGACATATGGTTTCGCCCATATAACGAATGGGAAGCCGATCGGCTCGGAATCAGAGATGATCTGAAGCCTGTCATGCAGGCCTTCAGTTCGAACCCGGCAATCTGCGATAGCGACAAATTCGCGATGCTGATACATATGACCAATATTCCGCCCGCTGCCCGCGAAATGCTCCGCACGGCCTTTGAAGCTCAGATGGACCAATTCTCCGAAGAGGTCAAGAGCATGATGCTTCATTCGCCCACTCCGGAATATGCCATCGAATGCTATAGCTATGCACGCACATTATATCGCTTCTTTACATATTTCCGGCGCCGCAATGAATTTAACAATCCATTCACGCGAGCGCTCGATTTCAAGCATTGGCCTGTCGTAGGCCGGATGTTCGGCGAGACGGAAATCACGGCGGCTGTGGCCGAATACTATTTCAGCCAGGGTTTTTACGACGATGCAGAGACGGCATATCGCCAACTCCTTGACGAAGCAAAGCCCGCATTGACCGACTCCGACGATAAATGGCGGTCGTTCTGCATGCAGAAAATCGCGAGCTGCCTTGAGCGTAAAGGTGATGAAAAGGGCGCCCTGCGCGAATATGAAAAGGCACTTGAGGCAGAACCCGCCAACGATTGGCTCCGCAAGCGCGTCGTAAAACTCTCTCTAAATCTCGCGTCGTTTTCCGACGCGGCGTTCGAGGCTGTCAGCCGGCTGTATGAAGGGGATCCCGACAACGAACGCTATCTCGAGATAGTCTCCGAGCTCTCTCTCGACCGTGAACTTGCAGCTCCGGGTAGTCAGCCGCAAGTCAACTCATATCTCGATAAGATCGCATATCTCCAACCCGAAGATCCCAATACACTGCGACTTCTCGCGCTACGCGAACTCTTCCTGCGCAACAACCGCTATGAAGCACTCGCAACGATCCGCCCGGCTGTGGACGACGCACAGATGTATCTCGCTTCATCCGCTCTATCCGACGGCGTCGGCGACGACGAAGACCGGGATGAGGGCGCATTGGCCGAAGAAGTCCGGATGTGTTGCATGTTGGCGATCGCTCTCTATATCAATTTTATCAGCGACAACATGCAGGAGGTGGTGGAGCTGTATCGCTCGATGCGGATGATGCCTGTGGCGAAAAACGATCTGACGCGTATCTCACGCCTCATCGGCAACGAATTCGGACATATCGCCGGAGCCGATGCGCTCGAAGAGATTCTCCGCACTCTGCCTCTGATTGACGACGCTCTTTCGATCGACTGACTACGAATAGTCGGACTTGTCGGACGATCGGAGTTGGCGGCCCGCAAAGCGGCTGCGATGCAAAAAATCGTGGCCAAGTGGGGGAGAAGTGAAATTTAATTGCTAAATTTGTAAAACTTTATCTGCATCCCGATTCCATGAGATGCCGAGTGTGTCGCGGCCCGATCGGAATCAGCTCCGCGCTGCCGATCAGCCGATACACATTCGAATAAACTGAATATTTTTATTAACAACTTACATATATGGTAATTCAACGTTGGCAATCCGTGCTTTTGCTTATGGCCGTCGTGCTTATGGGCGTATTCTCGTTTGTGTCGCTCGGCCAGATCCAGACAGCGGAATATACGTTCAACTTCACTGCGCTCGGGATCTCTCCCGAAGGTCAGCCGACGGGAGGAGAACTCCCCGCGACTGTGTCGACCTGGTATCTGTTTGCGCTTTCGGTTGCATCGGCCGCTTTATCGCTGATCGCGATCTTCTCATTCCGAAATCTGCAACTCCAGAAGCGCCTCTGCCTGCTTTCTGTGGTGATGCTCATCGGCGTCATTGTAGTGTCGGCTGTGATCGGATATCGCTCGTTTGACGGCGGCACGGTCAGCTGGTCGTCGATCATCTGCGCCCCCTTCCTATCGCTGATCGCCGACATCATGGCCTATCAGCGCATCTCGGCAGATCAGCGCACAATCCGCGAATCCGAAAGACTTCGCTAAAATTCAAACGATTCAGAAACAACTTACAACTTCGATAATGGCAAAAGAATTAAAGAACTTTACCAAAAGATCTGACAATTACTCACAATGGTATAATGAATTGGTGGTCAAAGCCGATCTCGCCGAGCAGTCGGCGGTCAGAGGATGTATGGTCATCAAACCCTACGGCTACGCCATCTGGGAAAAGATGCAGCAGACGCTCGACAAAATGTTTAAATCGACAGGCGTTCAGAACGCTTACTTCCCCCTGCTGATTCCGAAATCATTCCTTTGTCGCGAGGCTGAGCATGTCGAGGGCTTCGCCAAAGAATGCGCGGTTGTCACCCACTATCGACTCAAAAACGACCCTGATGGAAAAGGAGTTGTAGTCGATCCCGCGGCACGCCTCGAAGAAGAACTTATTGTGCGACCCACTTCCGAAACAATCATCTGGGGCACATATAAAAACTGGATCCACTCCTGGCGCGATCTCCCGCTGCTCGTCAATCAATGGGCCAACGTAATGCGTTGGGAAATGCGCACCCGCATGTTCCTCCGCACCGCCGAATTCCTCTGGCAGGAAGGCCACTGCGCCCACGCTACAGCCGAAGAATCCGAGGCTCGCACAGTGCAGATGATCAATCTCTATGCCGAATTCGCCGAGAAATATATGGCAATGCCTGTCATCCAGGGTGTCAAGACAGAATCCGAGCGTTTCGCCGGCGCCATCAACACCTACACCATCGAGGCAATGATGCAGGATGGCAAAGCCCTTCAGAGCGGCACATCCCACAACCTCGGCCAGAACTTTGCCAAGGCGTTCGATGTGACATTCGTCAACAAAGAGAATAAGCCCGAACTCGTATGGGCAAACTCATGGGGTGTCAGCACCCGACTGATGGGCGCCCTCATCATGACCCACTCCGACGACAACGGCCTCGTGCTCCCGCCCCATCTCGCTCCGATCCAGGTGGTCATCGTGCCGATCTATAAAGATGAAGCCGGACGTCAGGCCATCAGCGAGAAAGTGGCTCCTCTCGTCAAAGAGCTCGAAGCCAAGGGAATCAGCGTCAAATATGACGACGCCGACAATAAACGCCCCGGCTTCAAATTCGCCGACTACGAAATCAAGGGTGTCCCCGTGCGCCTCGCCCTCGGCCAGCGCGACCTCGAGAACGGCACAGTCGAACTCATGCGCCGCGATACGCTCGAAAAAGAGACAGTCGCATTCGAAGGAATCGCCGACCACATCGCCGGCCTGCTCGAAGATATTCAGACCAACCTCTTCAACAAAGCCAAGGCATATCGCGATCAGATGACCTATACCGTCGATACCTACGAAGAGTTTAAAGAGCAGATTGAAAAGGGTGGCTTTATCCTCGCTCACTGGGACGGCACTCCCGAGACTGAAGAGAAGATCAAAGCCGAGACAAAGGCCACAATCCGCTGCATTCCGCTCGAAGGCGACACGACGCCCGGCACGTGCATGGTGACAGGCAAGCCCTCGGCGCGCCGCGTCATCTTCGCACGCTCTTACTAACCTAATTCTACCCCCCTACATATTGCCGTGATGAACATCCGACCAATACTATTTTATGCAGCGTCGCTCGCCATAGGACTTCCTTCCTATGGGGCGACGCTGTCGCTTGGCGACTATTGCGATATCCCGACCGCCTCGCCGCGCTCGGTCAAGGAGCTGACTCCGATGGCCGACGGCGAAAGCTATGCCTGCATCTCCGACAACGGCGAGTCGATCGAAGTCTATTCCTACAAGACCGGTAAAAAACTCTCTACTCTCTTCGACGTCAAGTCGATTCTCGGGAGTCTGAAGATCTCCGATTTCGACGGCTATACGCTTGCCGAAAACGAGCGAAGCATACTTCTTTGGAACGACGTCGAGAAGATCTATCGCAATACGTTCCGTGCTCAATATTACGTGTATGATATTGCGCGCAAGACTCTTAAGGCCGTATCCGCCGCCGGCCCCCAACAGGGAGCCACACTTTCCCACGACGGCAGGATGGTGGCCTATCAGCGCGATAACAATATCTATATCTCCAATCTCGACTACGGCACCGACCAAGCAGTCACAACCGACGGCAAGCGCAACGAAATAATCTACGGAACCCCCGACTGGGGCTACGAAGAGGAATTCGGCATCATCAACACCATGCGCTGGAGCGCGGACAACAACACGCTCGCCTTTATCCGCTTCGACGAAAAAGAGGTCCCGGCCTACAGTTTCGACAACTATCGCAGCTACTGCGACGACGAGCCTCTCGGCGATCTCTATCCCGAGGCTTACACTTACAAATATCCCCTTGCCGGCTATCCCAACTCGGTGGTCAGCGTCCATTCCTACGATCTCAACACCAAGACGATCAAAAAGATGGATCTTCCCATCGGACCGACCGACTACGTCCCCTCGATGGAATTCGACGGAAAAGGGGAGAACCTTATGGTCATGCTCCTCAACCGCGACCAGAATCATCTGACTCTCTATCGGGTCAATCCCGGCTCGACGGTGGCTCACAGAGTGCTCGAACAGCGCTCCGACGCGTGGCTCTCGCCGGCCGCCTATCAGATGGTGGAATACTCGCCGGACAACTTTGTCATCGGCTCCGAAGAATCGGGCTATCGTCATCTCTATCTCTACGACTACTCCGGCAATCTCATCCGTCGCATCTCGCAGGGAGATTTCAATGTGACCGACTACTATGGCCACGATTCGCGTCGGGGTCTCTACTATATGCAGACCACTTCGCTCGGCGCAATCAACCGATCCGTGGCGCAAGTCGACAACAAAGGTAATCTCAAACTGCTACACGGTGTCGAGGGTACAGAATCGGCGAAATTCAGCCGCAATTTCAACTATTATCTGCGCCAATTCAGCAACGCTCAGACTCCCCCGGTCTATGCCGTCTACGCGGCCGGAGGCAAGTTGATCCAGACAGTAGAAGACAATGCCGCCTACGCCGCCAAATACGCTTCGGCTCCCAAAATGGAATTCACCAAAGTGAAGAATGCCGAAGGGGAAGAGATGAACGCCTATATCATCAAGCCGGCCGATTTCGATCCGTCGAAACGCTATCCGCTGATGATGTATCAATATAACGGTCCCGATTCGCAGGAAGTGCTCAATAAATGGCGTATGGAAGGCATCTTCTATATCGCATCGCGCGGATATATCGTCGCAGCCGTCGACGGACGCGGCACAGGCAACCGCTCGCGCGCATGGGCCAACGCCGTCTACTGCCACCTCGGTCGCTACGAGACAGCCGACCAGATCGCCGGCGCCAAAGAGATCGCGAGTCTTCCCTATGTCGACGCCCACCGCATGGCCTGTTTCGGTTGGAGCTACGGCGGTTACATGACCCTTATGGAGCTTTCAGAAAAGGGAAATCCCTTCAAATGCGGTGTGTCGATGGCTCCCGTCACCGACTGGCGCTTCTACGACTCCATCTACACCGAGCGCTATATGCTGACCCCTCAGCAAAACAAGAGCGGATATGACGAAGCCTCCGCGCTCGACCGCACCGGCGACATGAAGCGCCGACTGCTAATAATGTCGGGCACGTCAGACGACAACGTCCACTACTTCAACACGCTCAAATATACGTCGAAACTCAACTACGAAGGGACGCTCTTTGATATGATGTCGTATGCCGGATTTGAACACAGTCTTCGGATGTGTAATGCCCGCGCGCGACTTTTCGACAAAGTAGTCGACTTCCTCGACCATAATCTTTGAACTTCGTCAAAGATATAATTCCGTATAATATCGGGCCGTCAGAAACTATTTCCGACGGCCCGATATGTTATTACGGCGGCAACATATTCATGCCGCCCGCGTATTCATGCAGGCTGTTAATCACGACGCAAGAGAATTTGGCAAAAAATAGCCCGAAATTTTCCATAAATCAAAATAATTGATTAATTTTGTAGTGTGTGTGGCGCCGGCTCTGATCTGAGCGATGTCGCGCTATGAAGCGAGAAATCATTCGGAGAGATGCCCGGCGGCTCCGTTGCCTCTCTCAGTATCTAAGAAACGGTTTAAATTTAACACGATTAAATAGTAGCCGTTCTTGAGATAGGATCTTTTCATCCACTCAAAGGTCTTTTTCGGTGCTTTTCGTCCGAATTCATCGGCAGCCAATTTGCAATTGCTCCCTCGAATCCGAACGAAAATC
>CAMWNT010000045.1 GCA_947175695.1 uncultured Porphyromonadaceae bacterium
AAAAAAGCGACGGATGATCGTGTGAGACCATCCGTCGCGCATAATATTTAGCGGAAGTAGGAGAGAATTACTTGCAGTCGAGCGGGCAGAGAGATTTACTTGCAGTCGAGCGGGCAGCGGGGTTTGAGCTGCTTGAAGAAATCGTTGCCTTTGTTGTCGACGAGAATAAAGGCGGGGAAGTTTTCGACCTTGATTTTCCAGATCGCTTCCATTCCGAGTTCGGGATATTCGAGGAGTTCGACGCTCTTGATGCTTTCCTGGGCAAGGATTGCGGCGGGGCCGCCGATCGAGCCGAGATAGAAGCCGCCATGTTTATGGCAAGCGTCAGTGACCTGCTGCGAGCGGTTGCCCTTGGCGATCATGATCATCGAGCCGCCTGCTGCCTGGAACTGATCGACATAGCTGTCCATGCGTCCGGCAGTAGTCGGGCCGAATGAGCCGGAGGGCATTCCTTCGGGTTTCTTTGCAGGACCGGCATAATAGATCGGATGGTCTTTGAGATACTGCGGCATGGGCTCGCCGGCATCGAGACGCTCTTTGATCTTGGCGTGGGCGATGTCGCGGCCTACGATGATTGTGCCTTTGAGCGAGAGACGTGTAGATACGGGATATTTGTTGAGATCGGCGAGCACTTCCTCCATCGGACGGTCGAGATCGATCTCTACAACTTCACCCTCGCCGGCCTTGCGATACTGCTCGGGGATGAGTTCGCCGGGGAATTCATCGAGCTTTTCGATCCAGAGGCCGTCGCGGTTGATTTTCGCCTTCACGTTGCGGTCGGCCGAGCAGCTGACGCCCATGCCGACGGGGCAGGAAGCGCCGTGGCGGGGGAGACGGATGACGCGTATATCGTGAGCGAAATACTTACCGCCGAACTGTGCGCCGAGGCCGAGACAACGGGAAGCTTCGAGGAGTTCCTTCTCAAGCTCGCGGTCGCGGAAAGCCTGACCATATTCATTGCCGTGGTCGGGAAGCTCGTCGTAATACTTGACCGATGCCTTCTTGACTGTGGCGAGGTTCATCTCAGCCGATGTGCCGCCGATGACGAAGGCGATATGATAGGGAGGACAAGCGGCTGTGCCGAGCGATTTCATTTTTTCGATCAGGAAAGGCACGAGCGTCTTCTTGTTGAGGATCGCCTTTGTCTCCTGATAGAGATATGTCTTGTTGGCCGAACCGCCACCCTTGGCTACGAAGAGGAAATTATATTCATCACCCTCGCATGCGTGGATTTCGATCTGGGCGGGAAGGTTGCAGCCGGTGTTGACTTCGTCATACATTGTCAGCGGCGCGTTCTGCGAATAGCGGAGATTGTTTTCGGTGTAGGTCTTATAGACGCCGAGCGAAATTTTCTCTTCATCGTTGCATCCTGTCCAGACGTGCTGTCCTTTATAAGCGGCGCAGATCGATGTGCCGGTGTCCTGACAGAAGGGGAGCACACCCTTCGATGCCACTTCCGCGTTGCGGAGCATCGTAAGGGCAACGAACTTATCGTTTTCCGACGCTTCGGGATCGGCCAGGATTTTGGCCACCATTTCATTGTGCTCTCTGCGGAGCATGAACGAGCAGTCGTGGGAAGCTGCGTTAGCAATGATTGTGAGAGCTTCGGGATCGACGACGAGCATTTCGTGGCCATTCCAGTTCTCGACCTTCACATAGTCTTTGGTGATGAGCTTATACTCCGTAGTATCCGGGCCCAGGGGGAAGGGCTCCTGATAATGGAAGGGTTTTGTTGCCATAATATGATTTGGTTTTGTCTGTAATATTTTTGGGATCGCCGGGGAAGCTCCGCCGGCTTTCTCATGTGGGTTATGCTGTTTGGCTACAAAGATACAACAAATTTTTGTCAGGCGGTTCAAAGTTTACGGAATTTTTTCTGTATTTTTTTCTTCAAAGAGTGTGGGCCGACAATGCATAAATAGATATTGACCGACTGAATGCTACACCCAAACCGACGCTAAAGGCTCCCCATATTTGCATAATTGCGAGATTTATATTAACTTTGCACGCAGTGAGGGGTGTATCCGCTCTTCGCTCTCTACAGGATTTTCTCACGACGCGGGGCTCTGACAATGTCCGATCGCTACGGATTTTTTACCCAAATGGACTCAAAGCTGCAGCTCTGCATCACAAAGTGATCCAATTCACTGAAAAATGGCAAAAAAATTATCAAAACATACGGTTCGCTACGACAAGGATATCGACTTACTGTTTGAGACGAGTTGGGAAGTATGCAATAAAATCGGTGGCATCTACACCGTGCTTTCCACCAAGGCTCGCGAACTCCAGCAAAGATTAGGCGACCGTCTGATTTTCATCGGCCCCGATGTCTGGTCGGATGAAAATCCGTCGCCCGTATTCCAAGAACGCAAGACACTGCTGAACAAAGCAGCATCTAAGATAGAACTCCCCGATGGAATCACAATCCGCACGGGTCGCTGGAACATCCCCGGCAGTCCGATTGTCGTGCTTGTCAAATTCCATGGCATCTTCTCCCGCCTCAATTCAATATATGGCGAAATGTGGGAACGCTTCGGCGTCGATTCGCTCAACGCTTATGGCGATTATGACGAATCATGCGCTTTCGCCGTGGCCTCCGCAATTGTAGTCAATAAATTGTCGGAGCATCTTAAGGCCGACAGCGGGAAGGTTGTGGCGCATTTCGACGAATGGACCACCGGCATGGGACTCCTTTATCTGAAGACCATCATGCCCAAGGCCGCTACGATTTTCACTACCCACGCGACAAGCATCGGCCGCTCGATCTGCGGCAACGGCAAAAACCTCTATCAATATTTCGAGGGCTACGACGGCGACCAGATGGCTCGCGAGCTCAACATGACCGCCAAGCATTCGCTCGAGAAGACAGCCGCCGCTCAGGCCGACTGCTTCACGACAGTCAGCGACGTGACGGCCCGCGAATGCACGCAGCTGCTCGGAGTAACTCCCGACGTAGTCACTCCCAACGGGTTCGAGCCTGATTTTGTGCCGACCGGCCGCAAATATACCCTCCGCCGCAACGCCGGCCGACAGCGCCTTCTGCGCATCGGCTCGCTGCTCAGCGGCCGACAACTGGCTGACGACACATTCATCATAGCCACTTCCGGACGCAATGAATATCGCAACAAGGGCCTCGACCTCTTCATCGACTCGATGAATGCTCTCGGCGAGCGCCACAATCCGGAGGGTCGCGATGTGCTCGCACTCGTGATGGTGCCCGCCTGGGTCAAGGAGCCCAACGGCCAGCTGCTCATGGATCTCGAATACAACGGCACCGACCGCCCCGAATGCACATTCCTCACCCACAGACTCAACAACGAAGACTCCGACAGCGTATGCTGCCGACTGCGTCAGACTGAGGGCGAAGGAGGAAAAGTGAAGACAATCTTCATTCCCTGCTATCTCGACGGGGGCGACGGAATCGTCGACATTTCATATTACGACATCCTGCCGGCGCTCGATCTGACAGTGTTCCCCTCCTATTATGAACCCTGGGGTTATACGCCGCTCGAAAGTGTGGCATTCGGAGTGCCGACAGTCACCACCGACAAAGCCGGCTTCGGCCAGTGGGTGCTCTCGAATTTCGACAATTCACTACAATCCACAGGCGTCAAAGTCATCGCCCGCGAAGACACGACCTACGCAGCCAATGCCGAAGAAATCGCATCCGAGGCCGGCCGCTACATGACGCTCGGCGCAGCCGCAGTCGCAGAGGCGCGCGCAGCCGCAGTGGCCACATCGGCCAAAGCCGACTGGAAGTTCTTCATCGAAGACTACGACAAAGCCTTTGCCATCGCTTTGGCAAAAGCCTCCAAAAGATAATCAACTGAACTATAAACAGAGAATACTTAGCTAAATAAATCCATATGAAACTTCAAGTAAGTAATTCCAACCAGCCCACCTGGCACAATCTGACAGTGAGCACCGAGCTTCCCAAACAGCTCAAGCCTCTCGAGGAAATGAGCAAAAACCTCTGGTGGGTATGGAATAGCGAAGGCAAAAGCCTCTTCCGCGACATCGACCACGACCTTTGGCGCAAAGTTGGGGAAAACCCCGTAATGCTCCTTCAGCAGATCAGCTATGAGCGTCTCAAGGAAATCCTCGATGACAAAGCATTCATGGACCGCATCAAACTCGTATACGCCTCCTTCAAGGACTATATGAAGCAGCCCATGCGCAACGACATCCCCAGCGTGGCATATTTCTCGATGGAATATGGTCTTTGCAACTGTCTGAAAATCTATTCCGGCGGCCTTGGCGTGCTCGCCGGCGACTATATCAAGCAGGCTTCCGACAGCCGCGTCAACATGACCGCCGTCGGCTTCCTCTATCGCTTCGGCTATTTCTCGCAGAGCCTCTCGATCAACGGCCAGCAGGTGGCCAACTACGAGGCTCAGAACTTCGAGCAGCTTCCCATCGACCAGGTGCTTGACGAGAACGGCCAGCCGATGATTCTGGAAGTGCCTTATCCCGGACGCATCATCTACTGCCACGTATGG
Source organism: uncultured Porphyromonadaceae bacterium (assembly GCA_947175695.1). Classification (GTDB taxonomy): domain Bacteria; phylum Bacteroidota; class Bacteroidia; order Bacteroidales; family Muribaculaceae; genus Lepagella. The sequence continues at coordinate 4,500 of CAMWNT010000045.1, forward strand.
CGTGTCAATGTAGGCCGCATGAAGCTCTATCTCCTCGACACTGACTTCGACCGCAACTCCGAGTTCGACCGTCCGATCACCCACAAACTCTATGGCGGCGACTGGGAGAACCGTATCAAGCAGGAGTATCTCCTCGGCATCGGCGGCGTCATCATGCTCAACAAGCTTGGCATCAAGACCGATCTCTACCACTGCAACGAAGGCCACGCAGCTCTGCTCAACCTCCAGCGTCTGGTTGACTATGTGCAGAACGACCACCTTCCCTTCAATGTGGCTCTCGAGATGGTGCGCGCTACTTCTCTCTACACCGTGCACACTCCTGTGCCCGCAGGCCACGACTACTTCGAGGAAAGCCTCTTCGGCAAGTATCTCGGCGAATATCCCGCTAAGCTCGGCATCTCATGGCAGGATCTCATCAACATGGGCCGCGAGAATCCCGACACCAACGAGCGCTTCTCGATGAGTGTGTTCGCACTCAACACTTGCCAGGAAGCCAACGGCGTAAGCTGGCTCCACGGCGAAGTGTCGAAGAAGATGTTCGCAGGCATCTGGAAGGGCTATAGCCCCGAAGAGAGCCACGTAGGCTATGTGACCAACGGCGTTCACATGCCGACATGGGCCGCAAGCGAATGGAAGTCGTTCTATGCCGAGAAGCTCGGCCCCGAAGTGTTCGAGGATCAGTCGAATCCCGAAGCTTGGGACGGCATTTTCCAGGTGCCCGATGAGGAGATCTGGAACATGCGAATGACGCTCAAAAACAAATTCATCGACTTCGTGAAGCGCGACTTCAAGGAGAAATGGCTTAAGAATCAGGGCAATCCCTCGGATGTAGTCAAGATTCTCGACCGCATCAACCCCAACGCTCTTATCATCGGCTTCGCACGTCGCTTTGCAACCTACAAGCGTGCCCACCTGCTCTTCACCGACCTTGACCGTCTGGCCAAGATCGTCAACAACGAGCAGTATCCCGTGCAGTTCATCTTCTCCGGCAAGGCTCACCCCGCTGATGGCGCAGGCCAGGGTCTGATCCAGCGCATCGTTGAGATCTCGAAGATGCCGCAGTTCCAGGGCAAGATCATCTTCCTTGAAGACTACAACATGATCGTCGCCAAGCGTCTTGTGACCGGCGTCGACATCTGGCTCAACACTCCGACACGTCCCCTCGAGGCATCCGGCACATCCGGCGAAAAGGCCGAGATGAACGGCGTGCTCAACTTCTCTGTGCTCGACGGATGGTGGTATGAAGGCTATCGCATGGACGAGAAGGCCGGTTGGGCTCTGACCGACCGCATCACTTATGCCGACAACTCTCAGCAGGATCAGCTCGACGCAGCCACAATCTATTCGATGCTCGAAAACGAGATCATCCCGCTCTACTTCAACAAGAACTACAAAGGCTTCAGCCCCGAGTGGATCCAGTATATCAAGCGTTCGATCGGCCACATCGCGCCTCACTTCACAATGAAGCGCCAGCTCGACGATTACATCGCACGCTTCTACAAGCCCGAAGCAAAGCGCGCCTCCAAGCTCGCCGCCCACGACTTCTCCAAGGCTCGCGAGATCGTAGCATGGAAGGAGCAGGTGGCTTCTCGCTGGCACGATGTGCAGGTGCTCGACGTCAACTATAACGACGCTATCAGCAACGCCCTCTCTACCGGCGGCGATCTGGAAGTCAGCTGCAAAATCGACACCAAGGGTCTGCGTGACGCTATCGGCGTAGAGCTCGTCTACTATCGCGAACACGACGGCGAAAGCACATTCGACGGCACTCAGGATCTGAAGATCGTCAACAAGGAGGGTGATATCTTCACTTACTCTCTGAAGATGAAGATCAAGGAAGCAGGCATGTTCCGCTACGCTCTCCGCATGTATCCGAAGAACGTTGACCTTCCCCACCGCATGGACTTCGCTTATGTACGCTGGATCTAATCCTCGCAAAGCATAATTCAATCCAAATAAAAAGATCCCGGCAATCGAGATTGCCGGGATCTTTTTTGTGTTTATCTTCGAAGGCTTTCCTTCAGCCTCGGAAGTCGGTGTCGTGAAGTTTGGCATAGGCTCTCAGGTATTTTCGCAATACCGAGGTCAACTCGCGACTCTCCTGAAGGAGATTAAGATAGACGTAGAGCACTGTGATCGAGCTTTGATCGGCTTCATGGAGTGTGGCGTGAAGCGTGTGGTAGGTCTCGGAGATGCTTCCCTTGACTTCTTCACAACGATGGCGCAGACGGCGAACTCCGTCGATGTCGGCCTCTGTCACTACCCGGATAGCTTCGACAAGCAACGAATCAACCTTATCGCGCACTCCGGCACATTCTTCGACTTTTGACTGAGGCAGGGGGCGGAAGTTATTGTCGACATGCTCCAGACAGATCTCGTTGATGCGACGCAGATTATAGAGCATTCCCATGCAGCAGTTGTTGGCAAGATAGAACCAGGCATTTTTCTCCATGGCCTTCTCGCGGCCCACCTTGCTCAGGCAGAGAGTCTCTTTTCGGCGCACATTTTTGAGCATTGCTTTCTCGCGCTGAGTGGCGGAGTTGGTCTTGCGCAAACGGCCGGGACGGTCGCCGATGAATGCGTCGACTTCGGCGCTGTAGGTAGTTCTGACGAAGCCAAGATAGCGCTCCTGCTCACGTGTCATATATTCGAGAAGAAGGTCCCATGCCTCCTCGGGCTCTTCGGTGGAGATGATTGTCTGGAAAAGAACATCGCCGGGATTTTCTTCTTTCGACTTCTTGAATCGGCGATTACTCTTGATGATGAATATTATTGTGGCCACAGCAATAGCGAGCATGACTACATATCCGCCGAAATGCATGATCGCCACAATGATGCCGGCTGCGATAAAGGCCACTCCGGCTGTCACGAACCAGCCGCCGATGACGGAGATGACACCCGTAATGCGGAATACGGCGCTTTCACGGCCCCAGGCGCGGTCGGCGAGTGATGTACCCATAGCAACCATGAAGGTGACAAACGTTGTGGAAAGCGGAAGCTTGAGCGATGTGCCGAGCGCGATGAGCGCGCCGGCAAGTACGAGATTGACCGATCCACGCACAAGGTCGAACGATGCGCCGTCTTCAATAATACTCTGATCGAGATCAAAGCGGCGATCGAGCCACATGCGCACCTTGCGGGGAGTCGCACGATGGAGCCACTGAGCGAATGAGAGCGCCCAGCGCACGAGGCGGCGCGCTATACGCGACGATCCAAACATTTCTTCGCCCGCATGCTGAGAGCTCAGGCCTATCTCTGTGCGCGTCACATTGCGCGCCTTTTTTGATGTGGCAAGCGACACGACCATGATCACGCCGGCTCCGATAAGAAAATAGATCGGGGTAGAGGCAGGGCCGTTGAGCGACCCCATCATGAACGAATGCGGATCGCCGCCGCCATTGGCTATATAATCCCGGAAGGATGCGAGGCCGCTGAGAGGAACGCCGATGAAGTTGACAAGGTCATTGCCGGCAAATGCCATCGCAAGCGCAAATGTGCCCATAAGCACAATCACCTTCAATACATTCACCTTGAGCACATGCAGAAGCTGCATCAAGCAGGTGAAACCGACAAACGAGATACCGAGAAGCATGAGCATATGGCTTTTGATCCAGCCCTTGACTTCCGGAGTCATGAAGGAAAGATCTTTTGCGCCCTTAAGCACAAGGAAGTAGATGATAGCTGTGGCGCAGATGCCGCCGAAAATTCCGATCTTCCATTTAAGATGGCTTCGATAGTTGAATGAGAATATCATTCGCGACAGAAACTGCACTATTGTTCCGAACACGAAAGCTATCGCCACTGAGAGGAATATACCCAGAATGACCGACAAGGCTTTTTCAGTGTTGAGCAACTGGCTCAGACCGAGATCCGCACCGCCGGCCATCTTGATGATAGCCACTACGAATGTGGCGCCAAGCAACTCAAACACCATCGAAACTGTGGTCGATGTCGGCATCCCCAAAGAGTTGAACACATCGAGCAGGATAATGTCGGTCACCATGACCGCCATGAAAATACACACAAGTTCATAGAATGAGAAATGTTCAGGCCTGAAAATGCCGTGACGCGCGATTTCCATCATTCCGTTGCTCATGGCGGCTCCGATGAACACTCCGATCGAAGCCACAATCAATACTCTCTTGAAAGTTGCCGCTCCCGATCCGATTGCCGAATTCAGGAAGTTGACGGCGTCATTGCTCACACCCACCGACAGATCAAACACAGCCAGCAGGAAGAGAAAGACAATAATACCCAGAAATAATATTTCCATATAGTGTCAATTAAATTTGTGGCAAATTAAGCCTTAAAACATTTCAATTTTATTTCAAATCCATGAATTTATCATGAAACGAAATTTCAACCTGAGGCGGGAGGCATTGTTTTTTCGGTCGGGATCGAGATTATGAATATCAATCCTCCGTGGCGCAGATTGCCGACTGTGATCGAGCCTCCGTGGAGAGCCAGAGCATTCCGCACTATAGCCAGCCCGAGACCTGTGCCGCCGAGCGAACGCGAGCGGCCTTTGTCGACTCGGTAGAATCGCTCGAAAAGACGGGGAAGATGCTCTTCTGCCACTCCGCATCCGTCGTCGGCCAACGTAAGTGTGATCCGGCGGCATGACTCGGAATGGGATCGGATCGTAATCTTTGAGCCTCCGCTATAATTCATCGCATTGTCAATCAGATTGTGAAACACGGATTCCATCAGATTGCGATTGGCCTCGAGATAAAGATGTGGAGGGATTTTAACATCAATCCGCATCCCGATGCTGCCGGCACGCGGACTCAATTCATCCACCACTTCATATATGATCTCCGAAAGATCGACTCGCTCAAAATGAATATTCGCCGATCCATCTTCAAGTCGCGTCAGCGATGCGACATCGGAAAGCAGACGCTGCAAGCGCAGACAATTCGCCATGGATCGCTCAAGAAATTTATCGCGCGACTTATGATCAAGTTCCGGATGATGCAGAATTGTCTCCAGACATATCCGGATAGATGCGACAGGTGTCTTCAATTCATGATTGATATTATTGGTCAATTCGCGCTTGATCAATTGTTTTTCATGCTGTTCGCGAAGTGCCGAGGCATGTTCGCGATCGCGGTCGGCAAGTGCTTTCTGCAATCTGATATATAGTCTGACGATATGGCTTGATATATCGCCCAGCTCGTCGTGAGGGAATGGCTCACAGCCTGCGATAGGATCGCCACGCTCGGCGGCAGCGGCGAATTCACTCAGCCGAGAGATGTTTCTTCCGAGTCGCAGTGTGGCCACATACCCAATGCCGCACATCACGAGAGTGATGGCTCCAAGAGTCCAGAGAAATCCATAGTCGGCGCTCAACAGCTGACTCAGCGACATTGAATAGGGCACAGCCGTACGCACGATCCTACCGTCGGGCGCGAGCGTCGCCGAGTAAAAGTATGTGTCACCGGTCGTTTCGCTGTGACGGCGCGTGGTGAAGCCCTCGCCCAAAGCCAAAGCTCCGGCCACTTCATTACGGTCGAGATGATTTTCCGAAAGCACTCCCGCTGAGTTGTCGTAGATAATGTCGCCTCGATTGTCAAGCACACTCAGACGCATGTTTCGAAAATCCGGGAAAATTCCGCATGCCCTGTCGGATGACGCCTCAGCCAGGATATCGGCCGGTTGGATCCCCTCGCCGAGTCGGGTGATGATCCATGAATTGACCATCTGAAGGCGCGCATTGAGTTCTTCAGCCTTGATCTGCTTTTCTCGATTATATTGAAAAACCACAACAAGACCGACCAGCAACAGCGAATAGGCCACAAGCCAAAGAAACAATCGTCGCGAATATCCCATAATTCAATAATATTTCATAGTGACACTATTACTATAGCCTGAATCAAGGCCGCCGAGCGATAGACCCGTCACGCCATGAATCCGTAGCCATATCCTGATCGGGTCACTATATGGCTTCCATAGCGCCCGATCTTTTTGCGGATGCGAGTGATGTTGACATCCACCACACGGTCGAGCACCACCACTTCATCAGGCCAGACATGGCTGATGATCTGCTCCCGACTGAACACATGACCGATTTTCGACATGAGCAACCGCAAAATCTCGAACTCTTTGCGCGGAAGACGAACATCGACACCATCGACAATACATTCCTTCGATGCGCCTATGACAGTCAGCCCTTCAAAAGTGAATGTCTCCGAGGTGTGTGCCGTGGATTCGCTCTGAGGGAGCCGACGCTTCCGCAACGCGGTGCGCACTCTCGCGAGCAATGTCCGAAGGGAATAGGGCTTCGTGATATAGTCATCGGCTCCCATATCCAGCCCGGCCACAAGATCATCTTCCGAATCACGCGCCGTGCAAAAGATCAGCGGTATGGAAGATGTTGCCGGATTCGACTTCAGTATTCTCGCAAACTGGAATCCTGAAATCTCTCCCATCATGACATCCAGAATGATCAGATCGAAAGAGGGTAGATCAAGGGTCAAGGCCTCCTCGGCGCTATTGACCGCGACAACATCATAACCCTCCATCTCAAGATTGAAGCCCAGAGCCTCGCATAGAATCTCCTCATCATCCACTACAAGAATCTTTGTGTTCATATCCGAGAGATTTAAGAAACGTGTTGAGTTTAACTTCCATTCACTCAAAGAAGATTTTCGGGGAATTTTCGTTCGTACATTGCAGCCGTTTTGCAGTCGCGGATCAGATCGAAGCGGCTCCCTCGGCATCGGCCGCCGGAGTGGCCGACACTCTACTGTTGAGTTTCTTGCCCGGAATCAGACGCGACAGATATTTCTCATTGAATTTCTGAAGCAGCATCCAGAACACCGGCACAAACGTTGTGCCGATCACAGCGTTCAAGGCCATTCCGAACACTACGGCCGTGCCTATATCCTTACGGCTGTTGGCGCCTGCGCCTGTGGCAAACATCATAGGAAGTACTCCAAACACAAATGCACACGCAGTCATCATGATCGGGCGCAGACGGATCACTCCCGCATCATGAGCCGCCTTGGCTATAGGCACTCCGGCCTTGCGGAAATCCATTGCATATTCCACAATTAGAATTGCGTTTTTGGCCGACATTCCCAAAAGCAGGATAAGGCCGATCTGAGTATAGATACTTATGCTTTGGCTCATGAAGATGCATCCCAACACTGTGCCCATGATTGCTATGGGCATGCTGAGTATGACGGCCACAGGATCTGTCCAGTTCTCATATTGCGCCGCAAGCACAAGCAAAGTCATGATCACGGCAAAGACAAACACGAAACTGATCGTCGTGTCAGACTGTGTCTCCTCGTAGGCCTCACCTGTCCAGGCATAGGAATAATTCTTGCCGACTGCTTTGTCGACAATCTCTTCCATAGCCGCGATCGCCTCGGCCGAACTTACTCCATGGGCCGCGTTGGCTGTCAGCGAAGCGGTGTTATACATATTGTAACGGCTCACCTGACTCTGACCCATGACCGGCAGAATCTCCGTGAACACTTCAAGAGGCACCATCTCGCCTGCCGAGTTCTTGACATGGATGCTGCGGATGCTTTCTATATTCCGGCCGGCAGCGGCATTGCCTTTAAGCAACACCTCAAACGATCGACCCGACTTGATGAAATCATCGACATACGTGCTTCCCAGATATGAAGAGATCGTTGAATAGACATCGTCAAGATTGATCCCGAGTTCGGCGACACGGTCGCGATCCACTTTAAGTTCATATTGCGGCACTTCACCCTGATACATCGATGTCACAGAGGCTATGCGTTTGTCGGCCCGGGCTGCGACAGTGACAGCGTCAAGAGCCTTCTTCATCTCCTCCGGCCCGAGATCATTGATATCAAGCAGCTGCATCTGCAAGCCTCCCGAAATTCCAAGTCCGGGGATTGCAGGAGGATTGACGGAATATATCTCAGCCTCCGGGAAGTCGCGGGCGCCGAGAGCGTCGGTTGCTTCCATAAGCTTGTCGACACTCTCCTTGCTTCCGCGCTTGCTCCAGGGGAGAAGCTCTACCATCAGCACACCTTCATTCGACCCCGCGCCTCCGGCGATAAACGAGAAGCCGGATATCTGCATCACATCCTTCACTCCCGGCACTTCTCTCAAAATCCGCGCCGATAGAGAATCAACCACAGCATTCGTGCGGGCAAGCGAAGCCTCTTCCGGAAGCATGACACTCGTCATGAAATATCCCATATCCTCGGAAGGAATGTAGCTTGAGGGCCACGACGTATAGCCCCAGATTCCGAAGCCTGCGAGCACTCCGAAGATCAACATGAAAATCCGGGGATGTGCAAGCATCCGCGAAATAATCTTGTCGTATAAGGCCGACACTGCGCTCCACCCTTTGTTGAACCATTTGAAGAGGAAGAACTTCGCCGGCTTGCGCGGGGTCAGGAAAAGCGCGCATAGAGCCGGCGTCAGTGTCAGTGCGTTAAACCCGGAAAATGCCGTCGAGACGGCAATTGTCAACGCAAACTGCTTATAGAGCGACCCCGTGATACCGGATATGAACGCTGTCGGAATAAACACCGACATCAGCACAAGCACCTCGCCGACAACAGGGCCCGTCAGCTCTTTCATCGCCTTCACTGCCGATTGTCGCGGTGTCAGCACTCCTTTATCGACCAGTCGCGCGCAATCTTCAACCACGACAATAGCGTCGTCGACCACAATCGCTATCGCAAGCACAAGGCCGAAGAGAGTCAGCGTATTGAGCGAGAAGCCGATCAGCTTCATCACGGCGAATGTCGCGATCAGCGACACAGGGATTGTGATCATGGGAATGATGACAGCCCTCCAGTCTTGAAGGAAAAGGATGATGACCGCCATCACAATCAGCGATGTGATAATGAATGTCGAAATCACTTCATGAAGCGACTCTCTGACAAAATCCGTAGAATTCTGCACAACGCGGTAGCTCATCCCTTCAGGGAAATATCGGCTCAGACGGTCGAGTTCCTTCAGTGCGCCATCGGCCACATCAAGCGCGTTGGCGCCGGGAAGCTGCTCGACCGCGATCAGGCAGGTCTGCTCGTTGTTGACCGCCGCCACTTCATCATAACTCTCACTGCCGAGATCCACCTTAGCTATATCTTTAAGCCTGACAATGCCATCGGCATCATCACGCACAACAATGTCGCCAAATTCTTCCGCCGTCGAGAGGCGGCCATGGCTGACAAGAGTATATTGGAATTCGGATTTGCCATAGACAGGATCGCCGACATCACCGGCCGAGACCTCCATATTCTGAACCTCGACGGCCGACGCCACATCCGATGGCGTCAGTCCACGCGCCGCCATAAGGTCTGGATCAAGCCATATGCGCATACTGTATTCGCCACCGCCGAATGCCGACACTCCGCCGACGCCGTCGACACGCGTCAGCGGATCGATTATATTGAGCTGAGCATAGTTGGTCAGATATAGCGCGTCCATATTCTCTTTGTCGTCGCTCTGAAGTGCGACAAAGAGCACCTGATTAGATGAGTTCTTCGAAACGCTGACCCCTTGCTCCTTCACTGCGGTAGGCAATGTGGCGTCCACCTCGGAAATACGGTTCTGCACCTCCACGGCCGCATCATCAAGATCTGTGCCATCCGCAAAGGTGATCGTGAGTCCATAGCTGCCGTCGGAAGAAGTGCTGCTCATATAGAGCATGCCATCGATGCCATTGACCTGCTGCTCGATCGGCACTCCGACATTTTCAGCCACAGTCTTTGCGTCGGCGCCGGGATAACTCGCGCTGACCATGACTGTCGGGGGAGTGATGTCGGGGTATTGTGCGATCGGGAGGGTCGACACAGTCATCGCTCCGGCCACTATCATCAATATCGCCAAAACAGTGGCGAATATCGGACGATCAATGAAAAATTTTGAGAACATAGGCGACTGCGTTTATCGGGGTGAGACATTGACGGGATTTACTTTCTCGCCGGTGCGCACGTTGATCATGGCTCGCGTGACATAGCGCGTGTCGCGGCTGATTCCGCTTTTGACAAGCCGGAGAGAGTCGTTGTAGAGTCCGCCGGTCACGATAGGAGTGTGGGCCACTTCATTTTTGCTGTCAATCGTATAAAGATATGATCCTCGCTGATCTGTCGATATCGATGCGTCGCGCACAAGCAATGCGTCGCTCACCGTGCTGACCGGGAGTTTCACCTTGGCATACATTCCGGAGCGCAGATAGGTGGTCGGATTCTTTATGTGGACCCTGAGATTGATGCTTCCCGATGTCGGAGTGACATTGGGCGCCTCATACATCAGCTCGCCCGTAAAGACATTGGCAGGAGTCGCATCGTCCGACGGGCTGGCGGAGATAATCACCGGCACATGGCGGAACGCTTCACGAGCGAGCCCTCCCTCGGAGCTGATTTTGGAATAGACTGCTTCAGGAATGGAAAAATCCACGAGAAGGTCGTCGTCGTTATAGATCCGGCATAATTGCACAGGAGAGCCCTCGCCGGCCACATATTCGCCGACATCAAGAAGCGATGAGCTGATCTTGCCAGAAATTGGCGCTGTGATGCGGCAATATCCGAGCTTAAGCGATTGGACCTCCAAGGCAGCCTGCGCGGAATTGAGCGAAGCTATAGCCTGATCGCGAGAACTGCGGGCCTCCTGCACTTCCATTTCCGACACAGCATTGGCGGCATATGCCTCTTGAAGAGCTTTGAGATTAGTGTTGACATAGTCAAGCTTGCTTTTGGCCGATTCCACCTCAGCTCGCGCCTGATTGACGGCCGCTGAATAGGGTGTGGATTCTATGACATAAAGGAGCTGACCTTTCTTCACATATTGTCCGGCTTTGAAATGCTTTGACAAAATCGTGCCGCTCACTTTGGCCACCACAGATGATTCCGAGTCCGACAATAGAGTGGCGGGATATTCATCGTAAAGTGTCACAGAATCTACGAGCGGAGTCGAGACTTCTATATTCTTGGCCGATGAGGAATCCTCCTTTTCGGATTTCCGGCAGCCGGCCAGGAGCGCCGCGGCTATGCCGCAGATCCATATCAACAGCACCCATTTCCTCCAGCGGGAAAATCCCGCTGTCGAAGAGTCTTGAGTCCTGAGCCTGACGATCCGGCTACACGAAGCGTCAATATGCCTCTCCGAAACAACCGGAGACTGCGGATTCAGACAAATTACACGTCTGATATCTGATTTTGTATATGTGCTTTTCATATTGGATGGTGTGATTTATATTGGTAGAGCGGTGGTTGGCGAGTCTTTCCGACTTGCAGTCTCTCAAAGAACTTTTCGAGTGATTCCCGATTCCTGTATCGGAGGGGCATTCAATATCTGAAGCCGCCGCCCAAAGCCTTGTATAGATTTATCAGGCTGACAAAGCAGTTGGCCCGCGACACTTCGTAGTTGGTCTGATTTGTCAGATAGGTCACTTGCGCGCCTGCCACATCCGTAAACGACGACAGACCGCTGCGATAGCGTTCGAGCGCGAGATCGACGAGTTCTTTACTGTTGGTCATCACATCGTCGTAGAGTGCAAGCTGACGCTTCGAGGCCTCATATTTTGCCATTGCGTTTTCAACTTCCTGTATGGCCGTTGCGATAGTCATGTTGTAATCATCGATTTCAGCTTCCATCTGAGCTTTGGCTTCGGCGACAGCCGCGCTGCGGGCGAATCCGTCGAAGAGAGTCCATGAGAGCGTCGGCGCCACTTCAAACGACATCGAGTTTTTGCCAAAAAGATCCGATATGTCGTGAGCCGATGTGCCTATAGTCGCGTTGAGCGTCAGCGAGGGGAGATATTCCTTTTTGGCCACTCCAAGTTGAGCTGCAAGCTGCTCGATATCTTTTTCGGCCTGCGCTATGTCGGGGCGGCGACGAATCAGATCGGCCGGAATGCCTATCCCTGACGGGGGCACAAGCTGCGGACGCGTGTCATTATCGGTGATGGCGGCGATATCCTGATATGTCACTCCGCAGAGAGTCGCAAGCGCCACTCTCGAAGTCGCCACTTCCGACTCATATTCCGGAATCATCAACTCGGTCGTGCTGACTACGTTCTGAGCCTGCACAACATCAAGTTTGCTGACCAGACCCGCTTTATAACGCGCTTCGGCAATAGCGAGAATCTCTTGTTGGGTCTTGAGATGCGTACGGGCCACTTTAAGCTCTTCTTCATACATTCTCAAGGCCGAATAATACGACCCGACCTGAGCCGCCAGCGAGAGCTGCATGCCGGCAAATTCGCATTGCGACGCCTCGACAGCGGCCTTGTCGGCCTTTACTTTTGCCGAGACCCGACCGAACACATCCACTTCCCAGCTCATTGTGGCTCCGACGGTAAAGAACGATATGGCCGACTCGTTGTCGTAGGGTTTTGCCTCGCGGCCCGAGGCTCGGGATACGTCGTAGCCGGCCGAGAGACCTATCGTGGGATAATAACCCGATTTGGCCTGACGCACCACCTGCCGCGCGGCTTCGATACGCTTAAGCATGGCTTTTATATCGTAGTTGTTGACCGCAGCAAGGCTCATGAGTCGTGTGAGATTCGGATCGTTAAATGTCTCCCACCATTTTTCGCTGTCGGGAAGAGGGGAATCTGAAAAATAGCTGAATCCATAGGAGGCCGGGAGGGAATCGGCCCGAAGTTCTACGGTCGCAGGCGAGGCGATCGCTGTCGACACAGCGATCGTCAACGACGCGGCAAGCAAAGCTCTCCGGATTCCGCATCCTTCAAATTTCGATTCCGATACTCTGGAAATGTGTTTTTCATTCATAGCGTCTATAGTGTGTCTTATTTAAATAACTAAATTATATTTAACAAGGTTTATGTCGGCGATTCTATTGCATCGGAGTTTATGGATTTGACGGTTTGCATTGCTGACAAATGCCATTCATCAGTAATCACACCCGATTATTGCGCGCTGTTGAGGTGACTGTCAATCCGCATTACGCAAGAATCGAGTAGGAGGTAAACACTAATTGCAGGTGTTTATCTCCTACTTTCGTGTTT
>CAMWNT010000046.1 GCA_947175695.1 uncultured Porphyromonadaceae bacterium
CCCGCGGCAGCACCCGCCAACTAATTCCGACGCGGCAAAAGCTCCGGAAATACGATCGCTTAAAAAATATACCCCATGGCAGATGGCATAGTCATCTTCCATGGGGATATACTGTATATACATGATTCCGGGGCAAACCGATCAATCCGGTTCCTCCACAAATTGATCCTTTCCCACTCCGCACACCGGGCATACCCAGTCGTCAGGGATATCTTCAAACGCTGTGCCGGCAGCAATGCCGCCTTCCGGATCGCCGACAGCCGGGTCGTAGACCCAGTCGCAAACTTCGCATCTGTACTTCTTCATAATTCTGTGTGTGTTAGCAATGATGGTTATAATGATGATTACATCGCGGCTCGCTTGTCGATAAATCCAAACATTCTCTAAAAAACGCGCCGCCGATGTCTACAATCCTAACGCGCCGCCACGCTCTATGGTTCAAATCTTCCCCACAGGGAATCGGTCGGGTATATAGGCGACGATGACAACAGACGCATCACAGACACCTTATGAACGTATCTTTGACACATCATTGCCCCTCTATGAATGCATTATCGATGCTTTAGATCCCTTATGACACGTCAATTCGTCATATTTTCAACCCGACACTTGCCAGCATTGTTTTTTATTTTTATCTTTGAATGAATTAATTTATTAAAAATAGTATAACCCATGACCCAACCTGCATTTTGGCTGAGAATAACATCGGCCTATGTCATTGAAAATTTTGAAGAGCTATTGAAATATGTAGCAGCTTATCATGTCGCCCCGTCCGAACCGGCCTATTCCGATTTCATGCGAACCGCCGACCATCTCTCGGACGTGGCACGCGAATTGCTTGAAAAATCCATGGAGACTTCATTCGAACTGACCCCCGATTGGAATATGCCTAACTCCAAGGCGATAAGAATCATAGCCACTGCCATATTCACTGAATTCAAACGCAATGTAACGCCCCATGATCTAATCGCCGGACTGATTCGCGTCTTGCTGCAGACTTCCAACGTCTCTTCCGACCATATGCGGGCTTATACGATAGCTTTGATCAACTGCGCTCGAAAGATTGAACTTGTCGACACTCCGTTTTATCTCAGCGATCTTGACGCCTCGACGTTCTCCGAGAGTGTCATCTGCACTCGCCTGGCATTCCTCGGCTGGGATCGCACTCAGAAATCTTCAAATGCATATTTCGAAGGAGCCGGAACATTTATTTTCTCTCCCGATGGAATCGATTTCACTCCTATGAACCACGACGATTGCCAGCTGACGGTCAAGAAGCGACGCAAAATACTCGAAGTCACCCCCCTCATTAAAATATCAGATATCAATTCCTCTCGATTGACGAAGCAGAATATAGATGATATGTTTGACTGGTGGCCTTCGTTGATGCGCGACCAACGCAATGTCAAGCCCTCGCGAGTGCAGACAAAACGTCATTACAACACCGACGACAGCCTCGATGTCAAAATCACGTATGTATCGGGGCGACTGGTGCAATGCGAATCGGTCGATCCCGAATATGAAAAACTATCGGGAAAGATACTTCTTCATGATCCCAACAACCTCGGAGTGTCGCGCGCATCGCTCCAGAGATTTCTGAAAAAGGGCGATATTCTGCCGGCAAAATTCATCGACGGCCCGGAATTCACTTTCGAGATCGATGAAAGCGAGGAAGAGGATTTCAAGATTGATGTCATTGCCAATTCCGAGAGCATGAAGGCGGTATTCGAAAGCGACTTCGCAACCGGCTCAAGATGGCAAACCGAATGCGGACTTGTGGTCAACATCCCCGATTCCGACGAGCACGACATTGACGCCTTCCGCCGACCCGGCGCTTGCATCGGCGTCAAGCTCCTCGAAGCCCGTAAAGACCGCAGCGGCAACATCGTATGCAACGGCGAGCCCCTCCCGGCTTCAGAGCAATCCTTTCCGGATATCATCGACCCATATGCCTTCCGCCAGGAGGCCAAAGACAATCTCGCCCAATCTCTTCTGGCCTTCCTTAAGTCAAATTATTCCGATGATTCGGAAGAGGATGAGTTGGCCGACGATCTCCTGGCCGAGCGGATCATGGTCAGCACGTTGGGTATGCTTCTGCTGAATTACGCCAACAAAGACACCGAGCAATCGTCACCCGACCGACTTGGATGCATCATCGCGGCTGCAGCCGCATTCGAATGCGCCAACTGCCCGACTGATGTCATGATCGCCCGACGCGAAATCGGCTATCAGGCCGCTTTGGCAGCTTTCTCTACCGGCGAAAACCCGGCGGCTCTGAAATTCGATGTCGCTCCCGAGATCAAGACTTATCAGCGTTCGATTCATGAAGCGCATGTCATCGGTATATTAAGAAAATATAAGGACGAGCATCACTCCATCCGCACGGCCGACAGTCTGCGCGGCGACCAGACGCGTATGATCGAACAGCTCGTAGAGGCTTCCAACACTCTGCGCGGCAAGATCGAGGGGGCAGAAATCTCACGCATCAAAAAGACGATCGCCACTAAGTTGCATGTGGTCGACCTTTTCCGCGACACCTGCACCGACTATAAGTTCTATGGATTCGAAAACGACACGATGGAATTCAAGGTGTCATGTTGCCGTCCGCCGCTCAATCGCCAGAGCGGCTCGGAAGACGAAGATATCCGCTTTCAGAATTTTGTCATTCTCAAGACAATCTGCGCGTTCCTCAACTCCCCTTCCGGCGGCGACCTGCTGCTGGGAGTCAACGATGAAGGGTATGCCGTCGGGGTGCGCAGCGACATCGACTATCTCTTCAACGCCCGGCTTATAGCCGAGCCGAATATTGATCGTCTGCGCATCTATCTGCGCAATATCATCGACCGTGCGTTTGTCAGCAACGACAATCTCTCGAGCGGATCGGCAATTACGGCCCAAAACATCAAGGTCAATATCGAAGAGTCGCGAGAGAACCTTTATATCATCCGCATCAAGACGAATGCCTATCCTTATGATGTGGTCAGAATACGCAAGGAATTTGTTCCGTCAGGCCAGAAAAATGTGTATTACCGCACAACCGGCACTTCCCAGCCGCTCGACACAGCCGGAATCCGCAATGTGCGTCTGGCCAAGATCGGTGCGCTGGATGCCAATGAGTCGAAGACAGCCTCTATCCTCAGCGCCATCGACAATAAAAAGCAACTGCGCATTCACGATTATCACTCGCGCTCAGGCCTGACCACTCTTAGAATCGAGCCTCACGCGCTCCTGCTCGACAATACGGCGTTGCAGGCCTACGACGTCGCGATGAAGCAGATGCGTCTCCTCCGGATCGCACGAATAGAGCGTATCGAAGTGTTGCCTTCCAACTGGGAGTTCGAGCGCAAGCACAAGTCGCTCCCTGTCGACATTTTCGGCTCCATGCAATCGGATAAATTCCGCGGTGAGCAGCGCAAGGCCAAGCTCAACCACTTCGCCCTCTCGCTCCTCTATGACGAATTCCCCGAATCGCGCAATTCGGAAGCGGCTCTTATCACCGAAAACAAAGGCGCCGATCGCGACCGCTACCCCTGGATACTGGAGACCACCGTCTACGATCCCTTCGGCTTCGAACGCTTCACGCGCGGCCTCCCCGACGACACCGCCATCATCGAATAAAAGCTATAATCACAATACGAAATAACGAGAAGGCGCCAACACGGTATTCATAGTCCGTTTGGGCGACTTCTTGTTGTCTTGATTCTATGCGATGCGTCGGATCAGAGCATCAGGGGGCTGAGATATTTGGCGAGGATGTAGCCGCCGAAGATCAACCAGATGTCGAGAGTGAAGGCCAGGATGAAGGGCTTCGCACCGGCTTTCTTGAATTTGTCGATGCTTGTCTCGGCGCCTAAGGCTGCCATGGCCATGGTCAGAAGGAAGGTGTCGATGTAGTTGATGCCGTCGACCACTACGTGAGGCAGAAGATCAAACGAATTGAAGCCGATCACTACAAGGAAGCCCACAGCAAACCAGGGGATGCTGATCTTGCCCTTACCACCTTTCGCATCGCTCCCGGACTTCGACATGTTACGAGCCGCCCACACGGCGAGGATCAGAAGCACGGGCACGAGCATCATGACGCGGATCATCTTCACGATGACCGTCACCTTCGAGATATCCTCGCCCATCGCGTTGCCTGCGCCTACGGCGTGAGCCACCTCATGGAGGGTCGAACCGCTGAAGATACCCATCTGCTCGGGTGTCAGATCGAGGATACCGGTGCGATAGGCTACGGGATAGAGAAACATCGAGATTGTGCCGAAGATAACGACTGTAGCCACGGCCACAGCCGTCTTATAAGGCTGAGTGCGGATCGTAGACTCGGCGCCAAGCACGGCTGCCGCGCCGCAGATGCCGCTGCCGACGGAGGTCAGCAACGCCGTCTCACGGTCCATTTTAAGCATTCGGCCGATGAATACACCGCCCAAGATGGTGACTGTCACGATAATGACGTCGATTACGATTCCGGCCACACCGACATTAACTATGTCTTGAAATGTCAGTCGGAAGCCATAGAGGATAATGCCCAGTCGAAGAATCTTCTTCGAACAGAACTGTATGCCGGGAACCCACGTTTCGGGAAGATTGTTGCGCAGAGAATTGGCATAGAGCATACCCAGGATGATACCGATGATCATCGGGCTAAATGAAAGGTTTTTGAAGAACTGCGCCTCACCGATATAGAAAGCGGCGCACGAAAAGAGTGCGATCAGCAGAATGCCGTGAAACATGCTGATTCGCGATTCCGAGAACTTTGGCATGATAAAAAACTAAGTTATTTGGGTTGGATTGTGAATGTGATTGTTCCTGTTGCTGTGCGACGGTTGGAGGGATCCGAGGGCTCCCAGCTCGCCTGACGCGCCGCGCGTTCGCATGCGGCGTTGATTTCAGGGGTAGCTCCGGAGGCCTTGGCCGACTTCACTTTCCCCTTTTCGTCGACAGTGACGCGCACTGTGACGGTCACTTTATTGGAAAGTTTGACATTGGGAGCCGGGCATCCGCGGAATGTCCATCCGTTGGCTGTGCCTTTTGTGCCGGTGGATGTTCCGCCCGCTCCTGCCGATCCGCTTTTGCCGCTCTGCTTGCCATTGTTTGGAGAGAAAGCGGCGGCTGTCGGATCGCTGACCTTGGCGGTCTGCTTCGAGGATGGCTCGGTGGCCTTCACCGGCGAAGGGTCTTTCTGAGTGACGAGCTTCTCTGTCGGCGGGGTCTTGACTTGCGATTCCCCCTTGACTTCGGGGATTCTGACCTCCTCGGGCTGAGGCTTCGGGTCGGGCTCTCCGAGGGCTTCGGGGGCGGCTTCGCGCTCGGTGGGCGACGAAGGCTCGCCGACATCCACCAGCTCCGGCTCGATAAAGAGCTCCTCCTCGGCGGCGATTTCCGGAGTCGCCGCAGCCGCCATTTCGGCGCGTGAGAACCCGATTTCGCCCCAATAGAGCATGACGAAGAGCAGGAGGGCGAAGAGGATGGTCACTCCCGTCGCGATCATTCGCACGCGGCGAGATGCGGCATCTCCGGAATCGGCTCTGCGATCCGCCGACTTTATGTCGTGGGTAGTTTTTTGTGTCATTGCGCGGTTAGAGGATTGCGCCGTCATCATCCGCGGGCATGGAGGCATGAGGATGATGGCCGCGATGGCTGTGGGGAGAGTTGGGGCTATTGCTGGGGAACGGAGCGGGCCTTTGTGGCCAGCACGAGGCGCAGTTTGCTGCGCGCCGCCATGTCGAGCACGTCGACCACATATCCGTAGGGCACACGCTCATCGGCATAGAGAGCCACCGGGCGCAGCGAATCAACCTGCTGGATGGCGGCGAGGCGTGCCGGGAGTTCCTCGGCGGTCAGCTGACGCGGTATGTTGTTGACGCCGAGTGTATCGTTGCGATCTTCCACAAGATAGAGATTGCGTAGCGAATCAATATATACTTCGGTGGTCGGCTTAAGCGAGGTCTGCTCTCCGCTTTGCGGGAGGGTGACATCGATAGCTGTCGGGAATATAAGTGTCGAAGTCACCATGAAGAAGATCAGCAGGAGGAAGATCACGTCGGTCATCGACGACATCGAGAATGTCTCCAGGGTCGGAAACTGCCTTTTTAAAGCCATATGCGGGAGTTTCGGTGAAACTGAATGATTTTTTTAAACCGTGTCTGATCCGACAGGGTCAGGCGGGTTCGTTGAGAAGATCCATAAATTCAATCGAAGAGGCTTCCATGCGGTTCATCACGCGATTGATGCGGGCCACAAGATAGTTGTAGGCGAAGAGGGCGATGATACCGACAATCAGGCCGGCGACAGTAGTCACGAGCGCTTGATAGATCCCCCCCGAGAGGAGGGTGATGTTGGAAGCCGCGCCGGCTTTGGCGAGAGTATAGAAGGCCTGGATCATGCCGACCACTGTGCCGAGGAATCCGAGCATCGGAGCGCCGGCGGCTGTGGTAGAGAGCCAGGGAAGGCCTTTGCCGAGATTGGCCACTTCGAGATTGCCTGTGTTGTCGATTGCGGCGAGCACATCCTGAGTGGGACGTCCGATGCGCTGAAGGCCTTTGAGGATGATGCGTGAGTATGGAGTGTCGGTGTTACGGCAGAGTCGCTCGGCGCTGTCGAGGTCGGCTTCATGTACATAGTCGCGGATACGCTTCATGAATGTAGGGTCTTCGCGCAAGGCGCGGTTGATGATGATAAAGCGTTCCGTGAAGATATATATCGTCAGCAGAAGGAGAAGAGCGAGGGGGACCATGATGTAGCCGCCGTCGATCACAAGCGACCAGAATTTAAGACTTTCCACTATTGTTATCGGTTAATATTTTCTATCTGTCTTTTCAATAATTTATATACCTGAATTTCTATCCGAAGCGCCCCCCGGGGGCGAAGGTAAGGGGTGGGGATCAATCGGCCGGAGCCAGACACTCTCTATATCGGCGGATAGTCTCGTCGATTCCGAGATAGATGGCGTCGCATATAAGGGCATGGCCGATGCTGACTTCCTGGAGATGAGGCATATTCCGATTGAAATATTCAAGATTCTGAAGGCTGAGATCGTGGCCGGCATTCATGCCGACTCCGATTTCACGGGCTGTCAGCGAAGCTTCGACGAAGGGAGCTATGGCGGCAGCCGGGTTGTCGGCATAGGCGTCGGCGTAGGGCTTTGTGTAAAGCTCGACCCGATCTGCACCCACCTCCTTGGCAGCTTTGACCTGAGCCGGGTCGGCCGCGATGAAAATCGAGACTCTGACTCCTGCTTTATGAAGTCGATCGACCACACTGCGGAGGAAATCGGCGTTGGGCGCCACATCCCAGCCTGAAGAGGAGGTCAGCTGCTCGGGACGATCCGGCACAAGAGTGGCCTGAGCCGGACGCACATCTTCGACGAGGCGCAGGAAATCTTCCGACGGATAGCCCTCGATATTAAACTCTGTGGCGATCACACTTTTCAGATCATAGACGTCGCTGCGGCGGATATGTCGTTCATCGGGTCGGGGATGAACAGTGATTCCCTGTGCACCGATTTTTTCGCAATGCAGGGCGAAAGCCACAAGATCGGGGTTATTCTCACCCCGGGCGTTGCGCAGCGTCGCCACTTTGTTGATGTTAACACTCAGGCGTGTCATGCGTTATATAATTAAGTAACGTTGTTGATATCGGAGCCACTCCGAGGGGTTCCTCCGGCGCGACCGAAGTCCTGACAGTCAGGCCGCGGAAGCATTTTAACATATTTGAGAGCCGAATTACCGATGAAATTGGCACAAAATTTGTAACTTTGTTTCCTACTGACCGGCTTCCGAGGGGCGGCGATGCGCCTCTACAGGGAGATTTCGACTCCAACCGACAATGGTTCAGCGGGTTTCGGCCGATCCGGCTACGACATCATCTTGAAGATTTCACTCTTGAAACAATAGATTGCCTGCCGCACGACGGATTCGACACTGCAAAATAAATAAAAAAAACTGATAACTGCACGTGAAAACCGCACTAAGTGAGAGTCGAGTCTTACCAATTGTTAAAATTAACACGATTTAGTAGTCTCCCGGCCGTCGGATTTCGAGCCATGAGGATTTCGAATTCCGAGGCTCTCGGATTTTCCCGAGAGGTCATAATTTAAAATTAGCAAAGATGAGAGCAAAAGATGTCATATCGCCACGCCGCCCCGAGTCAGCGCTTCTTCCGATGAAGACCGTTGATTCGGAGATGCCGCTTCTGGAAGTGCTTCCGCACCTTCTCGATGCTCCGGGCCGGATGCTTGGAGTTGATGAGGAGGGAGAATCAATCGGGGTCATCGACGAGGTCTCTCTTCTTGAGGGATTGGGACAGCTCATCGCGCCCCGCGACGACAGTGCGGTTGTCACTGTCGAGTGTCAGCCATCGCAATATTCAGCGTCGTCGATCGCTCATGCCGTCGAGGACGCCGACATCCACCTTGTGGATCTTATATCTCACCCGGCGTCTGACGGGATGCTTCGGGTCACACTTCGGGTGCGCGCCCTTGATCCGACGCCGGCGATCCACAGCCTTGAGCGTTATGGCTATCGTGTGGTCGAAGCCCGCAACGGCAACGACACCATGTCGGATATTCTGAGCGAGCGTCTCGCCTCGCTTCAGGCATTGATGAATGTGTGATTAGGTCTTAGGTTTTAGGGTTTAGGGTTTAGCAAGATTTATCACGATTAATCATGAATTAGGGTGATTTAAGGGCCTTAAGGACTTTAGGGACTTAGGGGGTTTAGGGACTTTAGGACAGTAAGGAGATTAGAGGCTTTAAGGTGGGGAGCAATTACGATAACATATATAAAAAATGAAAGGGCGTGTCTCCGACAGGCCCTTCACTAAGTCACACTCATTAAATAGCTTTTTGTATAATGAAGCATAAGCTTCTTTTATTACAGCTTTCACAAGCTCTTTATTTACCATTATTGCTTGTCCAGTGAGTATTTCACTATGACTAACCAATCATTAGCTCTTTTGCACTGCAAAGTTACTAAGTTTTTTTATCTCTTCCAAATTTTTCCGGTCTTTTTTATTAAAAAATGTGAATTTCTTATTGTTTTTCGGAAAATTCTCCTTTTTTAAGAGTTATTTATTCCCATTTTGGGGCATGTCGCCCCGGGTTTTTCTTCTCTAAGGCTATATTTTCCCGCTTGTTTTTTGACCGAATAGCGATTTTTTCCGATAAGCGACCGCTCTCGCTATTGGAATCGGGGCAATAGCGTCAGCAGATGATCGACTGTGGCGGCTATTTGGCTGCGGCTCTCGAGGCGGGTGGAGTCGATATGAATCCGGCACATCTCGTAATATGACCGACGTTCATCGAGATGCGTTGCGACGAAATGTGGCAATTCTTCGGCCGAATGTCGCGCGACGATCGGGCGCTGTGTGCGCGCCTTGAGCAGTCGCTCTACGATCCGCTCCACTGTCGTGTCGAGATATACGGTCACACCTCGGGAGTTCATGAATTCCATATTGTCGAAATGGCACGGAGTGCCTCCACCACAAGATATCACCACATCGCAGAATTCGCCGACCTCGCGCAGCATCTCACGCTCTATCTCGCGGAAACGGGTCTCCCCTTCGGCGGCGAATATATCAGCCACTGATTTACGATATCGCTGTTCGATATAGAAGTCGAGATCGATGAAGGGGCGTCCCATCCTGGCGGCGAGGGCGCGTCCGAGTGTGGTTTTACCACTGGCCATATAGCCTATAAGAAATATTGTCATATCGTCGGTGAGTTTGTATTCCGGATGTGAATGTCGGCAGTCGTGGGCGGCTCTTGCATTCTTTTGTTCATAAACGTTGCGTTTCCACACGTCGCCGCCTACCTCTGAAGCCTTAGTCCGCGACCATAGACGCGGAGCAATGAGTCGCAAAGCTCTTGCGTGCGTTGGGCCTTGTAAGCGTTTTTCGGGCTCATAACTC
The DNA here is from genome assembly GCA_947175695.1 of uncultured Porphyromonadaceae bacterium. Lineage (GTDB taxonomy): Bacteria > Bacteroidota > Bacteroidia > Bacteroidales > Muribaculaceae > Lepagella. Next base: position 9,910 of record CAMWNT010000046.1, read on the forward strand.
CCCGTAGTCGCGGCGGAAGTGCCCGTCGATAGTCGCGCCATTGTTGCAGTCGGGAGTTTTCGCGGAGCAGAAGTTGATAGCCATGGATATAATCGGAGTTGGACTCGCGTGGGAGATTGGGATGCAGCCCCGCTCCCCCTTCGAGCCAAAGCCGTGCGAGATCGATTCCTTCGTGGCAGGCCGAGTCGGGCGCCATATACACCTGATACTCCCATTCTGCGGCCGGGAAGCCGTTTTCAACGATTTTCGCCACTTCGAGAGCTTCGTCATATCGATTTTCGGCGAGAAGTCGACCGCCGAGCCGGAGCAGTGCCACACGCTGGGTTGTGATCATCCGGCCGAATGTGTCGTCGGCATATATTTGTGTGCGCCCGGGGCGTCGGCCCGTGCGCGTCAGCCGCGCGTTAGTCATGTCGGAATCGAGCAATACCGTCTGTAGGGAGTCGGCGGGACAGGAAGTATACACCAGTCGGCGTGCGTGAAGCGTCGGGATCGTGTACGGATATAGACCTGCATAGTCCGATCGTCCCAGCGAACTGAGCCAATAGACGGGGCGTGGCATAGGCGAGTCGGCGTTGGTGGCGAGAATATCTAGCGCGGCAAGTTGCCAGAAGTTGAGCCGGCTGCTCCCCGAGGCCACATCGGAGGTGGCGAGCGTCACGCCTGCATCGGGGCGCCCGATTCTCAGCCTCGCGGGAAGCTTTCTCAACGAATCAGGCGCGGAATAAAATGCCATGAGCGCTTCGCGGGCAGGAAGAGCCGCTATGGTTGAGTCGGAGCTGCGGTTGAACGACATGTATTTGAACTCTTCTGTCTTGAATATTCCGTGTGGAGCGGTCATTTCAAGACCTTTACGCCCGGGGCCGGGAATACGCAATCTCTCGACATACCATGATGTGCCGAGATAGGCTGTATTGATCACTGTCACATCCCGGCGTATTCCCATCACCTCCTGCGCCCACCATAGGGGGAAGGTGAAATTGTCGCCGTTGGTGAAGAGTATCGCATCGGGTTCGAGACTTTCGAGCAGATTGGCGGCATAGTCGCTGACTCCCTGTCGGCCTGACCTGTCATGGTCGTCGTAGTTCTGACCGAGCATCCATGCCGGAAGGAAGAGAACGATGCCGACTGCCGCTGCCGGAGCCCATTGTGTTGCGCCACGCAGACGGCCCGACCGATGCCGACTGACGGCCGCACGCAGCAGGAGGGCCATTCCGGCAGAGATCCATATCGCATAGGCCCACATCGACCCGAGGAATGAGTAGTCACGTTCGCGGGGTTCGCGGGGCGATTGGTTGAGATAGACGACAATGGCGAGTCCTGTCATCAGAAAGAGCATCAGAACGACGCTGTTGGCCCGACGACCTCTGATTCCGCAGCGCTGAAAGGCTATTATGCCGGCGATTCCGAATAACAGCGGGAGCATGAAATAGACATTATGACCCGGATTGTCAGGTCCTATTTCCCGTGGCATTTTTTCCGTAGCTCCGAGCATGATCCGGTCGAGGGGAGGGATACCGGTGATGAAATTGCCATGCTCGACTTCGCCGACAGCGAAGCGGTCGTTCTGGCGGCCGGAGTAGTTCCACATCATATAGCGGAGATACATATAGCCGATCTGATAGCCGAGCATGTATCGGAGCTGCTGCATATAGGTCGGCCGCAACTCTTTATCGCGCACCCGCGATCCGTCGTCGAGCAATCGGCCTACGGCATTTCCGGCCGAATCGAGCGCAAACGACACCTCCACCTCCTTCATCGACGACTGCGTCATTCCGGCCCAGTCGGCATATGCCTTGATATCGGAGGGGTCGGAGCTGGTCAATCGCGGGAAGAGCATGTTGAGTTCGGGGGCATATATCGCGCGGCGCGCATGGTCGACGACGATATATCCTGAGTCGGTCAGCAGATAAAGCGGCTTACCCTCTTCGAGGGCGTTGCGTGAATAGTCGGCTGTGCCGTCGGGGCGTAGTGTCTCGCGTCGCAAGACGTGGCTGTAGGGGGTGCGGCCATAGAAGAGCGGTGTCGATCCGTATTGGTCACGTCCGAGATATCCGTCGAGCGCAAGGATTGTGACAGGCGCACCTTCATTCATCGGAGGCTCGGCGGCCGAGCGCACGAGCAGTATCATATATGATGAATATCCCGTCAGAAAAATCAGGGGCATCCAGGCAATCATCTTCACCATCAAGCTACGGCGACGCGCGAGGGCGGGCAATGCAAGTCCGATGGCGAGAGCGGACGCCCAAAATAGCCACACGCCGCTGTGAGGCGGCATATGCAACGAATTGACACACATCAACTCCAGTCGCGCCGCGCATGCGATCACACCCGGCATGACTAAGAGCAATATCCCCCCCGTGACAGCGAATGAGGCGAGAATCACACCTGCGACCTTCATCCATCCGGCGCGATCGCGCCGTTCCCTATATAGCCAAATCAGTCCGAGAGCGGGGATGGCGAGCAGATTGAGCTGGTGCACCCCGACGGCCAGACCGGTCAGATAGACAATGAGCAGGATATGCCTCGCGCGCCGCGCGCCCTTCGGCATTGCGGCCCAGCCGAGCATCAGGCGGATTGTCAGCGCTGTCAGGAAGAGCGACATTCCATAGACTTCGGCCTCCACGGCCGAAAACCATGGGGAGTCGGCCCATCCGAAACAGAGTGCACCTCCCAGGGCGGCGACGCCGCGAAGTGCGTTAGCGAGAGGCGATCGGCTTCGGGTCGGCAAGCCGACAGCCGTCAGCATAATAAAGGCGCATGAAGCGAGCATCCCGACTGCGAGCGCTGTAAAAAGAGCACTCGATGCGTTGACCATGACAGCTGCGATGCGGGGATCGCTCCCGCCGAACATCGACACGACACGCGAAGTCAGCGTCCACACCGGATTGCCCGGAGGATGGCCTACCTCAAGCCGCAGCGCTGTCACAAGATATTCCGGGCAGTCCCAATAGGATGCATCGGGTTCGAGAGTCAGCAGATATACGATAAGCGCACCGACAAATGCGACACCCGACACAAGCCGCCGGGTCATACGCCTGTCGGCGAAAAATGCCTTTATTCGATTCATAATGCAAAATTACATATAATTTCGCGAGTCGGCAAATAGCGCATGTCGGCTGAAAGCCGGTGCGCGATGCCGGAGGCAATAAAAAAAAGAGGCGCTGAATCTTGCGATTCAGCGCCTCGGATATTTCGACTCGACAGAATCGAGTCAGAGAGTCTGCTTACTTAAGCATGAGTTTCACGCCGTTGACGATGTACATGCCGGGGGCGAGTGTACGGAGGTCGTCGCGGTTCTCAGTGTCGAGTACGAGCACGCCGGCAGTAGTGTAGACTACATAGCGGGCAGCATCGATGAAGATACCGTTGACGCCTGCACCTTCACCTACGATGTAGGTGATTGTCATAGCCTCAGAGTAGCGGTCGCCGGATTCGCCGAGAGTGAAGTAGCCTGCGGGGAAGGAGATGGCGTAAGTGCCGTTGCCCTTCGATGCGCAGAGGGGCTGAATTGCTTCATTCCAGTCGATGCCATAGCCTGCGTCGGGGAGGTTTTCAGCTTCGCCGCCGTTGTAGCTGACAGTAGCTTTGCCTGCGCCGAGGCCTACTTCCTTCTCATTCGGATATACAACCGAGATTTTTTCGGGGAGCTCAGTCACATTGCCGGGTTCGGGAGTGAATGTAGCGGCATATGCGGGAGCATCGCCGATTGTGTAGACAATCGAGAAGGCCTTCGAAGGAGTGCCGTCGAGGTCGAAGTAGCCTGCGGGGAAGGAGATGACATATTCGCCATCGGCAGTGTAAGCCTGGTCGAGGTTGATGGTCACTTCATTCCATGCAGTGCCATAGCCTGCGTCGGGGAGTGCTACGGGTTCGCCACCGTTGACAGAGAGAGTGGCTTTGCCGGATGCGAGACCTATTTCTTTATAGTCGTCGAAGAACATGTCGAGTTCCTTGGGAAGCTCGCTGACTACGCCGGGAGCGGGAGTGACAGTGAGGTTGTAGGATACCTCAGCGCCTTCGATAGTGTAGTTGAAGCTTACTTCAGGCACAACCGAACCGTCGGCATATTTGAGGAAGCCTTCGGGGATCACGAGAGTGTATTCACCTTCTTCGGCGATTTCAGCGCGGAGTGAGAGAGTCACTTCAGAACCATCGATAGAAGCACCGGCTACAGATACTTTGACATCCTCATCGGCCACATAGAGATACGGACGATAAGCATTGCCTGCCTGAGCGTCGACAACTTCACGACCGAAGTCGACAACGATAGTCGAGAGCGAAGTCACAACGCCGGGTTCGGGAGTGGCTGTAGCCACGACGCCGCCTACTGTGAACATCTGCTGAACTGCTGCGGAGTTGTAAGCCTCGAATTCTGTGCCGAGGTTGAAGTAATTAGCCGGGATGACGAGCATGTAGGAGCCGGCCTCTGTGATCGGGCGATCGAGGATGAGGTTGAGGCTTGTAGCGGTTGCCCAGGGATCGGAGGGATCTTCAACGAGCTCATAGCTTGCCACGCTTGCCACAATTCCGGAAGTCTTGCTCATCACGTATGCGGAGTTGAGGGGCAGCTCGGGATTGTAGGCGTAGTTGATGCCGAGTTCGTAAGACACGTTGATCTGAGATACGGAAGCGGGATTTTCGCCGCCGAAGTCGACTACAACTTCCTTAAACTGGCCGGGAGCATAGTAAGTGTAATAGAAGTAGGAGTTTTCCTCTGCGCCGATATTGCCGGCTACAACAAGGCCGTCCATGTCTGTCACCTTGAACGACACTTCAACCGCCATTTCGCGCTTTGCGAGGAAGCCGTCGGGGAATACGAGAGCCCACTTGGTGGAATAGCCTGCGTTTTGGGCAGCGTCAGCGTCGAGTGCCTTAACCTCCTTGAACGGAGTTGTCACAGTGTTGCCTTCGTTGATGAAGCCGGATACAGAGACAAGGCCGTCGAATTCAAGCACGATGCTTTCGCAATCGATCGGGAGAATAGTCTCGGGTTCGGGATTGATCGAAGAGAGGGCGATCGAGCTGTTCTTGTAGGGGATTGTCAGACCTTTGATGACCACGAAGTCAGAGCCGAGCATATTGGCGGGAGAATAGTTCTTGGTCATTTCATCTTCCCATGCATAGACTGTGAGCTGGTAGTCGTGGCCATACATGAGTTTCACGTCGCGGAACACATCGGAAGTGTAGCTGCCGTCAGCCTGACGAGTGAGCCAAGAGCGTGTCTTGACGATGCGTTCTTCTACAGTCGGATCAGCGTCGATGATCTCGTATTCGAGATAGAGGCTGGGATACTTCTGAGCGAGGTTGTTTTCGATGAGGATAGTGTAGCCTGCGGGGAGCACTTCGAATTCAGTGCCTGCGGCGGGCTCGGAGTAAGTGATGACGAAGCCGCCATAGGAGCAGCGCACGTCGCCGGAGTGGTCGTAGCCGTCCTGGCTGACAAGATCGTTGAGGGTGATGACTAATGATTTCCATCCGAGCACATCAGCGGGGAGGAAGAATTCATATTCAGCCGCATCCGAGCCGTCGGGAGTCATTTTGACATCGGCCATGGGCACAACGGCGGTTGCGGCGTTGCCGTTGGCGTCAGTGCCGCTGAGGAGGAAGCCGTCGAATGTGATGGCGTTGACGCCCGACATCCATACGCTGACAGTCTTGGCGTCTTCGATAGCCGAACCTGCGGCGGGCTCGAAGTCGGCTGCGATAGTCGAGCGTGCAACCACTTTATAAGCGGGAGCGAACGAATAGCTGCCGATTGTGCCCTGGCCTTCCGAGCCTACAGGCACACCGTATTTGTCAACAAGGCCGCCGATCTTGACAGAAATAGTCGAATAGGAAGCGGTCGGATACTGGGGAGTCATGACTTCGGGAGTGCGGAGTTTGCCGGTGAAGTCGACTGTGGCGGTGTTGCCCTCGATCTTCACGGGCACACGCTCCACATAGTATTCGTCGCCTTCGCCTTCGGGGTTACCCCAGCCGAGTTCGCAGTAAGTCTTGTCAGACTGGCCGAGTTCGTCGGCGAAGACAAACTTGAGGATACCTTCGGGGGTGCCGGGAGCCCAGTATGACATGAAGGGATCGGGCACATACTGCGACACTACAGTGACGGGGATCGAACCGCAACGATAGCTGTAGACGAGATCGCCGTTGGCGTTGGCGTCGACGGGGGCTGTGCCGGACTCAGTGGTCACGCCGCTGATGACAACCTCGACAGCGTCGCCGGGAGCGATCGAGCCGTTCTCAAGATAGTTGCGCATCACGTTGTAGAGAGGCACAGTGAGAAGCATTCCGCTTGCAGTCACTTTGGAATCGATCATCACGATCTGACCCTCGTGAGTCACCTTGATCACTGCTGTGGCGTTGGTAAGCTTCACAGCCTGATTGAATGTGATCGACATGCTGGGATAGCGGTTGAAGTCGAGAGTCTCTCCGTTGATGGGCTGCATGTACTGCACTTCGAGGGGCTGCTCATAGTGGCCGTCCATGTAGAGCACCATGTCGCCGCCATTGAAGGGGAAGTCGGAATAGAAATAATAGTTCTTGCCGGCTTCTACGGGGATTGTTACAAGGTCGCCGGTGAAGTTGAGCGATGTTTTCTGGACCATGTACTGCGCCTGGCAGGACTTGTCGGAATAGACAGAGAGATCCTTGATCGCGTTGCCGGAGACGGTCAGTGTGCCGGTGGCCGAGGCTGTAAATGTGCCTGATGCTGCCTTATACTGCTGCACAGTATATGTCACACCAAGTTCGAGCGGCTGGAATTCGTTGCCTAAAGCTACTTTTTCCTGAGCCGTAGCCAGGAAAACGCCTGAGATCAACATCGCCAGCGTCATGAACAGCTTCGTCACGGCAGACTTGCCGGTGGGAAAGGTTTTGTTCATAATGAAAACGATTAGTTAGTTAATAAAAAAGTATTTAGTCAGATAATTATCGGTATTGACTGTCGATGACCGCGTGTCATGGACGTATTGTCGGGGGGGGGGTGAGGCTTGAATGTTAATGTGGTGTTAGATTCGGGGTGATTAATAGAGAATAGAGCTATCCTTGTGTGGACGGGATGGGGTAGATGATGTCTAT
>CAMWNT010000047.1 GCA_947175695.1 uncultured Porphyromonadaceae bacterium
CAAGGGAGAGCCTTTGAATCCCGGTCGAGAATGACCGTGATAACCGGTCGTCGTCGTATCGGCAAGACTTCGCTTGCTCTGCGGGCAACGCAGGGGGAATTTCCTACGGTATACCTTTTTGTCAGTCGTAAAAATGGAGAAAGTGGAGTGCATCAAGACGTGTCTCCTCATGAAATATGAGATCGAGACAAAACTATTGACTTTGGAGGATATGTAATACCACACTGCAATCATGTAGAGAGTACAAAAAAATCAGCCGCCGAAGATTGAGCTTCGGCGGCTGACGCGTTTTGCAAATATGCGAGATGGATGCTGCTATGAATTGAGGCGCAACACCATATAATAGGATTATCCTCAGGGGGTCTATCACATTGTAGGATTGACTTTTGTCGGACTATCCTGAGATGCCGGATCAGAGAGATGCAAGGGCGGCACGAAGTGCTTCGAGTTTGCCGAGGGCGTCTTCGCGCTTTTTGCGTTCAAGCGCCACAACAGCTTCGGGGGCGTTGGCCACGAAACGCTCGTTGGAGAGTTTCTTCTCTACGCCTGCAAGGAATTTCTCTTGGTAGGCAATGTCGGCTTCGATCTTGGCGCGTTCGGCCTCGACGTCAACCGAGCCTGTCAAGGGCACTACATATTCCGTAGCGCCGACCATGAAGCTCTGCGACATACCGCTCTTCTCCTCGATCGGAGCAAGACCGCTGAGATTGCCGATCTTGACGAGAATAGCATCGAATCCGGAGTCGTGGGCGCCACGGATCTGAAGCTCGAGCTCCTCGCGCTGAGGAAGCTGACGCTTTTTGCGCACTGTGCGCACTCCCGCGATGATCTCCTTGACAGCCTCAAAGCGAGCGATAAGATTCTTCTCCTCTTCAGTCGGCTGAACGGCTTCGGGCTGGCGCGCGTTCATGATGCTCTCACCTTCGGTGCGGTCGGTCAGGTGTTGCCACAGTTCTTCGGTGATGAACGGCATGAAGGGATGAAGCAGACGAAGGAGCGAGTCGAAACATTCAAGCACTCCATCGTATGTCGCGCGGTCGATCGGCTGTCCGTAGGCCGGCTTGACCACTTCGAGCAGCCACGACGAGAATTCATCCCAGAAGAGTTTGTAGAGAGTCATCAACGCTTCTGAGATACGGAATTTCTTCATAAGGTCGTCGACCTCCCATGTAGCTTCCTTGAGTTTGGCGCGCATCCATTCCAGACCGAGACGCGAAGCTTCGGGCTGCGGGATGTCGGCTGTCGTCCAGCCTTTGACAAGACGGAACGCATTCCAGATCTTGTTGCAGAAATTGCGGCCCTGCTCGCAGAGAGTGTCGTCATACATGATGTCGTTGCCGGCCGGAGCGGCGAGCATCAGACCCATGCGGACGCCGTCGGCGCCGTAGACATCGATCAGTTCGAGCGGATCGGGAGAGTTGCCGAGCGATTTCGACATCTTGCGACCCAGTTTGTCGCGAACGATACCGGTGAAGTAGACATTGTCAAAGGGTTTATTGCCTACATATTCATAGCCGGCCATGATCATGCGGGCCACCCAGAAGAAGATGATGTCGGGACCCGTCACCAGTGTCGCAGTCGGATAATAATAGCTGATCTCCTTATTGCCCGGATCGAGGATGCCGTTGAAGAGAGTGATCGGCCAGAGCCAGGAGCTGAACCATGTGTCGAGCGCGCCTTCATCCTGACGAAGATCATCGGGAGTCAGAGGCAGTCCGCTCTCGGCGATAGCCTTCTCGAGCGCTTTCTCGCGGTCGGGAGCCACGACAAAGTGCTCTTCGCCGTCGGGTGTGTCGTAATAGTAGGCCGGGATGCGATGACCCCACCAAAGCTGACGACTGATACACCAGTCCTGGATATTCTCAAGCCAGATGCGATAGGTGTTTTTGTATTTTTCAGGCACAAAGCGGATATCGTCGTCCATCACAGGCGAAAGCGCGATGTCGGCGAAGTGCTTCATGCGGATAAACCACTGGAGCGACAGACGCGGCTCGATGGGCACTTTGGTGCGCTCGGAATAGCCGACGTTGTTGACATAATCCTCCATCTTCTCCATCAAGCCGGCATCCTGAAGGTCGACAGCGATGCGCTTGCGGCATTCGAAGCGGTCGAGCCCCTCATATTTTCCGCCATGCTCATTGAGTGTGCCGTCTTCATTGAAGATGTCGATCGATTCGAGGTTGTGGGTCTTGCCGAGCATATTGTCGTTCTTGTCGTGAGCCGGAGTGACCTTGAGACAGCCGGTGCCGAACTCGATATCGACATAACGGTCTTCGATCACAGGGATCTCGCGGCCGACGAGCGGAACGATGACCGTCTTGCCCTTGAGCCATTCATTTTTCGGATCTTTGGGATTGATGCACATCGCAGTGTCGCCCATGATCGTTTCGGGACGAGTCGTCGCCACTACGGCATAGCGATTCTGCGGATCGTCTTTGACATAATAGCGGAGATAGTAGAGCTTGGAGTTCTCTTGCACATAGTTGACTTCGTCGTCGGAGATGGCGGTGCGGTTTTTCGGATCCCAGTTGACCATGCGCAGGCCGCGATAGATGAGACCTTTGTCGTAAAGATCGCAGAACACTTTGACCACAGATTCGGAGCGCAGATCGTCGAGTGTGAAAGCTGTGCGCTCCCAGTCGCACGAAGCGCCGAGCTTGCGGAGTTGCTGAAGGATGATGCCGCCGTGATTGCGGGTCCAGTCCCATGCATGCTCGAGGAATTGCTCGCGGGTAAGATCGGTCTTTTTGATTCCCTCTTCAGCGAGCTTGGCGATCACTTTAGTCTCGGTTGCGATCGCGGCGTGGTCGGTGCCGGGCACCCACAACGCGTTCTTACCCTGCATTCTCGCGCGACGCACAAGGATGTCCTGGATCGTATTGTTGAGCATGTGGCCCATGTGGAGCACACCCGTCACATTCGGCGGCGGGATCACTATGCAATAGGGTTCACGTTCGTCGGGAACGGAATGGAAGAGACGATGGCTCATCCAATAGTCATACCATTTGGCCTCTACGGCCTTCGGATCATATTTTGCTTCTAATTCGCTCATTGTGAGATTGAATTTTACTTATATTTCATTTTAGCATATCCGCAAGGTCGGGACGTACGGTGCGGATCGTGGAGATGAACGCACTGTCGTAGGCCGCCTCGCATTGCGGAAGTGTGTCGAGATAGTAGGTGCTTTTTCGGGCATTGGCCTCAAGGAGCGCGCCATGAAATTCCATAGAGTCGCGAAATTCACGCGTCACTATGCGGCGAGCGTCTTCGCGACCGGCCTTGATGGCGTTTTCGATCTGCGCGGCCGATTCTTCCTTGACCGCCCGCTCTTCAGAGCCTCCGCACGCAGCGACACCGGCCAACATCGTCGCCGCTATGACACCGGCCGCGACACGAAGATTTGAATTTTTCGACATATATCTCTAACTTCAATATTCTATATTAAGTCCTAAGATCTACCCCTAAATCCTCCCATTCATGATTAATCATGATTAATCGGGAATAATCATGATTAATCATTATAACCCTAAACCCTAAAACCCAAACCCTAAACCCTAAAACCTAAACCCTAAAACCTAAAATCTAAAACCTAAAATCTACTTCCCCCCATCATAGATACTGTTCCACCATCTGGGATCATCTTTGAGCCAGCGCTCGAACCATGCCATGATAGTGGCATGCCATTCCTTGCGCTTTTCAAAGTCGATGACGATGTGATCACTGCCTTCTACTGTGACAAATTCCACTTCCCGACCAAGCAGTCGCAAAGCGTTGAAGAGCTGGATCGATTCTCCGATAGGCACATTCGTGTCGGCTGTGCCGTGAAGCAGCAGCAGCGGAGTGTGGATTTTGTCGGCATAGAAGAGGGGGGAATTCTCAGTGAAGAGTCGAGGATTGTTCCAGGGATAGCTGCGGGCAGCCGCCACAGAGTTGTAGGAGTAACCCCAGTAGCCTTCACCCCAATAGGAGGTGATATTGGATATGCCGGCATGGCTGACTGCGGCCGCGAAGATATCGGTCTTTGTCTGGAGAAGCTGAGTCATGAAGCCGCCGTAGCTTGCGCCGCAGCAACCGATCTTTTCGGCATCGACATAGGGATTGTCGGCGCAGAACTGCTTGACGCAGTAGATGATCTCATCGGCGGTGCGATCGCCCCAGGCGTTGACGTGGCGAGCGGAGTATTCCTGACCGTAGCCGATAGTGCCCGAGGGATTGAGGATAAGCACAACGTAGCCTCTTGACGCCATAAGGTTTGGTGTGTACGGCGATGAGTTCGTACGGGTGCAGGGAGTCGTGCCGCCATAGTAGTAGACAATCATCGGATATTTGCGGCTCGGATCGAATCCCGGGGGATATGTGACGGTCGCTTCGACAGTGGTCGGTATTTCGGCAATACTGTCGGGCTTGGAATATGCCTCTGCAGGACACGTGAAACTATATGGCTGTGAACCCCCGATCTCGACATTGGCCATGTAGGCATCGTTGGGAGCGTCGAGGAGGCGAGCCTTTCCGTTGCGGCTATTGAGGAGATATGCACGTCCCATGTAGTCGTAGCTCATTCCGATATACGTGATAAATTCCGGATTGTTTTCGGAAATGCTCCACTGCCGGATAAAATCGACTTCAGAGGGGAGGCGCGAGATTTTTCCATCGCGCGGATCAAGGCGATAGAGATAGGAATCAAAGCCCTCGGTTGTGCGGAAGTAGATGCGATTGTCGGCGCGGTTCCATTTCAGATCGCCATTGACGCTGGGATCGAAATCGCGTGTCAGTGGACGGACTTTGATGTCGGCCGTCACTCTTCCGTCTTTGTCGCGCTGCGGAGTCAGAAGATACATCTGGAGATCGAAGTCGTTGGCCCATTCGAATCGGCCGGAATTTCTACCGATTCCGTCGAAAGCGTTCGGACCGGCCACCACGAGGATCTCTTTTCCGTCGGGCGAATAGCAGGCTTCGGAAAGGGAGGCGTCGATGCCGGGGATGCTGTCGACCGCGAGAGTTGACAGATCCATTTCCATTAATTTCTGGCTATAGAAGGGGAATTGGTCGGGAGTCTCGCGCGATATGGCATAAAGGATCTTCCGGGAGTCTGACGAGATGTCGAGCAGACTTGTCGAACTACCCCCGTGAGTCAGGGGCCGCTCGATTCCATCCGCAAATTTATAGAGGGCGAGATAGTAGCGGTTGCGGTTGCGCGGCTGGCGGTCGTCGGGACTTTTAAGTCGTCGCATGATCCCTTTGTCGGGCTCTCCTTTGACACTCTGATAGTAGATCACGCCGCTGCCGTCGGGGAGCAGAGTGCCATATGTGGCGGCGTCGGGAAGATTGCGGGCAAGCTCGGCGTTTTTATTCGAAGCGACTTCGAGAGTGCGGAGAGTGTTGCCGGCTTTATTTGTATGTTCGCTCCATACGAGTGTCGCGGGAGCCGATGGCATCCAGCGGGCATCGGCAGGCAGGTTGTCGCGCACAATTTTCGATTGGCGGTCGATAAGATAGACGCGGGAGTCGGTGTCGATCCCGTCTTCATTATATGTGGCCGTCATGAGAATATATTTGCCGTCGGGGGAAAGCTCGGTGTCGGCAATGCGTTCGCCATCCGCTATGGTGTAGATATTGAAGAGCGATTTCATATCGGGGCCTTGACGGAATTTGACGCCGGCTGATTCTTTATCGCCGACAAGCATCACTTCCGGCACACCCATAGCATCCGCCTGCGAGAGAAGCTGCACTTCGATGTAGACATCTCTGTCGGGCTCGATTTCGATCGGCTTGGAGGATGTTGTGGCAATTGTGTCGAGAGTTGTTTTCGATATCAGTTTCTCGCCGTTGACATAGACGTTGGCCATCGCCGGGGTCTTGACTATGATCGAACCCTTGAAATAGCCGTCGGGGCGCACTGAGCTGACATAGCGACGCAGCGACAAGCGGTCGCCGGGGCCGGTGGAGTCGGCTTTGAGAACAATGCTGTCGCCCTTTACAGCCGCCACTGTCGTGAAATCGGCCGACAATTCAGCACGCTGAAGCGGCGTGAGTGGAGCGAGTCCGTCAAGAAGACTCTCCTTTTTGAATTCATTGCCACCGGCATATGCCGAATCCGGCGCGAGCGGAATGGCTATTTCCATCGGACGCTGCATGGCGAGCGGCGATACTAAAAGGGTGTCGACCGCCGGTGAGGTCGGTTTTGCGGCCGGAGCTGATGATTGGTCGGCCGATGCTGCCAAAGCGCAGACAGCCGTGGCAACTATCGCCGCCCCGGCTGTCAGTGATATCATTCTGATTTTTGCCATAATTTATTGTAAACTGTCGGAAACGGTTGTTTCTACGCTTCCGAGAGAGTGTTTACTCATGTTTTTGATTTCTCCGACACGTTGCGGAATCAGGACATTCCGACCTCGTCACAGCGGCGTAGCGCCGACGCCGGACGCTTCGGGTCAGGACGCCTCGGTCGCGGTGTGCGATCAGTTGAGCGGAAGCTCGTAGGCGGGTATCGACACGAGCTTAATGCGATAGACGAGTGTCGAATAGGGTTTGATCGAGGATTGAGCCGTCGAGCCGTAGCCGCTCTGAGCCGGGATGATGCATGTGACAGAGTCGCCGACATGCATATTGGTCAGGCAATTCCAGAATCCGAGGATATTCTGGTTGGGACGCGACTGATAGATCGAGTCGCCATATGTCGTGGATGAGTAGGAGTCGGAGATGTAGGTTCCGTCGATCAGTTCGAGTTCGTATTTGACGTTGCAGACGGAGTTCGACATCGGCATCAGATTGGACTGCGTCAGCGAGCGGTCGTTTTCCCATTTGACGAGACAAAAGGCATTCGGAGCCCAATCGGGTGCGATGTATGTGTATACATTAGTGCCGTCGGGATTCTTTTCGTTCATTTTCGCCTCTACGTAGGCAGTGTTTTCCTGCTGCCATTGGGAATAGTCTTCAACATCGTTTTTAAGACATGATGTCAGGCTGAGGGCGAGTCCGATCAGGAGAGCCGGGAGGTATTGCTTCATATTCAGAATTCTACTTTAGGGGCGCTCTGTGCGCCTGCTTCGGCCTGGAACTGCGGCTTCGGCTCGAAGCCGAACCATCCGGCGTAAATATTGGTCGGAAATTTTTTGATCGCGGTGTTGTAGGCTGCCACTTTTTCAGTGTAGTTTCGGCGCGCGATCGTGATCCGGTTTTCTGTGCCTTCGAGCTGGGCCTGAAGATTGAGGAAGTTTTCGTTGGCTTTTAGATCCGGATACGCTTCAGTGACCGACAGGAGGGATTTCAGAGCCTGCGTCAGCGAGTTCTGCGCTTCCTGATAACGCTGGAGGTTTTCCTCGGTCAGGTCGGAGGCGTCAAGAGTGATCGATGTGGCTTTCGCACGCGCTTCGGTCACTTCCACCAGAGTTTTTTCTTCGTGGGAGGAATAACCTTTGACTGTGTTGACGAGATTTGGAATCAGGTCGGCGCGACGCTGATATTGGTTTTCAACCTCGGCCCATGCCTGGTCGACCCCCTGCTGCTCTTCTACGAGCGAATTGTAGTTGCAGGAGCTGAGCGACATCATAGCGACGACGGCTACAACCGCGAAGATTATTTTCTTAACGTATTTCATCATTGAGCGAAATATTTATAACGGCTATATCATCCGTTACTTATGGTCGTGGATTCGCCGATCGTCGCGATTGCCCTTCATCCGGCGTAGGGATGAAGGGCGGTCGCGACATGATCGCGTCAGATCCTTGCGTGTGTAACTGCTCTTTAGAGGAGTTTCTTAAGAAGGTTGTTGAGGTTGACCTTGTCGGCGAGGAGACGCTCGAGGTCGGCGATTGCGACACGCTCCTGCTCCATCGAGTCTCGATGACGCAGAGTGACGGTGTTGTCTTCGAGCGTCTGATGATCGACTGTGATGCAGTAGGGGGTGCCGATCGCATCCTGTCGGCGATAGCGCTTGCCGATGGAGTCTTTTTCATCCACCTGGCATGTAAAGTCGAAGCGCAGACGATGCTGGATCTCGCGAGCCTTTTCGGGCAGACCGTCTTTCTTGACAAGCGGGAGCACCGCGCATTTGACAGGGGCGAGCGCCGGCGGGAAGTGAAGCACTACGCGACGGTCGCCGTTGCCGAGATCCTGGTCTTCATAGCATGAGCAGAAGATCGAGAGGAACATGCGGTCGACGCCGATCGAAGTCTCGATGACATAGGGCACATAGCTTTCGCCAAGTTCGGGATCGTAATACTGTATTTTCTTGCCCGAGAATTTCTCATGCTGAGAGAGGTCGAAGTTGGTGCGCGAGTGGATGCCTTCCACTTCCTTGAATCCGAAGGGCATCTGGAATTCAATATCGGTCGCGGCGTTGGCGTAGTGGGCGAGCTTCTCGTGGTCGTGGAAGCGATATTTTTCGTTGCCCAGGCCAAGAGCCTCATGCCATTTGAGGCGGGTCTGGCGCCAGAAGTCAAACCATTTCAGTTCTTCGCCCGGACGCACAAAGAATTGCATTTCCATCTGCTCGAACTCGCGCATGCGGAAGATAAACTGGCGGGCTACGATCTCATTGCGGAATGCCTTGCCGATCTGGGCGATGCCGAAGGGAAGGCGCATGCGGCCGGTCTTCTGCACATTGAGATAGTTGACGAAGATACCCTGCGCAGTCTCCGGACGGAGATAGACTTCCATGGCGCCGTCGGCTGTGGAGCCCATCTCGGTCTTGAACATGAGGTTGAACTGGCGCACATCGGTCCAGTTGCGTGTACCGGAGATGGGATCGACGATTTCGTAGTCGAGGATGATCTGCTTGAGTTCGGCGAGGTCGTTGGCGTTCATCGCGTCAGAGAAGCGCTGATGGAGCTCGTCGCGCTTTTTCTGATTCTCGAGCACTCGGGGATTTGTCTGGCGGAACATCGCTTCGTCGAAGCTGTCGCCAAAGCGTTTTGCAGCTTTCGCACATTCTTTGTTGATCTTTTCGTCGAATTTGGCTATTTCGTCTTCGATCAGAACATCCGCACGATAGCGCTTCTTTGAATCTTTGTTGTCGATCAAGGGATCGTTGAACGCATCGACGTGACCGGAGGCTTTCCAGATCGTCGGATGCATGAAGATTGCTGAATCGATGCCCACGATATTGTCGTGAAGCATGGTCATTGCTTCCCACCAATAGCGTTTGATGTTGTTTTTGAGTTCTACGCCGTTCTGGCCGTAGTCGTAGACGGCCGACAGTCCGTCGTAGATCTCTGAGGATTGAAACACAAACCCATACTCCTTGGCGTGGGCGATGATTGTTTTAAAGATATCTTCTTGCTTTGCCATTTTTCTTTGGTTGTGCCGGCCCGTGATGTCGCGTCAGTGACTTATGTCGTGCCTTCCGATGGAGCCGGCTGTGAGATTAACTGCAAATTTAGCAATTTTATGCCAATTGCCCAAATCTTATCATGTTATTGCCGCGTCTGCCCGGTTATGGCCCGGGCGATTTGGGTGTATTGTCGCGCGAAGTCGGCGGCGTTGAAGTCGACGCCGATCGTGGGGATTCCGAGCTCCGCGGCATATAAGGTGGCGCGGTCTGGGGAGTGGGTGCGCTCGTAGACGAGGACGCCGGCACCCGCTTTGTGAGCTTCGGCCAGCCCTCGTTCAAGCCCGCGCGGAGTGACTTCTTTGCCGTTTTCTTCGAGCGAGATCTGGCGCAGTCCGTAGTCGCGGGCGTAATAACCGAGCGAGGGGTGGATCGCCACTATTGCGCAACCCTCCCCGGAGTTGCCTAAGAGCGTTTTCACCGAGTCGGAAGCCGCGGCAAGCCGCTTGTCGAGCGCGTCGGCCCGAACCCGCATGGATTCGGCTTTGTCGGGATATCGGCGTTCCATATCGGCGAGGATGGCGGCAGCCACTTTGCGGGCGTTGGCGGGCGACGATAGATAGTGGGGGTCGTAGCCTCCGGAATGGCTGTCGTCGATGCGTTCTATCCCGACCGAGAGATCCGTGACGCTCAGCGTTTTGCCCGTCGCGTCAGCCACGCGCCTGACTGTAGACTGCTCAAATCCCGGAGTGGAGAGTGTATAGAGCGTCGACGACCCCGACAGGCTCTTCATTGTAGCCATGTCGGGCTCGTAGCTTTCGGCGTCGCTGCCTGAAGGGAGCAGACTGACCACATTGACGTCGTCGCCTCCGATTTCCTGAACCATCCAGGCTATGGCCGGCGTCGTGGCGGCAAGCAGCGGGCGTCCGTCGCACGCTGCTTTGTCGCGGCGGCATCCCGACGCGAGAAGCAGACACAGAGCGGCTGCGACAACCGCCGTCAGCTGCCGCCATCTCTCCTCTCTTTTCCCTAAGCGGATAGTGTTTCTGACTTTCCGCATAGCGCCATCAGATCTTGCAAATTCCCATTATTTCCTTGACATCGCGAAGTGTGTCGGCGGCGTAGGCGCGTGCACGCTCCGCACCTTCTTTGACCACTTTCGAAAGATATTCGTCGTTGTCGCGGATATCCATGATGCGTTGGCGGATCGGAAGTGTGACCTTCAGGATGTCTTCGGCAAGCTGCTTTTTCATGTCGCCGTAGCGGATCGACATGTCGGCATACGCGTCGCGATAGTGCTTGACCACCTCCGGCTCGCTGACGAGATCCATCAGCGTGAAGAGATTCTCGACAGGCTGCGAGGGCTTCTGATTTGGCTCTTTCGGGCCTTCGTCGGTCACGGCACGCATCACTTTCTTGCGAAGCACTTTCTCTTCGTCGATCAGATAGATGCAGTTGCCTTCGCTCTTGCCCATCTTGCCCGAGCCGTCGAGGCCGGGCACTTTGACAGCCTGGCCACCGAAGTTGAAATTGACAGGCTCGCCGAAGTAATCGACGCCATAGAAGCTGTTGAAGCGGCGTGCGAATCGGCGTGTCAGCTCGAGATGCTGCTCCTGGTCTTTGCCGACGGGCACAAAATCAGCCTTGTGGATCAGAATGTCGACAGCCATAAGGGTCGGATAGGTCAGCAATCCGGCGTTGACGCGAGCCTGCGAACTCTGATTGCCGATGATTTCTTTTTCGATCTCGTCGCCTTCGCCGGTCAGGCCGAGCGCCTTGCGCGCCTTGTCTTTAAAGGAGGCTGTGCGCATAAGCTCGCCGATCCCGACATGCATGTTGAGCAGCAGATACATTTCGGCGATCTCGGGAACATCGCTCTGCACATAGAGGGTGCTCTTTTCGGGGTCGAGCCCGGCCGCAAGATATTCGGCGAGAATACATTTGACGCTTTCGTGGAGCTGACGCGGATCGGGGTTGGTGGTCAGCGCGTGGAGGTCGGCTATGAAGAAGCGGCAGTCGTAGTCGTCTTGCATACGGAGGAATTTCGAAAGGGCTCCGTAGTAGTTGCCGAGATGAAGATTGCCGGTGGAGCGGATGCCGCTCACAACTATTTTCTTGGCGGCATCGGCCGATGCCTGGTTATTTTGGGCTGTCTGTGTCATAGTCGGATATATGTAAGTGGTTTTTGGCTTAGTTATTGAATGAGAATACCCGTCTCATACCTATCAAACCACAAATATACAAAAAAGTTTTGATTTGGCCATATCTGCTCGCGCCGCGGTCAGCCTTGGCGCGAGTCGCGGCGTTTATGCCACGTCATCTGCTTTTTGGCGTAGACGCGCGTGTTTTTCTTGATGCGCTCCACTGCCGTCGTGAAGTCCATGCGGCCCTCGATCCATTCAAACATCTCTTTTAGTCCGACTGTATTGAGGGAGTTGAGGTGTCGCATCGGATAGACGCGACGCGCTTCTTCCACAAGTCCTTCCTCCACCATGCGGTCGACTCTCTCATTGATGCGCCGGCAGAGTTCTTCGCGCGGAAGGTCGACATAGCGGAAGTCGATCTCGAATTCACGCTCTTTTCTTATGCCACGGCGCAGCGAAGTGTAGCTCGCGCCGGCCTGGCGGATGATCTCTATGGCGTGGACAACGCGCTTCATATTGCAACGGTCGACGATTTCATAATAGTCGGGGTCGAGGCGCCGGAGCTCTTCAAGCGCCCATTCATCGCCCAAAGCGGCATGGCTCGCGGCCACTTCTTCGCGCACCTCCCGACTGATTGTCGGCAGATTGTCGATGCCGCTGCAGAAAGCATCTATATATAGCATCGATCCGCCGCACACTATGACCGATCCCCGCTCTTCGAGCTGATTGCGGGCGATGCGCAGGGCGTCTTCTTCAAACAGCGCCGCGCTATAGTAGGCGTCAAGAGGGAATTCTCCTATAAGATGATGCCTGACAGCGGCCAGCTCTTCGGGCGTGGGCTGGGCTGTGGATATCGGTATGCCGCTGTAGATCTGGCGGGAATCGGCCGATATTATCTCGAGTCCGTCGCGCATGGCCAGATCCAAAGCAAGGGCCGACTTCCCGGAGGCAGTCGGCCCTGTGATGACAATCACTTTTCCCTGCTTTTTCATTCGGCAAGGAGACGGATGATATTGACTATTACGTCGCGGGCCTTTTCCATCGAGCTGACGGGCACATATTCGTAGCGTCCGTGGAAATTCTCGCCGCCGGCGAAGATATTCGGGCAGGGAAGCCCTTTGAAACTGAGCTGCGCGCCATCCGTGCCGCCACGGATCGGCTGCACACGGGGTTCGACGCCGGCCTCGCGCATGGCGCGTTCGGCGAGCTCGATGATGTGCATGACAGGCTCGATCTTCTCGCGCATGTTGTAGTATTGGTCGTTGATCTCTACGCTGCAACATCCGGGATATTCTTCGTTGGTCTTGCGCACAAGATGTTCGAGTTCGCGTTTCCGACTTTCAAAGCGCGCGCGGTCGTGGTCGCGGATGATATAGGTCAGAGTGGTCTCTTCGACTGTGCCGTTGATGGCCACAAGGTGGTAGAAGCCTTCGTAGCCTTCGGTGTGTTCGGGTGTTTCCCAGCGGGGGAGCATCTGCGCGAACTGGTTGGCCACGCGGATGGAGTTGACCATCTTGTGTTTCGCTGTGCCGGGATGCACGTTGCGTCCTTTGATAGTCACCTTGGCGCCGGCGGCGTTGAAGTTTTCGTATTCGAGCTCTCCCACTGCGCCGCCATCCATCGTGTAGGCGAATTCGGCGCCGAACATCTCGACATCGAATTTATGGGCACCCTTGCCGATCTCTTCGTCGGGATTGAATGCGATGCGCACTTTGCCATGCTTGATCTCGGGATGAGCCTGCAGATGGGCCACGGCGGCCAGGATTTCGGCGATGCCTGCCTTGTCGTCGGCGCCGAGAAGCGTTGTGCCGTCGGTCACGATCAGATCCTCACCGATATAATTGTTCATTTCCGGGAATTCGGCAGGGGAAAGCACGATATTCTTTTCGGCGTTGAGCAGGATGTCGCCCCCTTGCCATTTTTCAACGATGCGGGGATTGACGTGCTTGCCCGACATGTCGGGAGCCGTGTCAAGATGCGCGATGAAGCCTACGACAGGCACATCCTTGTCGGTGTTGGCCGGCAGAGTGGCCATCAGATAGCCGTTGGCGTCGAGCGATATCTCTTCAAGACCCATCTCTTCAAGAAGGCCTTTGAGATATACTGCGAATTCCATCTGCCCGGGTGTGGAGGGCGTCATGTTGGTCAGTTCGTCGCTCTGTGTGTCGAATCTGACAAACCGGAGAAATGTTTCAGTAAGGTTCATATTCAAGGTTGTATAAGACAGCGGCCAAAGATGTCGTCCGGAAGCTTTTGCTCTCGGCCGGGCCTCTTACCGACCACTATTCGAATGTAATATTTTCAATCTCCGCCCCAAGCCGACGGGCTTGGAGAGGAATTTTCCCCAAAGTTAATAATTTTTAGCGTCAGATTGATTATATTTGTAAAAATTTTCAGTAGATGGCCAATCAATATCGCAATAATTCCCCGCGCCGACGCTCAGCTCCGCGTCGCAGAAGATCGTCTCGCAGCTCGCGGACCGTACTTTTCACTATTTTCGCTGTAATCGCAGCCGCCGCTTGTGTCTACGCAGTGCGGGATTGCTCGCTCCACGGCGATTCGGGCGCCAAGGCCGACGCCACAGCGCCCGGCGCGAAGCATTATCCCGGCCTTGAACTCGCCAAAGGTGCCCCCTCGACCAACACCGTCAAGGAATACGACGGATTTACAGTCTGCTTCAACCCCGACAACCGTACCTCCGACTGGGTCGGATGGGAGCTGCTCGAATCCGAAGTCAGCGACAATGTGTCGCGTACAGATAAGTTCTGGCAGGATTACGCCGTCGCCAATTGCCCCTCGCCCGACGATTACCGCAATTCCGGATTCGATAAAGGCCATCTCTGCCCGGCCGCCGATCAGAAACGCAGCGCTTCGGCGATGTCGGATTGCTTCGTCATGACCAACATGACCCCGCAGGCGCACGCTCTGAATGCCGGAGCCTGGCAGACTCTCGAAAAGAAGGAGCGTCTGTGGGCGCAGCGCGATTCGGCTATCGTCATCGTGGCCGGCCCGATTTATACCGACTTCGACACCGACAGAATCGGCAAGAACGGCGTTCGCGTCCCGTCGTCGTTCTATAAAGTGATCCTCGCTCCTTATGTAGAGAGCCCCCGCGCAATCGGTTTTATCTATCCGAATATGAAGTGTCCGGGAGATATGGCAAACTATGCCATGAGTGTGCGCGATGTCGAGAAAATCACAGGCCTTGATTTCTTCTCGGCGCTCCCCGATGATATTGAAGACAAAGTGGAATCCACATTCTCGTTTACCGAATGGAACCGTTAAACCCCTCTTCCCCTCTCCTATCCTCTCCGATGACCGATGCGGCTGCATCCACCATCGCCGCCATTTCGACCCCCGCCGGAGTCGGCGGAATCGCAGTAGTACGTCTTTCCGGGCCTGATGCGCTCCGGATCGCCGACAGCGTCTGGCATGGCCGTCGGCTCTCGGAAGTCGCAAGCCATACGGCACACCTCGGTGAAATAATCGATTCCGACGGCAGTATGCTTGATCAGGCGGTCGCCACTGTGTTCGCCGCCGGTAGAAGCTTCACGGGTGAAGCCACCGTGGAGTTCTCGGTTCACGGTTCGAAATGGATTCAGAATCGCGTGGTCAGCCGACTGATCGAAGCCGGTGCGTCGCCGGCAAAAGCGGGCGAGTTCACTCTCCGCGCCGTACGCAACGGTCGAATCGACCTTGCCCAGGCAGAAGGCATCGCCGACATGATCGCAGCCTCATCGAAAGCCGCCCAGCGCCTCGCCGCGACCCAGATGAAGGGCACATTCTCGCGTCATCTCGATTCGCTCCGCCAACAAATGGTAGACATGGCGTCGCTGCTCGAATTGGAACTTGATTTCTCGGAAGAGGATGTGGAATTCGCCGATCGCAGCCACCTCGCCTCGCTCTGCGACACTGCGATTGCGCAAATCGACTCGCTTGCAGCGACTTTCAAAGCCGGCAAAGCACTCAAGGAGGGGGTGGCGACTGTCATCGCCGGCCGTCCGAACGCCGGTAAATCAACATTGCTCAATCTCTTGCTCGGCGACGACAAAGCCATCGTCAGCGATATCCCCGGCACAACGCGCGACGTCATCGAAGACACAGCCGAAATCAACGGCATACTCTTCCGCTTCATCGACACCGCCGGATTGCGCGACACGTCGGATTCGATCGAACAGATCGGAGTCGACCGGGCCCGTCGTCAGATCTCCGCAGCCGACATCCTGCTTTGGGTGATCGATCCGACCGATCCCGAGGGCGTCACACCTCAGCTCGTCGAATTCGCCGACACCCTCCGCTCACTCCCACACCTCCCCCATTCACTCCTCCTCTTCAACAAATCCGACCTCGGCGCGGCCGCATCATCGGAATCAGAGTCGGCGAAGACGGCATCGTCTGACGGTGAAAATCTTTCCATTGCAGTTCCCGAATCGGCTCAGACGAAATTGCCCAAGGGCGAATCCCTATCCATCGATCTCAGCGCCATCCCACGAATCAGCATTTCCGCAGCCGACGGCTCCGGCATCGACCGACTGACGGCGCAGCTGACCACCCTCGCCGAAGAGGGTTGCGACCCCGCCGCCGACATCATCGTCACCAACCTCCGTCACTACGAAGCCCTCCGTCTCACCTCCGACGCACTCCACCGCGTAGCCGATCTTCTCCCCACCGACCTTCCCTCCGACCTCATCGCGCAAGACCTCCGCGAAGCCACCCACTACCTCGGCACCATCACCGGCGCCATCACCCCCGCCGACCTCCTCCAAACCATCTTCTCCCGCTTCTGCATCGGAAAATGACCGGCAGTTAAAGACAGGTAACTATATTGAGCCTTCTGGAGAGTATGCCGGAAGAAAAGTATTTGAGGGAATTGAAGAATCTGATTCCCCATACATGGGAATGGACTTGCATGAGATATTCGACTCATTAGCCAATTTCCGTGTAAAGTACTGGAATATACGCTGACTACTCTGCGGGATAGTCTCACTCTGATATGTGGAGCGAGAAAAAGCCTCTGCCGAGAGGATATATTCATCCACCCGGCTGTAATCAAGTTCCTCCGGGAGCTTGACCTCATTATCAGGTATGAAGAAATCGTCTGTCGTTTTCATATGCTTACAATTCTCAAAATGCGGATAATGCAGAAAATGCAGCTTATGATGGATTGATTATCTCCCAATAACCACCTCGGTCTGCGCCTACACGACGGATTATCCCTTTATCTTTTAGATTTTTTATTTGCAATTTAATTGCATCTGGCGTTACAGCGCACTCAATCGCCATTTCGTTTCTTGTTATATATGGATTGTGCGCTATCAAATCCAAAATTTTCTGGGTAGTTTTCTGGGTAGTTTTCTGGGTAGTTTTCTGGGTATCCTGTTCAGTTTGTATCGGTTCAGTATTGGTTTGGTTCAGTTTTACATCACCCCTGACAGACATGAAAATCTCACGATAGATAATAGCTGTAACCCCTCCTTGCTCTACAGTAAATTCCGGTGGTTTAAGATTCGCCTTATCAAAGGCCTTCATTATTTTTTCATAGCCGCGTCCCCA
>CAMWNT010000048.1 GCA_947175695.1 uncultured Porphyromonadaceae bacterium
TCGTTGCTTCCCAGGCCAATGACGTAGATCATTTTGCGGGGGAGGATTTTGCGGGAGAGCCTTGTGCCGGCTCTCCGCGATGGAGGGTGATGACTGTGATTTCGGGATATGCTCCCCCGATACGCGATGGCATGCCGACTTCGCCGGCTCCTATGTTGACATAGATACGCATCAGTTCGCCTTTCGGATTCTCGCGTTCGTAGAGGCCTCCCCATGTGGAATATCTGAACACAGCCGGACTCCACCTCCATTTGCCTAAGCGGAATTCGCTCTGCATTGAGTGGGTATGGCCGGAAAGCGAGAGGTCGATATTCGAGATCTTTGTCACTTCGCGCACCCAATGCTCCGGATTGTGGGTCAGGAGGATTTTGAATCGGGAGTCGTTGAGGTTGTGGATCGAGTCGGGGTTGATGGGATAGGCGTCGATCAGATTGCCGTATTGGTGGAAGGGTGGCTCGCCCCAGTTTTCAACGCCGATCAGCTGGATGGTGTCGCCGCCGGCTATGAGCTCGGTATGGCTGTTGTTGAGCATTTTCCATCCGATCTGGCGTTGCCAGTCTTTGAGGAGCTGAAGATTGTCGTTTTTCTCCGACTGCGAATTCCATTCCATATAATCGCCATAGTCGTGATTGCCGAGGATGGAATAGACTCCGTCGGGCGCGTGGAGCGTTGAGAGAGTCTTGAGAAACGGCTGCAGCTCACGTGTCTCGCGATTGACGATGTCGCCTGTGAAGAAAATGACGTCCGGGTGGCAGGCATTGACGCTGTCGCAGAGGCGGGCTATGAAGCGTGTGTCGTTGCCCCATGTGCCGGTGTGAAGGTCGGAGATCTGGGCTATGCGATAACCGTCGAATCCGGCGGGGAGGCGGGGGGAATAGATGTCGATATCGACGACTTCGATCTCATGGCGTGTCACTCCCACGCCCCACCACAGCATGACGAAGCAGATGATTCCCAACGGGAGTCCGGCCCAAAGGCCGGTGCGCAGCGGCTTGTGGCGCCATAGACGGGGCAACCCTCCGAGCAGCGAGCAGACCACGAAGAGAAACTTCGGGATATAGACCGAAAGATAGGAGTATAACCCCCACATTATGAAAGATATGTCGGTCGAAGCGTCGCGACGCGGAATGAGCAGGCAAACGCCGAGGAATGCCCAGCAAAGCAATGAAGCGACGGCATAGACGAGGCTCCATCTGCGTCGGCTCGCATTCTCATTGCGGCGGATGTCGAAATAGATATAGAGATCGATCAATACTGATCCGATGATCAGCAGGATCGCCATTGGGAGCGGGATTCTCATAGGAGTGTGTTATTCAAGATTGCCGCCGAGGATGGTGCGGAGCTTGTTTTTGAGGGGGTTGGCATACATTGTCAGCATCATCGACATCATGTAGTCGCGCTCTTCGGGCGTGATATCATCAAGGTCGACTTTGTCGAGCTGGGAGTTGAAATAATCCATCACCTCTCGGCGCCGCTCGGGAGTGTAGTTCGCTTCGAAGCGGTTGGTAGAGTGGAGTATGTCGAAAGCCACATAGTTGATCGAATAGATCATATATGATCGGTGGATGGCCTGGTCGATGATCTTGACCACGTATTTGGCTGCGGTGTTGGGGTCTTTGAAATTGCCTATCTGATCGAGCTTGGAGTTGATTCGAGGAGTCAGCTGGAAATGCACCTTCCCCTTGAAACGCAGCAGTCCGGTCTCCATAGAGAAGAGGTCGTCGCGTTGCGACTTTTTGAAATCCGGGTCGCGTCGGCGGAGCAGAAACTCGCGAGCCTTGAGATAGTCGTTGGGATCGTATTCATAGCTGATGGCCACAGGCATGAGATTGATCTCCTTGAGTTTCTCCATAAAAGAGCCTTCGCCCGCGAGGGCGAGCATCTTGACAAGAGATTCCTGGGTGTGGTCGGAGGAATCTTTTGCGCGGCCTTCGCGCTGGGCGATCCACACGGATTCATGCTTTTCCAGCAGACAATAGTGGATATATGCCGAGAGTTTGCGGGCCGCCATCAGCCCTTCGCGCAGGCCGGTGTTGCGGCGCACGATGAAGCTCTTGTTGAGCCTGACGAGATCGCTAATCCAGTCGAAGATAAGGAGATTGTTGCCTATTGCCACTTCGGAAGTGGGGAGATTGCGGCGTAGGAAAGCGAGATTGAGAAACGACGCGTCAAGCACAATATCACGGTGGTTGGTGATAAATGTGTAGTTGAGCGAAGAGTTATAGTGTTTCACTCCTCCGAGGGTAATGCCGGAGGTTGTGGTCTTTGCCAGCATCTCAAGAAACGGAAACATCACTTGAGTCTGGAAATCATGTTTATTGTCAATTTTGAGCAATTCCTCGATCAGCGAGGGGACGTCGTCGGAGGGCATGGCGTAGTTGACCGCGTGAAGAAAACCGGGTTCCTTCACGAGCCGCTCCATTGTGGAATGAAAGACGTTGTCGTCGAGCGGAGCAATATCGGAGAAGTCAAAATCTTGGGCCATAGATATATAGGATGGCGGCCGGGGAGTGCATGCGCAGAGCGCCGGCAGCGGGCCGCGTGAGTTATTCTGCAAATATAACAAATTTCCGGTTATGAGTCTTCGGAACTGTGACAGATTTTTAATATTACTCTAAATAAATGTTAAATATTTTATCGGTCGTGCCGATGACTGTCGCGGAGAAACCGTAGGGAGTGAATTATTTCGCCGATGTCGTGTAATCACGCCATTTTTCGATCAGGGCGGTCATGTCGGGGGGAAGTGGAGCTTCGAAATCCATTTCCTTGCCGCTGACGGGATGCCGGAAGCCGAGGGTCTTGGCGTGAAGTGCCTGACGGGGGCAGATCGCGAAGCAGTTGTCGATAAACTGCCGATAGCGGGCGAAGGTGGTGCCTTTGAGGATACGGTCGCCGCCATAGCGGGCATCGTTGAAGAGGGGGTGTCCTTTATAGAGCATGTGGACGCGGATCTGATGGGTGCGCCCTGTCTCGAGCACACACTTCACGAGACTGACATATCCGAAATCCTCAAGCACTTCATAGTGGGTCACTGCATGCTTGCCGATCTCCGGATTTTCAAACACTGCCATCTGCAATTTATTACGTGGATTTCGGGCGATGTTGCCGACGATTGTGCCGGTCTTTTCAGGGAAAGATCCCCATACAAGCGCACGATATTCGCGGCGAGTGGTTTTGTTGAAGAACTGCAATCCGAGATCGGTCTTGGCCTCAGGAGTCTTTGCCACGACGAGCAGGCCTGACGTGTCCTTATCGATTCGGTGTACAAGTCCGAGGCGGGGATCCGAGACATCGTAATCCGGGTCGTCCTTGAAATGCCATGCGAGAGCGTTGACCAGAGTTCCGGTGTAATTGCCGTGTCCGGGATGGACCACCATGCCGGCCGGCTTGTTGACAACGAGCAGAGCATCGTCTTCATATACGATTTCGAGAGGAATATCCTCCGGGATGATCTCAAGCTCGTAGCGAGGGCGATCCATGACGATGCTGACGACGTCGCCCGCCTTGACACGATATGACGATTTGACGGGACGGCCGTTGACGATGATGCAGTCTGCGTCGGCGGCCTGCTGAATGCGGTTGCGCGAGGTTTTTTCCATCCTCGCCACAAGAAATTTATCTACGCGGAGCATTTTCTGTCCGGCGTCGGCCACGAATCGGAAATGCTCAAACATTTCCTTGCCGTCGGCTGTGACAAACAGTGGCTCTGCAATTTCGCCGTCGGATTCAGGATCGGAGTCCGGGTCAGACTCGGGATCGGCCGGGGCAGGGAAATCTGCCGCATCCGGCGATGTGGAAAGTTGAGATGCCGGCTGATCGCAAGGCGATCCGTCGGATGCGGCGCAATTTGACGCCGGATTATATTCGGGGGATGAATCGGTCATGTTGTGATGATGGGAATGCTGCGGCTCCCCGACTCGCAATGGCGCTTGCGCCGGATGGTCGGAGAGGGCCGCCGGAGTTCACAGTCAATAGTATTCGATCTCTTCCTCTTCGGGCTCTGACGATGAAGAAGAGGATGATGCCGACGATGACGATGTAGAAGAGGTTGAATGCGAGGCTGAGGGATCGTATTGCGGAGCCGACGAATAGGAGGGATCATAATAGGAATCATCGGCCATGCGCTGCTCATGATTGGCTATCAGCTCTTCGTTCTGGAGGGAATCACGGATGGCAGCGAGCTGACCGTCGTAGACCTGCACGACGATCGAAGCGTTGACGGGCACTTTCTGCATCTTCTTGACCGGCACCCCGTTGGCGAGGATCTTGACTATGCAGTCGTTATCGCCCAAGACTTTCACTACGCGCACATTCTTGAATCCCAATTCCTGAAGTTTCGCCATTCCGGAGCGAAACGAGAAGCTTTTCAATGCGTCTTCCATCGGGTGGTTGTCGTCGTCGATGACAACCTCCTTCGGATGCACTGCATTGATATAAAGGAAGATCTTGCGACCGGGCTTCACGATAGAGCCGGCCTTCGGGAACTGCTCGATGACAAATCCCGGGCGCACTTCATCCTTATAGAGCGAATCTCGGATATCGACCTGGAATCCATGGTCGTGGAGAAGTTCGATGGCGCTTGTGTAAGACATGTTCTCGACGCCGGGCACTTTGTCGGTGCGGCCATGCTTGGTGAAGATGGCGATGGCGAAATAGAGGATGAGCAGACCGAGTACGGCCACAGCGATGATAATGATCGAATTGACCACTATCGGATGCTTTTGGGCGAACGAGCCGGGGAGCCCGGGAGGATTCTTTGCCATATTGTTATTCAAAGTAATAGTAGAGGGTGAGTGATTATCGGGAGACTCTTCTGAAGAGCCAGATGCCGATCAGGAGATAGACGACGTTGGGTATCTCCATGGCGATGAATGGGGTTGTCAGTCCGTTGATCGCCAGCGACGAAGTGACCGTTGAGAAGAGAATATAGGAGAAGCTGAGAGCCAGTCCGATGCCGATGTTCAGGCCCATTCCGCCTTTGACTTTTTTCGAGCTGAGCGACATTCCGATCAGAGTCAGAATGAAAGCGGCGGCAGTCGCCGCGTAGCGGCGTTCGCGCTCGATTTCGAAAGCCTTGATGTTGGCGACACCTCGCATCCTTTGCTTTTTGATATATTCGTTGAGCTGCGGGGTGGTCAGAGTCTCCTGGTCGTTGGCCGAGATAAGGAAATCTTTGGGCTCGATCGGGATGACTGTGTCGAGGGTCGTGCCGCGGCGCACACTCTCCTGCATGCCGTTGAAATCGCGGATCATGTAGTCGTTGAGTCGCCAGTGGTATTGGCGTGTGGAGTCATATCGGGCGGTTCGGGCAGTCAGGCGGGATGTGATCGTCTTGTCGCTGAAATGATCCATCGAGAAGCGATAGGCAGTCTTGTTGTAGTTTTCGAAGCGGCTCATGTAGACGACGTTGCCCGGCGATGCCATCAGCTGGATATTGGCCCCGGATTCGACGCTTTTGTTGCGCACATACTTATTGGTGTAGGCGATGCGTGCCACATTGGTCGGGGGGATGATATAGTTGGAGAGAAGAAATGTCAGGGCGGCGAGAATCGCGGCTCCGATCATATATGGGCGCAGCAGTCGCTTATAGCTGACTCCGCTGGAGAGGATCGCGATGATCTCGGAATTGCCGGCGAGCTTCGATGTGAAGAAGATGACGGCGATGAATACAAACAGCGGCGAAAGCTGATTGGCGAAGTAGGGGAGAAACGATGCGAAATAGTCGAAAAGTGTCTCCGAAAGGGGGGCGGTCAGGAATGCATCGAGTTTCTCGGTGATGTCAAACATCGCTATGACGGCCAGAAAGAGAAGTGTCGCAAGCACATAAGTGCCGAGAAATTGGCGAAGAATGTATCGGTCGAGGATGGTCAGTCGGAATATGCTGCGTCCGCCCCTCCCGCATTTGCGGAAGGGCGAGAGCAGCATCGGGGGAATCGACTTGATGCGTTGGCGCATTCTGACGATCCGGAAAGATATCTTCGGCCGAGTTGAACTCATCTTCTGGATGTTGGCGTGGTGGCGATGGTGATATGCGCGGATTCTCGGATCAGAGGCGGTTGGTGACACGCACCACC
Source organism: uncultured Porphyromonadaceae bacterium (assembly GCA_947175695.1). Lineage (GTDB taxonomy): Bacteria > Bacteroidota > Bacteroidia > Bacteroidales > Muribaculaceae > Lepagella. The sequence goes on from CAMWNT010000048.1 coordinate 6,075, forward strand.
ATCTCCTTTTTCCAGGCGGCGAAATCGCCGGCGATGATGTGGCGTCGCGCTTCTCTGACGAGCCAGAGATAGAATCCGAGGTTGTGGATTGAGGCTATCTGCATGGCGAGCAGCTCATTGCTGATGAAGAGATGTCGGACGTAAGCCTTGGAATACACTTCATCCACATAGGTCGGTCCGCCTTCGTCGAGAGGTGAGAAATCGTCGGCCCATTTTTTATTGCGCATGTTCATGATGCCGTTGCGGGTGAAGAGCATGCCGTTGCGGCCGTTGCGGGTCGGCATGACGCAGTCCATCATGTCGACGCCACGGTCGATCGCTTCGAGGATATTGGCGGGGGTGCCGACTCCCATCAGATAGCGGGGCTTGTCGGAGGGGAGGATGTCGTTGACAATTTCGATCATGTCATACATCTGCTCGGTCGGTTCGCCTACGGCGAGGCCGCCGATGGCGTTGCCGTCGGCGCCGAGGTCGGCCACAGCTTTGGCGGCTTCCCGGCGGAGGTCGGGATAGACGCAGCCCTGCACAATGGGGAAGAAGGTCTGCCGGTAGCCGTAGAGCCCTTCTGTAGCCTTATAGCGGTCCCATCCGCGTTTGAGCCAGCGGAGTGTAAGTCCGAGTGAGTTTTTGGCATAATCATAGTCTGACGTGCCGGGGGGGCATTCGTCGAGGGCCATCATTATGTCGGCTCCTATGACACGCTGGATATCGACCACCCCTTCGGGAGTGAAGAGATGTTTCGACCCGTCGATATGGCTGCGGAAATAGGCGCCTTCCTCCTTGAGTTTGCGGATAGAGGAGAGCGAGAACACCTGGAAGCCTCCGGAGTCGGTCAGAATCGGGCGGTCCCAGCCATTGAATTTATGCAGGCCTCCGGCCTGACGGAGCACATCAAGACCGGGACGCAGATACAGATGATAAGTGTTGCCGAGGATGATCTTTGCGTCGATATCCTCGCGAAGTTCGCGGAAGTGCACACCCTTGACACTGCCCACCGTTCCGACGGGCATAAAAATAGGGGTTGGCACTTCGCCATGGTCGGTGAAAATCATGCCTGCGCGCGCGTTTGTGTCGGGCGCGGTGGCTTCGAGTTTGAAATCCATATTGCAAAATTAGCAAAAAAAAGCGAGAAAGCGACCAAAATCGCCGATATATCTGAATGTCGGGCCGGGGGTGTGATAAATATAAAGGAGCGGGGCCGCAATGGCCACGCTCCTTTATAAGCATATTTTGGGGTTCGGATCGCTCCGAGCCGTATTGTCGGATTACTTCACTTCCTCGAAGTCGACATCAGTGACATCCTTTTCGTCGTTGCGGGGTGCCTGCTGTGCGGCATCGGCAGCGCCTGCAGCGGCGCCTGCGCCCTGCTGAGCGGCGTAGATATCCTGAGCTGCGGCCTGAAGGGCGTCGCTAAGAGCCTTTTCGGCGGAGTCGATATCTTCGACGAGCTGGTTTTTGTGAACTTCCTTGAGGCGTTCGAGAGCTGCTTCGACGGGAGCTTTCTTGTCGGCCGGGATCTTGTCGCCGAGTTCAGCAAGCTGCTTCTCGGTCTGGAAGATCATTGAGTCGGCGTGGTTGAGCTTGTCGGCGCGTTCTTTGGCTTTCTTGTCGGCTGCTTCGTTGGCTTTCGCTTCGTCGCGCATGCGCTGGATTTCGGCGTCGGTCAGACCGCTGGAGGCCTCGATGCGGATCGACTGCTCCTTGCCTGTGTTCTTATCCTTGGCGGAAACGTTGAGGATGCCGTTGGCGTCAACTTCGAATGTCACTTCGATCTGCGGCACACCGCGCGGTGCGGGAGCGATGCCGGCGAGATTGAATTCGCCGAGGAGTTTGTCGTCGGCGGCCATCGGACGTTCGCCCTGGAGGACACGGATTGTCACTTCAGGCTGGTTGTCGGCAGCTGTCGAGAACACTTCGCTCTTGCGGGTCGGGATTGTGGTGTTGGCTTCGATGAGCTTGGTCATCACGCCGCCCATTGTCTCAAGGCCGATCGAAAGGGGCACAACGTCGAGAAGGAGCACATCCTTCACATCGCCGCTGAGCACACCGCCCTGGATGGCGGCGCCGATGGCAACGACCTCATCGGGGTTGACACCCTTGTTGGGCTGCTTGCCGAAGATCTCTACAACCTTCTCCTGGATGGCGGGGATACGGGTCGAACCGCCGACGAGGATCACTTCGTCGATCTGCGAGCTGGTCAGGCCTGCGTCTTCAAGAGCCTTCACACACGGAGCCTTCACGGCGTCGATCAGCTTCGAAGCGAGCTGTTCGAATTTAGCGCGGGTCAGAGTCTTGACAAGGTGCTTCGGGCCGGAAGCCGTAGCTGTGATATAGGGGAGGTTGATCTCTGTGGAGGTGGAGCTTGAAAGCTCGATCTTGGCCTTCTCGGCAGCCTCTTTCAGACGCTGCATGGCCATAGGATCCTGGCGGAGATCTACGCCTTCGTCGGCTTTGAATTCGTCGGCGAGCCAGTCGATGATGACATGGTCGAAGTCATCGCCGCCGAGGTGGGTGTCGCCGTTGGTTGACTTAACTTCGAACACGCCGTCGCCGAGTTCGAGGATCGAGATATCGAATGTGCCGCCGCCGAGGTCGAACACGGCGATCTTCTGCTCTTTCTGCGACTTGTCGAGGCCGTAGGCCAGAGCGGCCGCAGTAGGCTCGTTGACGATACGACGCACTTTCAGACCGGCGATTTCGCCGGCTTCCTTAGTGGCCTGACGCTGCGAGTCGTCGAAGTATGCGGGGACAGTGATGACGGCTTCAGTCACCTCCTGGCCGAGATAATCCTCGGCGGTCTTTTTCATCTTCTGAAGAATCATGGCCGAGATCTCCTGCGGAGTGTATTCACGGCCGTCGATGTCGACCTTCGGGAGGTCGTTGGTGCAGACCACTTTGTAGGGGACGCGCTTGATTTCGTCGGCCACCTGGTCGCACTTTTCGCCCATGAAGCGTTTGATTGAATAAATCGTACGGGTCGGATTTGTGATGGCCTGACGTTTTGCGGGGTCGCCGACCTTGCGTTCGCCGCCGTCGACGAATGCGACAACGGAAGGAGTCGTGTTGCGGCCTTCATTGTTGGGGATCACAACGGGATCCTTACCTTCGAGAACTGCTACGCAAGAGTTGGTTGTACCCAAGTCGATACCAATGATTTTTCCCATGATTTTATAATAAGTTTTAATGTTAATAATTTCTATCAATGCGCGGCGACACCCTTAAGGGCCGGCCGGGCATGTCGGAGGGGATCATAAACTTCGAAATGCACTTCCGCCTGCCTTTCCGACGGCTCGCGAGCCGGGGAGGGGGAGCGCGGGAAGAGAATCGGAGCGACCCGCATCCGCTTTTCATAATTTTAAACAAATTGCGTGCTAAATGTTTCAAGCAACTTTCCAATAAAACGCTATTAAATGTGAAAAGAGCTGAAATATAATCTGATAGGAGCGGAATGGGGTGCGCCACGTCTGACGCGGCCATTCGCCAACAATGACAAAAATTGCAGTCGGCGACCTTATTGACGTCAGAAATGTCACATCATCGCCGACATTGGTGCGACTGCGGGCGGCGAGTGTGGGGTCGTGCATGGCTGTTGTGGCGGGTCGAGAGATTGTCAAGGTAGGGGGATTGCGGCTCTTTATATATAGTAGGGGTGTCGCGGGGGTATATATATTGTCGGTTATGTATATTGTCATGGGTTATATTGTCGGTTATATATATTTATTAAGGTGTAGGGATGAAAAGAGGGTCAAAATGTGTATGCAGATTTAAGAAAAATCAATCGGGAGAGTTGGAAATTGCGGAAAAATCGCTAAATTTGTAGCCTAAATTCAAGAGCCGTAGCCCCGGTGGATGCTCTTTTGAGCTCTGTCGGCGAGATAACTACGGCAAAATCAGGCAACTACGCATGAGACTTTTACAAGAAAAATTGGGCCGCTACGATGCCCCGCAGCGTGCGAAAGCGGCAGGAATCTATCCCTACTTCCGTCCGATTTCAAGCGAACAGAACACGGAGGTGATAATGGATGGCAAGAAAGTTTTGATGTTCGGCTCCAATAGCTATATGGGGCTGACCAACCATCCGAAAGTGATTGAGGCTGCCGTGGAGGCAACCAAGAAATATGGCACAGGCATGGCCGGATCGCCTTTTCTAAACGGCACAATCGACCTTCACCGCAATTTCGAGCAGCGCATCGCCGAATATATGGGCAAGGAAGACGCCATGCTCTATTCCACCGGCTTCGGCGTGAATCTCGGTGTGGTCAGTGCGCTGACCGGCCGTGAAGACTATATCATTCTCGACGAGCAGGATCACGCATCGATCATTGAGGGACGTCGTCTCTCATTCTCCAATTATCTCAAATATAAGCACAACGACATGGATGCGCTCGAGAAGCAGCTCCAGAAGTGCGACCCCGACAAAGTGAAGCTGATTGTCAGCGACACGGTGTTCTCGATGGAGGGAGATGTGGCCGATGTCAAGAAAATGGTCGAGCTGAAGAAGAAATACAATGCCACTCTGATGTTTGACGAAGCTCACGGCATCGGCGTCTTCGGCGAAGGGGGCCGTGGAGTCGTTCATTCAGTCGGCGCGCAAGACGATGTCGACCTGATCATGGGCACATTCTCCAAATCCTTTGCCTCGATCGGCGGCTTTATCGCCACCGACAAGGAAATCACCAACTTCCTTCGTCATCATTCCCGCTCCTATATCTTCACTGCATCGATCACTCCCGCGGCTACAGCGGCAGCCAACGCCGCCCTCGACATCATGCTCGCCGAGCCGGAGCGCCAGAAACATCTTTGGGATATCACCAACTATGCGCTCGACAGTTTCCGCGCGATGGGATGTGAGATCGGCCACACATCGACCCCGATCATCCCGCTCTATATCCGTGACGACTACAAGACATTCCAGGTGACTCACGATCTTCTCGAAGAGGGTGTGTTTGTCAATCCGGTTGTGTCGCCGGCTGTCGCCCCCCACGACACACTCATCCGCTTCTCGCTGATGGCCACCCACACCAAAGAGCAGGTGGCTCGTTCGCTTGAAGCGATTGAAAAGGTGTTCAAAAAGAACGGCATTCTCAAATAATCTCAAAAATTCCAACACCCAAGCCGCTTGCAAACGGGCGGCGAAGTGACGATAAATCGCAGAGGGATACGCACCGACACACGTCGTAGAGCGTATCCCTCTGTCGGCATTTTATACGCTCAGTCATGCTGCTTCGGCCTTGCGCGAATGTGTAATTCCGGCCGCCGATGGTATGCTTACTTCACTACTTACTTCACTTAGAAAAAAAAAGTAGATATACAACTATAAAAAATAGCTATAAATCCTTTGATTTAAAAAGTTTTGTTGTAACTTTGTGGCGCTTTAGGAAATTGCCTTCGACAAGCCGTCGAAAGAACTGAAAAGCCTTACGACGACTCTATGGTCAGATGGGTAAAAGAGCTATGGCAATCCGATAGAATCTATCGCCTTGGCATCGCCCCCGGAGCGAAAGGTCGCGCTTTTCACATTATCACCAATATGCCGGACAACTCGTATCCGGAGTTCCAACGCGATCATTATCGGTGGGAAGATTCCCGGAATCTATCCCGCAATATCCGGAGTCGAAAAGACTCAGTCAGAGTATAAAGAGAAGCGTCCCGACAGCGGGCCTGCGACATGGCTTCGCGGCGACGCACGAATATAAAGAAAACAATGAGTTACGATGGTGTCGGCGCCACGCACTGACCCGGATCGGAATCGCCGCAGGCGACAGCCGATGCGGAGATGCTGCGCGACGAATGATGCCTGCAGAGTAATATTCAAAAATATCTATGGTTTATAAATTCAAACTTGTAAGCGACGAAGTCAGCAACTTCGCTCGCGAGATTGAGATTGATTCGGAAAATACGTTCTTGCAGCTCCGCAATGTAATCCTTGAAGCAGTCGGCTATTCCAAAGACGAGCTGGATTCATTCTTCCTTTGCGACGACGAATGGGGCAAACATGAGGAAGTCACTCTTGAGGATATGGGAAGCAGCAGCGATCAGGATGTCTGGCTCATGGAGGACACTCCGCTCAGCGAACTTGTGGAGGAAGAGGGGCAGAAGCTCTGCTTCATGTTTGACTATATGACCGAACGCAGCTTCTTTATGGAGCTGAAGGAAATTATCACGGGTCGTCATCTTGTAGAGCCTGTCTGCACGCTTCAGCGAGGCAAAGCTCCGGCGCAGACCATTGATCTCGATGATTTCGAATCAAAGATTGATAAAGCTGCCGCAGTTGCCGCTGCCAAGGATGATCTTGACATCGACTTCTATGGAGATGCGGGATTCAACGACGACGAACTCGCTAATTTCAGCGATGATCTGAATCTTAATTGATTCGGGAACTCTTCGATAGCCTCCCGGCTATAGGTAGAGTGTGAAGTCCCGAAAGAGAGAACGGTCGGTATTGGCTCGAAGCCAATACCGACCGTTCTCGTTTATCTGGCGGATGAAAGCTTTCGGAAAGTGGGGGGAGGACTTTAGGGACTTTAAGGTCTTTAAGGGGTTGAGGAGGCTTGATGAGTTTAGCGTCGACGATGGAAGAGGCGATGGAAGAAGGATTTTGATTCCATTTCTTCTTCCTCTTCGGGCTTGAAGTGGACTCGAAGCTGATTGCTGTCTTTGCCAAGGAAGAGAATATGATTGGGGAATACGATAGCCATCATGCGGTCGAATTCAAGTATGCCATGGATGCTTCTGACCAAGAAGCGTCGGAAAGGGTTGAATTCTTCCAGATCATTTATGATCACTTCGGCGGTGGAGAGATCGTCGGAGTCGGCAACGAGAGAGATGTTGTGGTGGGCGCGCAATGTATGAAGAGCCTCAGGAATATTAAGTTCGTTGAGGTCTTTCGGCGGCCGTTTGTTGGTTTTGTAAATTTCTCTAATCACTTCGTCGTTGATCATCTTTGCAAGATATTAAAGATAACATTTCGGAGTATTTCGGAGGGCAGGGTGGCTATCGGCCATATCGCAGCCGACATTCTCTGACCTTCTTAAGGGAGACGGGTTCACGATGCATGAAGTTACATTGGATACGATCTCAATTATCTAACAACGCGGGGCACATGAAAGTTTGGATAAAATATGGAAAAATGCATAAAAAAGTTTCGGCGGCATTGTAATGCCGCCGAAACGAGTATTAATTCCGTGGATCAGAGTGTCGCGCATGATGCTGACGACTATCCGCCACGCTGAAGGATAATTAGCCGAGGAAGCTGAGGAGGACACCTGCAGCTACAGCCGAACCGATGACGCCTGCCACATTCGGGCCCATGGCGTGCATGAGCAGATAGTTGGAGGGGTCATATTCCAGGCCGACATTGTTGGAGATGCGGGCAGCCATAGGCACAGCCGATACGCCGGCGTTGCCGATAAGCGGGTTGATCTTCTTATTCTTCGCGAGGAAGAGGTTGAAGAGCTTCACGCTGAGTACGCCTGCGGAGCTGGCAATGATGAACGCGAGGAAGCCGAGGCCGAAGATTTTCAGAGTGTCGATGCTGAGGAACTTGTCGGCCTGCGTCGAAGCGCCTACAGTGAGGCCGAGCAGGATGGTGACAATGTCGGTCATTGCATTCTGAGCAGTCTTGGCCAGACGTGTGGTCACGCCGCTTTCACGAAGGAGATTGCCGAAGAAGAGCATGCCGAGCAACGGAATGCCCGAGGGCACGACGAAGCAAGTCAGCATGAGGCCGACGATCGGGAAGATGATCTTCTCGTTCTGGCTGACCACGCGAGCGGGCTTCATCTTGATGAGGCGCTCCTTTTTAGTTGTGAAAAGGCGCATCAACGGGGGCTGGATGAGCGGGATGAGGGCCATGTAGGAATAGGCCGACACCGCCACGGCGCCCAGCATGTCGGGGTTAAGCTTAGAGCAGGTGAAGATTGCAGTCGGGCCGTCGGCGCCGCCGATGATTGCGACACAACCTGCGGAAAGCGGGTCGAATCCGATCAGGAGCGAGAGCATATATGCGCCGAAGATGCCGAACTGAGCGCAGGCACCGATCACCATCAGCTTCGGATTGGCGAGCAGAGCCGAGAAGTCGGTCATGGCGCCGATGCCGAGGAAGATGAGCGGGGGATACCATCCGCGTTCCACACCGTTATACAGGATATTAAGCACAGATCCCTCTTCGTAGATGCCGATTTCCATACCGGGCTGGAAGGGGATATTGCCGAGCAGCATGCCGAAGCCGATCGGGACGAGCAGCAGAGGCTCGAAGTTCTTCTTAATGGCGAGCCATACGAAGAAGCAGCCTACGGCCAACATAATGATATTTCCCCATTCGCAATTGTAGAAGCCGGTGAAATGCCAGAATGTCGTCAGCGAGTCTTTCAGGAATTCTGAGAAAGAACTAAGCAATAACATTTGTTGAGATATTGAAGATTAACAAAGGGGGAATTATCCGATGATCATGATGTCGGTGCCTTCCAGAATGGCATCGCCGACTCCGACGAGGATTTTCTTGACAGTGCCGGAGACGGGGCAATGGATGTCGTTTTCCATCTTCATGGCCTCGAGCACGCACACAGTGTCGCCGGCGTTGACGCTCTGTCCTTCGCTGACATTGAAGCTCATGATAGTGCCGGGCAGGGGCGACTTCACGGGAGTGCCTCCGCCGGGAGCCGCGGCAGCGGGCTTGGAGATGACCTTCTCGCCATCGGCTGTGCGGGGAGCGGGAGCGGCAGCCTTGGGTTTGATGACTGTGGGTTTTGCGGCGGGAGCCTTGTCGAGTTCGACATCATAGGGTGTGCCGTTGACTTCGACGTGCACTTTATTGTCTTCGACATCGCCTACGACGACGTTGAATTTAGTGCCGTTGATCTTATATTTATATTCCTTCATTTTAGTTCAAGAGGATGAGGGGGGATTTACTTGATGTTTTTTGTCACGGGAATCGGTCGCGCCGGGTTTTTGGTCAGTTCCGGGTTGTGGCGCAGATTGTAGATTTTGGAATTCCAGGGGGAATAAGCGCGGCGCATCCGGCGGATGGTGAGGATGTAGTCCTCGACATCGTGCTGATCATTGAAATGCTCGGCGAGAGCGGCAGAGATAGCGGCGATGACTTCGCCGGAGTCGACGTGTTCATGGTCGTCGTCGACATCCTCGATGGATTTTCCGTGGGCTTCGAGTTTCTTCTTCGAGAGGAGCTTCTCGGAGATTTTGCCGAAGATATTGAAGAGGAGGCTGAGCACGATGAGCGCGCCTACGACGATACACATAGCGATGATCGTGATAGCGCCGCCCCAGGAGTCGTTTTCCTCTACATTCTTGGCCTTTTCAGCCTGCTTCATCTTGCGGGCGATTTCGCTTTCGACCACAGTGTTTGGCTCTGCGGAGGGGACATCGTCGGCGACGATCTCGGCCTGGCCGCAGGGGAGTTCGGCAACGACGTCGCCCTCTGCATCGCCGGCCTGAGGCTCAGCGACGTCGGTCATTCCGGCGGGCTGATCCTGCTGAGCGAAGATTGCCGTCGGACAAGCGAGAGCCGCGCAGATGGAGGCTGCAAGGAATAATTTTTTCAGCATTTTTGACAAAGTTAGATTAGAGGGGAATGTTGCCGTGCTTTTTGGGAGGATTGGCCACCTTCTTTGTGGCGAGCATCTGCAGGGCGCGGATGACGCGGAAGCGGGTGTTGCGGGGTTCGATGACGTCGTCGATGTAGCCGTATTTGGCTGCATTGTAGGGGTTGGCGAAGAGATCGGTGTATTCCTTTTCCTTTTCAAGCTTGAAGGCTGCGGGATCGGCCTGCTCTTTGGCTTCCTTGGCATAGAGAACGCCGACAGCGCCTTCGGCGCCCATAACGGCGATTTCGGCTGTGGGCCATGCGTAGTTGACGTCGCCGCGGAGCTGCTTACAGCTCATGACGATGTGGGAGCCGCCATACGATTTGCGCAGGGTGACAGTCACTTTGGGCACAGTAGCCTCGCCGTAAGCGTAGAGAAGCTTCGCGCCGTGGAGGATCACGCCGTTATATTCCTGACCTGTGCCGGGAAGGAATCCGGGCACGTCGACCAGAGTGACGAGCGGAATGTTGAAGGCGTCGCAGAAGCGCACGAAGCGGGCAGCCTTGCGGCTTGCGTTGGAGTCGAGCACGCCGGCGAGCACTTTGGGCTGGTTGGCTACGATGCCGACCGACTGGCCGTTGAAGCGGGCGAAGCCGATGATGATGTTTTTGGCGTAAGCGGGCTGCACTTCGAGGAATTCGCCGTTGTCGACGATATGATTGATGACGTCATACATGTCGTAGCTCTTCTTGGGAGAATCGGGGATGATCTCGTTGAGCTCGTCGATGACGCGGTCGATCGGGTCGGAGCATTCCACAAGGGGAGTTTCCTCCATGTTGTTCTGGGGGATATAGCTCATAAGGCGGCGTACAAGCTGGAGGGCTTCTTCGCCATCCTCGCAAGCGAAGTGGGTCACGCCGCTCTTGGATGCGTGGACGCTGGCTCCGCCGAGCTGCTCCTGAGTGACATCTTCGCCGGTCACTGTCTTCACAACCGACGGGCCTGTCAGGAACATATAGGAGATGCCTTTGACCATGATGGTGAAGTCGGTCAGCGCGGGGCTGTAGACGGCGCCGCCGGCGCAGGGGCCGAGGATCGCGGAGATCTGGGGCACAACACCCGAAGCGAGGATATTGCGCTGGAAGATTTCAGAATAGCCGGCCAGGGCGTTGATGCCTTCCTGGATGCGGGCGCCGCCCGAGTCGTTGAGGCCGATGACGGGCGCGCCCATCTTCATGGCCATGTCCAT
>CAMWNT010000049.1 GCA_947175695.1 uncultured Porphyromonadaceae bacterium
TCTTAAAGATATTTTGCGAATTTTTTCAGTCTGATTTTACTTTCATTCTCATTTTTATCGCTAACTTTGCAGTCAACGCCACCTACTTCCCCTTCCATGAATCACTCGCTCAATATATTCCGAATAATAGGCTTTTTAATCGCTGCGACAATCATCGCGGCTCTCGCCGGTTGCGCCCGTCAGGAGAAGAAATATCGAATCGGAGTCTCCCAATGCAGTGCGGAGAGCTGGAGATGGAAAACCAATGATGAGATCCTGCGCGAAAAAATGTTTCATGATAATGTCGAGGTCGAAATCCGCAGCGCCGACGATCAAAACGAGAAGCAGATCGACGACATCCGCTATTTCATCGACAACGATTTCGACCTGATCATCGCCAATCCCAATCAGGAAGACGCCATCACTCCCATCATCAACGAGGCTTACTCGAAAGGGATACCGGTAGTCACATTCGACCGCCGCATCAACGGCGATTCTTACACCGTCCATATCGAAGTCGACAATGAGGCCATCGGACAGTCAGTGGCCCGCTATGCACTACATCTCTTCCCGACAGGCCCGGTCAGAGTCATCGAAATCCAGGGCGACACAACCATGACCCCGGCCAAGAAACGCCACGCAGGCTTCATCAATGAGATGAAGAAGCACCCCAGGGTGGAAATCGTCGCCACGGCCTACCCCAACTGGAATCCCGATTCCACGGCAGCCAAGATCGCCCCGCTGCTAAAGCAACACCCCGACATCGACCTTATCTACGCCCATAGCGACGTCATGGCCATCAGCGCCGCCGAGACAGCACGAAGCCTGGGGCTGACCGGCATCCGCTTCTTCGGCATCGACGGCAATCCTGACGTAGGCATCAAAGCCGTCGCCGACAGTGTGACCGACGCAACTTTCCTCTACCCCACCTATGGGGCCCGACTGCTCAACACAGCCCTCGACATACTCGACGGCCGACCCGTGGAGCGCGACATCACAATCCCCCCTCTCTCCCCCGTCGACAAGTCAAACGCCGACATCCTTCTCCAGCAAGATTCCCTGATCAAGAGCGAGACCGCCAAGATCCAACTGCTCAAAGACCAACTCGACATCTTCTGGCAACGCCACTCGGCGCAGTCGACTCTGCTCTATGCGACGATCGCTATCGTAGTCCTGCTGATCGGCATCATCCTCCTTATATGGCGCACCTACGCCCAACATCGGCGCCACCGCCGCGTCCTGACCCGACAAAACGCCATGCTCCAAGAGGAACGCGACAAGCAGAAAGACATTTACCGCCAACTGGAAGAAGCCACCAACTCGAAGCTCGTATTCTTCACCAACGTCTCCCACGACCTCCGCACTCCCCTCACCCTCATTGCCGAGCCGCTCCGACAGATGATCGCCGACCCCGATATGCAGGCCTCGCGTCGGCTCTCCCTCCTGCATATCGCCGATAAGAATGCCGGAATACTCAAGCGGCTCATCGACCAGATCCTCGACTTCCGCAAATATGAAAACGGCAAACTGACCCTTCACACCGAAGAAGTCAGATTCTATGATACTGTCCGCGACTGGCTGAGCGCCTTCGACGCCGCCATTGCCGGAAAAGACATCAAGTTCTCGGCCGACATCCCCGCCGACAGCGGATTCTCGCTCGCCATCGACTCTGAAAAACTCGAAAGCGTTTTTTTCAACATCATGTCGAACGCCATAAAATACACTCCCCGCAACGGCCATATATCCATCGAATGCCATAACACCCCATCCGAACTGACATTCTCCATCAGCGACTCCGGAAAGGGTATCGCCAAGGAGGATCTCGACCGCATCTTCGAGCGTTTCTATCAGGCGGATAAGGTGCATCCCGAGGGTAGCGGAATCGGACTCGCTGTCGCGAAAGCTTTCGTCGAGCTCCATGGCGGCACACTCCGCGCCGAAAGCGAGAAAGGGAAGGGTGCACGATTCACAGTCACCATTCCCATAACCCATACCGACCAATTCCACGTTGCCGACGACACCGACAACGCAGGCAACTTCCGCAACCGCGCCGACGACGTCACTTCCATAAATGAATCCGAGTCGGATTGCGAGGCTCCGACCATTCTCTCCGAAGCCTCGCCCGGCGGCGACGACGACAAGCCACTGCTGCTCATAATCGACGACAATAAAGATATCTGCGACATGATCGCCTCTCTGATGAGCGACGAATACACTGTCATCTCCGCCTCGGGGGGAAGCCGCGGAATACGCCTCGCCACGAAATACACCCCCGACATCATCATATGCGATGTGATGATGCCTGGAATGAGCGGCATGGAGTGTTGCAAAATCCTCAAAAACGAGATCTCCACTTCCCACATCCCGATACTTATGCTGACGGCCTGCGCGCTCGACCGCCAGCGACTCGAAGGCTACCAAAGCGGTGCCGACGGCTACCTGCCCAAACCCTTCGACGGCGAGATGCTCAAGGCGAGATGCCGCAATCTGATCGACAACCGCCGACGCATCAAGAATGTCTATGCCGCCGACTCGACCGCTCCCATCGAACGCCGACGCTTCTCAACCCCTCGCGGCGCCGATGCCGACGGCAATGTGGAGAGCGATTTCTACAACCGCTTTGTCAGGATCGTAGAATCCCGACTCGGCGACTCCGATCTCGGAATCGAGCAAATCGCTTCGGAAATGGGACTGGGCAAATCGCAGCTCAGTCGAAAAATCAAGGCGCTGACCAATTACTCGCCTGTGGAAATCATTCGCAACATGCGTCTCAAACGCGCACGCCATCTGATCACCACCACCGAAAAATCGATCAGCGAAATCGCATACGAAGTGGGCTTCAGCCTCCCGGCATATTTCTCAAAATGCTATAAAGACTACTATCACGAAGCCCCCTCGGAACTTCGCTCCCGACTTGACGCCGACAAATAACACCCGGGCCGCTACGCAATGAGCGTCGCGGTCCGAGCCGTCGACATCCCCGGCCCGACCGCCATTCGACATCGCTTATCTACATCACGACATCACTTCCCCCTCCTCCCGGAAAGTGCCGGATCCGCGCGACGCAGATATGACAAATGTTGTGAAAATTATGAAAATTTCGCGCCCCGCAAAAATTTGATAGGACATGGCATTTTATTGAAACTCCTATCTTACAGCACTCTATAACTTTGCCGCAGAAACAAATTCTTAACCTAATAAAACCTACACATGAAAAGAACAATCCTTGGTGCGCTTTTGCTGCTCTTTATGGCGATCGCCGCACACGCGCAGAACATCACTGTGCACGGGACAGTCATTTCAGCCACCGACTCGGAGCCTCTGATCGGCGCAAGCGTCATCCCCCTCGGACAAGCCGCCGCCGGAACCGCCACCGATATCGACGGCAATTTCGATCTGAGTGTGCCCGAAGGAACCCGGCTCAAAATATCATATGTCGGCTTCCGCGACCAAACCGTGACAGCTCAACCCGAAATGACCGTCTCTCTGACCGAAGAGTCGGAACTGCTCGATGAAATCGTCGTAGTCGGATATTCCACTCAGAAGAAAGCCGATGTCACCGGGGCCATCACCGCCGTCAGTGTCGACGAGCTCGCCAAACAAAACGAAAACAATCCCGTCAAAGCGCTCCAGGGGCGTGTGCCGGGCATGAACATATCGGCCGACGGCAATCCCAGCGGCGAATCTACAGTCAGAATCCGCGGCGTCGGAACGCTCAACAACAACGACCCGCTCTATATCATCGACGGCGTGCCGACCAAAGCCGGAATGCACGAGCTCAACGGCAGCGACATCGAATCGATTCAGATCCTCAAAGACGCCGCCTCGGCTTCTATCTACGGTTCGCGCGCGGCCAACGGCGTCATCATCATCACCACCAAAAAGGGCAAAAACCTCAGAGTCACTCTCGACGCGTCGCTCGCGGCATCGTTCTACAACAACAAGATGAAGGTGCTCAACGCCGAGCAATACGGCCAGGCAATGTGGCAAGCCTACGTCAACGACGGCCAGGACCCCAACACCAACGCCCTCGGATATCACTTCAACTGGGGCTACGACGCCGCCGGATATCCCATGCTCAACAGCATCTCAATGTCGAAATACCTCGACAGCAACAACACCACCCCCGCATCCGACACCGATTGGTTTGACGAAACGACCCGCACCGGCTTCATCCAGAACTACAACTTCTCCGTCAGCGGCAGCACCGACAAACTCGCATCCTTCTTCTCTGTCGGCTACTACAAAAACCTCGGCATAATCAAAGACACTGACTTCGACCGCATCTCGGCCCGAATCAACACCGAATACAAGCCCTTCTCGAAAGTGCTGACTCTCGGCGAGCACTTCACCCTCAGCCGCACTTCGGAAGTGCAGGCCCCCGGAGGATTCACCGAAAACATCCTGCAATTCAACCCCTCACTCCCCGTATATACCGAAAACGGTGAATTCGCCGGCCCCGTAGGAGGATATCCCGACCGCGAAAACCCCGTAGCACGACTCGAACGCAACAAAGACAACCGCTACACCTACTGGCGACTCTTCGGCGACGCCTATATCAACCTCGACTTCGGCAAAGGATTCAGCGCCCGCTCTACATTCGGCCTCGACTACGCCCAGAAGCGCCAGCGCATATTCACCTACCCCATCACCGAAGGCACTATGGCCAACCCGACCAACGGCGTAGAAGCCAAACAAGAGCACTGGACCAGATGGATGTGGAACGCCGTCGCTTCCTACAACCGCGACTTCGGCAAAAACCATATCGACGCACTCGTCGGCATCGAGCTTATCCGCGAAGACTCGGAATGGTTTTCCGGATATAAGGAGGATTTCTCGATCCTGACTCCCGATTATATGTGGCCCAACGCCGGCGTCGGTACAGCCATGGCCTACGGCTCGTCGGAAGGCTATTCGCTCGTGTCGTTCTTCGGCAAAGTCAACTACTCCTTCGATTCCCGCTATCTCCTCGGCGTCACTCTCCGCCACGACGGCTCTTCTCGCTTCGGCAAAAACAATCGCTACGCGACTTTCCCCGCCGTGTCGCTCGGATGGAGAATGACCAACGAAGAATTCCTCCGCGACCGCACCTGGATCACCGAACTCAAGCCCCGCTTCTCGTGGGGACAGACCGGCAACCAGGAAATATCCAACTACGCCCGATATTCGATCTATGTGCCACAATACGCCGGCAACGACTGGGGCGGCGGCGGATACGGCACCTCCTACGACATCGCCGGCACCAACGGCGGCGCGATCCTCCCCTCCGGATTCAAACGCAACCAGATGGGAAACCCCGACATCAAATGGGAAACAACCACCCAGTTCAACGCCGGCATCGACTTCGGATTCCTCAACAACCGACTCTTCGGTTCGTTCGACTGGTATCATAAAAAGACTTCCGATATCCTCGTGCAGATGGTCGGAATCGCAGCTATGGGCGAAGGCACCACCCAATGGATCAACGCCGGCGAAATGCTCAACAAGGGCGTCGAACTCAACATCGGCTGGAGAAACACCACCTCCTACGGCTTCACCTACGAAATCACCGGCAACATCTCCACCTATCGCAACAAAATCACAGCGCTCCCCGCGACTGTCGCAGCCAACGGCACATTCGGCGGCAACGGCGTCGAAAGCGTAATCGGCCACCCGATGGGTGCGCAAGTCGGATATGTAGCCGACGGAATCTTCCGCTCGCAGGATGAAATCGACAACCACGCCATCCAGGAAGGTGCAGGCATCGGCCGTATCCGCTGGCGCGACCTCGACGGCGACGGCCGTATCACAGAGCAAGACCAGCAATGGATCTACGATCCCACCCCCGACTTCACCTACGGCCTCAACGTCTATCTGCAATACAAAAACTTCGACTTCACGATGTTCTGGCAGGGTGTGCAGGGTGTCGACGTCATCAGCGACCTCAAGAAAGAGACCGACCTCTGGAGCGGTCTGAACATCGGATTCCTCAACAAAGGACAGCGACTCCTCGACGCATGGACCCCGCAGAATCCCGAATCCACAATCCCGGCTCTCTCCCGCTCCGACCTCAACAACGAAAAGCGCGTCTCGACCTATTTCGTCGAAAACGGATCCTATCTTAAACTGCGCAATATCCAGTTCGGATACAACTTCCCCGAATCGATCGCGGCAAAACTCCGTATGCAGAAACTCCGTCTCTATGTCAGCGCCCAGAATCTGCTGACCATAAAGAGCAAGGGATTCACCGGCGTCGACCCCGAAAACGCCAACTTCGGCTATCCCATACCGGTCAATCTCACTTTCGGATTCAACGTAATCTTTTAAGCTCTATCCCTGACCATGAAGAAAATTCTTTATACAGCGGCCCTGGCAATGGCAATGCTCGCCACAGGCTGCAATGATTTCCTCGACGAGCAGACCCCGCAGGGCACTATCGATGAGGATACTCTCAAACAGGCCGAATATGTCGACAATCTCGTGATCTCGGCCTACGCCATCTGGATCTCCGGCGAGGACATCAACTCCTCCTTCTCACTCTGGAACTACGACGTGCGCTCCGACGACGCCTACAAAGGTGGGAACGGCACTGAAGACGGCGACGTATTCCACGCCCTCGAAATCTCGCAGGGAGTAATGACCACCGGCTGGAACCTCAGCAGCATCTGGGAACGCCTCTACAACTGCATCTCCCGCGCCAACGCCGCCCTCGATGTGCTCAATAAAGTTGACGAAGCCGCTTATCCGCAGAAGCAGCAGCGCATAGCCGAAATGAGATTCCTCCGCGCCCACGGCCATTTCCTCCTCAAACAGCTCTTCAAATACATCCCCTTCGCAAATCAGGAGAGCCTCTCGCCCGAAGAATACAACGCGCTGTCCAACCGCACCTACTCCAACGATGAAGGATGGGCTCAGATCGCCGAAGATTTCCAATTCGCTTTCGACAATCTCCCCGACGTGCAGCCCGAAAAAGGTCGCCCGACAAGCGGTGCGGCAGCCGCCTATCTCGCAAAGACCTATCTCTACAAAGCCTATCGGCAGGACGACGAAAACAGCCACGCGATCACATCGATCAATGCCGACGACCTGAAAAAGGTGGTTGAATTCACCGACATGGCCATCATGAGCAAAAGCGGCTACGCCCTCGAATCCGACTTCCACAACAACTTCCGCCCCGAGCCGCAGTTTGAAAACGGCGTCGAGTCGGTCTGGGCTATGCAGTATTCGATGAACGACGGCTCTGTCAACGGCAACTGCAACTGGGCCTTCGGTCTGATTGTGCCCAACATTCCGGGTGTGACCGACGGCGGCTGCGACTTCTACAAGCCGAGCCAGAATCTGGTCAACGCGTTCAAGACCGATGCCGACGGTCATCCCGACCCCGACAACTTCAACAGCAGCGACTACGATCCGGCCAAGGATTATGCCGATCCGCGACTCTTCCTGACAGTCGGCATTCCGGGTCTCCCCTACGAGTTCAACAGCAAATACATGATTGACCGCAGCGCGACATGGAGCCGCTCCAACGGCCTCTACGGCTACAACATCTCGCTCAAACACAACGTCGACCCCGACAGCGGATTCCTCGTCAAAAACGGCCTCTGGGCAAGTCCGATGAATCATATCGTCATCCGATATGCCGATGTGATGCTGATGCGCGCCGAAGCCCTCATCATGCTCAACGACGGCCGCATTCCCGAAGCGATCGACATCATCAACACCATCCGCAACCGCGCCCGCCAAAGCATCAGCGTCATCTCCGACTATGAATCCCTCTACGGCGTTCACTTCCGAGTCATGCCCTACACCGGCGGCTACTCGCAGCAAGAGGCCCTCAAACTCCTCAAGCATGAACGCCGCGTAGAGCTTGCCATGGAAAGCGACCGATTCTTCGACCTCGTGCGCTGGGGCGAAGCGGCTGAAGTCATCAACCGCTACTACAGCGAGGAAGCTTCGAAATGCACAATCTATTCCGGAGCACGGTTCACATCCGACAAAAATGAGTATCTGCCGATCCCCTTCGCGCAGATCAGCGCCAGCAACGGCAACTACAAGCAGAACATCGGCGGATGGTAAAAAAAACACCCTTAATAAATCTCGACAACAATGAATACTCTATATAGCAGATTGATTCTGTTGACGGCCCTAATCCTGGCCGGAATCACATTCCAGAGCTGCAACGACGACAATCTCTCGGATCTGCGCCTCGACGGAAGCACCATGATCCGGTCGCTGACCCTGGGAGGATATGAGGCCGAAATCGACAACCGGGCCAAGACCGTCGCCGTCGGGCTGCCGGTGGATTGCGATCTGACGGCCCTTACACTCGATGAAATCACCCTCGAAGAGGGAGCGACCTCCGACATCCGCCCAGGCGACGTGCTCGACTGCTCGATTCCCCACTCGATCACAATCACCAACGGCGACGTCTACACCCGCTATACCCTCATAGCCCGCCACGACAACGCCGAAGTGACCGCAGCTTCGCTCAACAACAAATATCCCGCAGCTATCGACAACGAAGCCCGCACGATCCGCTTCTTTGTGCCGATCGATGAGGATATAGAGGCAATGGCTCTCTATTACACCCTGACCGACGGCGCCACCGGCGATCCGGAGCCGGGCACAGTCATCGATTTCACCGACGAAGTCACACTGACCGTCAGCTATCGCACTGCGACAATCCGATATGCCGTCAGCGTCGTCAAAGACGACATGTCGCAGGCTCCGAAGGCGTTCATCGGCAACGCCGACAGCGTCGACGCTCTCACTCCCGAAGCCCGCGCGGCCGCCGATTGGATGCTTGCCAATGTGGCCAACAGCCGTTTCGTCTCGCTGCAGAGTGTGCTCTCCGGCGATGTCAAACTCGGCGATTTCACGATGATATGGTGCCACCTCGACTGGCTCGACTGGCCCGGAATAATGTGGGACACCCGCGACCTCTTCAACGACTATTATATCAAAGGGGGCAACATTCTCGCCTCGCGCGACGGCGCAAGATATATCAACGATGTATGGCGCATCGCCCTCGACCAGCAATCGCCCAACAATATGTTTGGCGGCGAAATCTATGAGACTCTTGCCGACGACCTCGGATTCAACATCACAGGCCATGAAGATCATCCCCTCTTCGCGGGTCTTCCGGTCGACGCTTCCGGCAAAATCAATCTCGCCGGCGCAGGATGTCGCAACTCGGGCCGCTGCCTGCAGTGGATGGTGGATTGGGATGCCTACGGCAGCATGAGCGCATGGGAGAGCAAGACCGGCGCCACGGCGCTCGCCTCGGGAAATACCTACGACCCCAACGCCGTGGTCATCGCAGAGTTCGCTCCCCGCGAGATCCTCTCGGGCTACACGAGCGGACGTGTCGTCACCATCGGCACCCCCGGCTTTGAATGGTATGACCCCAACTCCACAGTCAACCCCTACCGCGCAAACATCGAACAACTCGCCAAAAATTCCATCAACTATCTATGCAAATAACCCCCGCCATGAAATACTATTCAACTTTGATCCTCTCGGCTATCGCCATAACTTGCATGGGATGCAGCGACGACACTGTCGAGCCGACTTCCAAGGATTGGGACAACACCGCAACTCTCTTCGAGACCACCGACGCCGCGCGCTTCGACACATATTATAAGCCGCAGGTCGGATATGTCGGCGACCCGATGCCCTTCTACGACCCGCAGGCTAAGGATTTCAAGATTTTCTATCTCCAGGAATTCCGCCCGAACTCGACCACGTTCCACCCCTTCTGGTGTCTGATCACTACCGACGCCGCCTCCTATCAGTCGCTCGGCGAAGTGATCCCGACCGGCTCGATCACAGATCTCGACGGCGCACTCGGCACAGGATGCACCGTCTACAACGACGCCGACCGCACTTACTACACATTCTACACGGGTCACTCCTGCGATGTCGCATCCACAGGCATCGGCGAGGGAGTCATGATGGCGACATCCCAAGACTGCCGCACATGGCGCAAAAACCCGGCTTTCCTGCTCTCGCCGCTCGGCGAATACAGCACCTCCGATTTCCGCGATCCCTGCGTCTTCAAGGATGACGCCGGAATCTACCATATGCTCGTGTCGACTCAGAAGTCGGGCAAAGGGGTAATCGCCGAATATACATCGACCGACCTCAACAATTGGACTTCGGCCGGAGTGTTCATGACCATGATGTGGGACCGCTTCTATGAGTGTCCCGATGTGTTCCGAATGGGCGATTGGTGGTATATGGTCTATTCCGAAAAGCATGCGGCCGTGCGGCGCGTGCAATACTTCAAGGGTCGCACTCTCGAAGAGCTTAAGAGCTGCACCGCCAACGACGCCGGCCTCTGGCCCGACTATCGCGAAGGTATGCTCGACTCGCGCGCCTTCTATGCCGGAAAAACCGCTTCCGACGGCACAGACCGCTATATCTGGGGATGGTGTCCGACCCGTCCGGGCAACGACAACACGAATGTCGGCGCTTATCCCGCCGAGCCTGAATGGGCCGGAGCGTTGGTGGCCCATAAGCTCATCCAGCATCCCGACGGCACTCTGACTCTGGGCCGCGTCGACGGCATCATCGAGAAATACTCTCAGCCGATGGCTCTGAAGGTGATGAACACCGAAGGCAACGTATCTGCCGACAACTCCGGCTATTCGCTCAGCGGAGATGCAAGCGTGCTCTTCAATCGTCTCGGCAACTGCAACAGAATCGAATTCACCGCCACCGCCACATCACCGGATGCCAAATTCGGAGTTTCGCTCGTGCGCGGCATCGATTCGGCCAAGTATTACTCGATGGTGGTCAACCCCGAAGGATCGGGCCGACACAAGATCAACTTCGAGGAAGAGGGCCCGGAAGGCTGCGGATTCGTCAACGGCGCCGACGGCTATGTGTTTGACACTCCGGCCGACAACACCTACCGCATCACCATCATCAACGACAACTCGGTCTGCACGATGTATATCAACGACGATGTGGCCTTCACGGCGCGTGTCTACGGCATCCGCAAAAACTGCTGGTCGATCAACTCCTACGGCAGCGACATCCGCATTTCGGATCTCCAAGTCTATCAGGCAGGGGAATGAATGCAATCGTAAGCGCGGACGCGCCATGACGCGTCCGCGCTTATCACAAATATTCAACAAGTTAATTTCGCAAAGATATAACCTAACAAGATTCAATCAGATATGAAAACTGTAATCGCAGCCGCAACAGCGGCAATCCTTGGCGTCGGCTTCGCTTCGGCTCAGGAGACTGTCAAGACTCTCTATCAGGGCGACGTCGTCAACGTCACATGGGAAAACACCATGACAATCACTCCCGAGTCGTTTGCCGATGAGGTGAATGTCGGCGACTATATATCGATCGGCCTCGTCGATGCGACGGATGTCGTGGAGATCAAAGGCAACGGCGTGTGGCTCCCCGGATCCATCCTGCAACGCGTCGACGGCAAATCGGAATATCGCGCCTATATCACCTCCGACATGCTCGCCGCCTTGAAGCAGTACGGCATGGAAATCTGCGGCGCGAGCTTCGGAGTCAATGCCGTCGCGATCATGAACGACGGCTTCCAAATGCCGGAAGGCGCCATCTGGGGCGGTTATTTCTGGATCGACAACTGGAATACGCTCGAACTCTGGAAAACAGCGTTCGACACCTACAACGGCCAGCGCTATCTCGACATCAACATGGAGGCCGGCAACAGCGATTACGTGCTGAATGTCATGACCCGCTTCGACGATCCCGAGGCAGTGTGGTCGAAGAGCGAGTCGACTGTCAAGACCGCCTCGACAGCCACAATCGATCTCAAGGGGATCGACGTCAAAGAATCGCTCGCTGATGTCAACGCCCTGCTCTGCCAGCTCAATCCCGAAGGTGGCGAACCGTTTAATGTCACATCCATCGTGCTCCGCGGCGGCGATGACACATCGACCGACACTCCCGAAATCGATATGGCCGACGGCGCTGCGACAGTCGACGTCTACAACCTCCAGGGCATCGCATTGCGTCGCAATGTCAACGCAGCGGACGCTCTTGTCGGTATGCCGCAAGGCATCTACATCGTCAATGGTCGCAAGCATATCGTCAAATGACGCATTCACGACCGCATAAGCGATGCCGCTGAACGCGGCTCCACATCCCCATCGTTTCGACCATCCTTTCTTCAGAAGCCGCCCGGCTCTGAGGAAAGGATGACTGATTTTATTTGCAAAAAGAATAAATCAGACCAACTACAAGCTATAAACTTTCGAACTCAAGTTTCGCAAGAGCCAAAAGGAGCGGCATGTAGGAATGCGCGATCGCGCGTCCACGCGTACAATCCGATTTTTTCTTCGAAAGGACACACGTGAAGAACCGAGATCTTAACAAATGTCGGGGGCAATGAGTTGCAAATCACGATTTTTTATTAACTTTGCAACACATTGATCAACAATCACTGAAATTGTAACCTTTCTTACCGGAGGCGACAGTTTCCGGTCTTATTAAGCATAACATGACATCACGAAACACTCTTTTACGCAATCTCCTACTCTTTATAGCCACATGCGGTCCGGGCGCGTTTGCCGGAAATGCATATGAGCTCGCCGTCAGAGATATTGAAGGCAACGAAACTCGCTTCAACGTGGCCGACGGGCTGGCAATGAGTGTCAATGAGGAGGTCCTCATAATCCATTCGACCGACGACCTCGTGGAGTGCGAACTTCAGTCGCTTTACGGATTCCGCTATGTAAAAAAACAAAATGTACCCTCTTCGGTGGAGGCCGCAGGCACCGACTGCCAATTGGAGATCACACGCGAGGGAATCACAATCAACTCCGCCAATCGCGACTCACGGTGTGAAATCTTCGATATGGCCGGACTGAAAGTATTCGACCGGCAATTCTCAGGTCAAGAGTCAATATCTTTCCGGCAATTCCGTCAGGGCGTCTACGCAATCCGAATCGATGGTGTCACTAAAATGAAATTTGCAGTAAAATGAAGATACTTAAACTCTTTATAACGATTTTCATGGTTGTGTCGGCATGTATGACAACTGCCGCCCGCGATCTGCTTATCTATCGCAACGACCGCCAGTTTAACATGGTAAAGCTTGACTCTACCACCAGCATGCAGCATATTCAGGGTGAGGACGGTTATTACCTCGCCTTTCCCGACAGCGAAACGCAACCCATCGAGCTGAGCGCCATCGACTCTTGCATTGTGCGCCGGTCGGATATTCCGGTGCTCCGATTCACATTCCCGGATTATCCGGATCGCTATCAGGTGTGGGACAAAGAAAACTACATCAATGCCACCCTCTCCATCGACGGCAACGGCTATTCCGACAATCTTGAAGAGACGACCTTGACTGTCAAAGGTCGCGGCAATTCCTCATGGTCGAAGCCAAAAAAGCCGATGCGGCTGAAGTTTCCATCCAAGACATCGATTTGCGGACTCAAGAAAGCCAAAAGCTATGTGCTTCTGGCCGATTACCTCGACAATTCGCATATGAAAAACGCTGTCGCATTTTGGCTCGCCCAACGCATCGGAGTGCCTTGCGCCAACACCGGCGTGCCATGCCACGTCTATATCAACGACCGCTACACCGGAGCCTTCCTGCTGACCCACAAAATCGGCATCAACAGCGCCAGCGTCGACATCGAGGAAACGGAGGGAATGCTGTTCGAACTCTCAACCGAATTCGACGAGAATTATAAATTCTATTCCGATATCTACAAACTCCCCGTGATGGTCAAAGATCCGGATTTCGACGAGCTCTATGAAGACGACCCCGAAGGGCCGACCCCTGAAGAGCGGCTCGCTCTTTGGGAAGGCGATTTCAACAAAGCGGTCTATAGCGCCACATATGGCGAAGGATTCGACGAATTTGATCTCGACTCGTTCGTCGGATATCTACTTGTCAACAATATCGTGTATAACGATGAGATCGGACATCCGAAAAGCCTCTATCTCCACAAATCATCGATGGCCGAAGGCGAAGTCTATCGATTCGGACCGGTGTGGGATTTCGACGTAGCCTTCGACTTGCTCGTGCCGGGCGACGACGACACCTACACTCCCCGACGCCCCGATAGTCCCATCTGGCTCAACTATCTGTTTAAATCATTGATAGCCAGACCCGGCTTTGCCGAGGCATATAAAGCGCGGTTTGATGAATTTGAAAAGGAGATTCTCCCCGATCTGCTCGATTTTATTGATCAATATGCCGCGCTTATCGAGCCCTCGGCCAAACTCGACGGCCTCGCATGGCCAGAATATCAATCCTATGGCTGGATCTATCGCACTCCGTCGTTCGACCATCGCGAGTCGGTGGCCCATCTGAAGGAATGGCTTGTGGCGCGCACCGCCTTCCTGCGCTCGCGTCTCGACAACGGCTACGCGTATTGAAATCACACTTTGACGCCGCAAGATTGTTATATCAGATATAGACTTAAATTTTTATGGATTATTCACAGATATGTGCAATTCTTGCGATCCCCTTTGCCGGCACAGTCATCGGAGCTGCGTGCGTCTTCTTTCAGAAAAAGGAGATGCCGCAGAGAGTCAGGAAGGCTTTGATGGGGTTTGCGGCGGGAGTGATGGTGGCGGCTTCGGTGTGGTCGCTGCTTATTCCTTCGATGGAATTCTGTGATTCCTCGGGAGTGGCGAAAGTCATTCCCGCCACAGTCGGATTCTTTTTAGGGATATTGTTTCTGCTTGGCCTCGACCACTTCACACCCCACCAGCATGTCGACAGCAACATGCCGGAGGGACCGCAAAGCCGACTGTCAAAGACTTCGAAACTCGCTTTGGCTGTGACGATACACAATATTCCGGAGGGTATTGCCGTGGGCATTTCTCTCGCGGGAGCCATGGATGAAAACGCAATTATGTCGATCTCGGGCGCGTTGGCCCTGGCGCTCGGCATAGCCATTCAGAATTTCCCCGAGGGGGCTATTGTTTCGATGCCGATGCGCGAACTTGGCAACACTCGAAAGCGATCATTCGGTATAGGCGTTTTGAGCGGCTTTGTAGAGCCGATCGCTTCCATTATCACGATCTGGATCGCATCGTTGGTGCTTCCCGTCTTCCCCTATCTGCTTGCCTTTGGCGCCGGAGCCATGATGTATGTCGTGGTGGAGGAACTTATCCCCGAGACTGCCGAAGGGAAGCATTCGAATCTCGGCACACTCGGTTTTGCGGTCGGGTTTGCCCTTATGATGGTGTTGGATGTAGTGTTGGGTTAAGCACAGCCGGCGCTCGGCGTCTCACTTCTTCGCATAAGAAATTTTCCATTCGCCTCCTTTGTCAGGGCCGATGCGGCTGAGGATGCCCTCGGCTTTGAGATTGGCGAGGTGGCGTTGGATGCCTTTTGCGGATATGCCGATTTCGGTGGCAAGGGCGGTTGCGCTCAGTCGTGGGTTGAGCTGTAAAAGCTCAATTACCTTGTCGCGAGTTTTCTTAGGTTTTTCAGGATTAGCTGTTGATAGAATTATCGGCTCGTTTTCTCCGACCGATTCTTCGTAGGTGGCAATATCGTGCGACAGATGGGTTATCATCGTTTCGGTCATGAAGCTGCGGAAGATTGACAGGTCGCCATCTTCACGAGTAGCAACGAGAGCTTTTATGTAATCCTCTTTGTCACCGCTGAATATGCGTGAAGGTATCAGCCCATATTCAAATTGCAACCAGTTCATCAACAATCGGGCCATACGTCCGTTGCCGTCAGCCCACGGATGGATTGTCACAAGATTATAGTGCGCGTCAAAACTAATTTCATAGAGCTGCTGTATGGTCATTGACTGTGCCGTTCGGCGAGTGGCGTTCAATGCGTCGCAAAACTCTTTCAACTTCTGTGGGACCTTGTTGAATGCCATATATGACCGTCCGCCTACTCCTGCGGTGACGTTCAACAGACGGATATCTCCGTTTGCCGATGAGAAATCGCCCAGTGCGGTATGATACTCCGCCCCGGTGTTTTTCATTGTCAGGGCTGACAGTTCTTTCAGTCGGTCAATCGTAATATCCGCATGATTCCGGGCGAATACCAATACTCGTTCGTAGGCTGCTTTAAGGTCAAGATTCATATTCTGCTCGACAAGGCTTTTCCCTTTGAGGGCAATTCCGTTATCAAACATTATCTGGTTTTCAAGTTCCGTAATAGTAGAGCCTTCAATCGCCGTCGAGTGGGTGATAATGGAATACAGATAAAACTTGTCATAGTCCAGCTGACGGTCAATTCCAAGTTCGCGGTATCTGCCTACTAATTCTTCAAGTTTTGTTTTCATACTACAAATGTAGCATTTTCTTACCACTCCGCAAAATAGTTCTTACTACATTATCCGCCATAGGGTAAGGAAGAAGAATTGAACGATTGGCAATCCGAACTTGCCGCTCTCGACCGCCAGATCACCACAGAGTCTGCTAATATGTAAAAATTAAAGTGGGTCGGTCGCCATCCGGCATAGCGCCATCCATAGTCATAATCTGTTGATATTAAGCGCTAAGAAATGGAAAGATTTTTACACTTCCAAATTTATCGGGTTTTTAATACTTAATTTATGAATGTTTCACTTCCTAATTTATGAGGTTTTCGCTTCCTGATTTATGAGGTTTTCGCTTCCAAACTTGTACCAGCCTCAAAAAGTGCACTTGGTTGTGTTGGGTTGAGAACGATTACAATCAGTCATAGGTACAAATTTTTGCGATTATAACCGCGATTTTTACAAAGAACTGAGTTTAGAGCCTATTTATCGAATATACCATATGGCTTACTCTTGACATTATTGTCGGTCTTGACGACAATCCAATCCGCTGTTGCCACTCTTCCTATCGCTTTGCTTATATGTACAATACTCCCGTTCAATTATATTGAACAATACTATATTTTTGAACAAAAACAT
>CAMWNT010000050.1 GCA_947175695.1 uncultured Porphyromonadaceae bacterium
CCTCCCCCACTTTTTTAGCTTCACGGAGCCCTCCTCCCTCAACTTTCATTCCCGCTATGCCACTCCTCAAAAAAATTCTTGTGTATGCATCCTCCGTATGCGCATGAAGCCGCCCGATGTTTCAGTTGCGCTTAGCCTGGCGCATATGCCGCTTGAGGTTTTCCGGATCCGAGGGAATAAAACTCGCTTTTAAACCGTTTATCAGATAGTGTTTATGAAGAATTCGCATTTGCTTTTTGGTGTCGCGGCGGTCGCGGCGGTCGCTTTGGGAGCGACATCTTGCGCCGACGGGCCGCAAATCGTCAGCCTCGGGGTCGACGACACTTATGTCATACCCCGGATGCAGACGCTACGACTTGCGCCGGCGCTGGAGGGAGCGGCCTATCGCTGGCTACTCCTGACGCCCGACGGGGAGTGGACTGTCATCGGTCAGTCGCGCGATCTGGCGTTTGTCGAGATCGAAGAGGGTGAGTATCAGCTGAAGTTTGAAATTGTCGACGCCGACAATCCGATGACTTTCACCACTACAGTCATCGTCGTGAGCGAGGATATCGAATACGATCCCTATATTTCCCGCGTCTATGAATATCGGCCTGCCCCGGGTCAGTTTGTCAATATGATACCGCTCTATGAGGAGGGGGACACGGAAGCCGACATGATCCGCAAGGCCGGCGAGTCGATATGCGGCGCCGACGGCTCGATCATTTCACTGGGCGGGTTCGGCGGTTATGTCACTTTCGGCTTCGATCATACGGTGGTCAACGTCGCAGGCCAAGCCGACTTCCGCATATGGGGCAACGCTTTCGCCGATGCGGCCGATGCCGTAGCCTCGTCGGGAGGAAGCGCCGAGCCGGGAGTCGTCATGGTCAGCGCCGACACCAACGGCAACGGATTGCCCGACGACGAATGGTATGAGCTGCGAGGAAGCGAAGATGGGAAGCCGGGATTCCTGCGCGGATATTCAATCACTTACCGCCGCCCCGCGCCCGACCACATCGCGACCCCGTCGGGGAGCTCTATCATCGACTCGACCTATATACTTTGGACCGACAATGCCGGACAATCCGGCTATATGCCGCAGACCACCTTTCATCGTCAGAGCTATTATCCGGAATGGATCGATGCCGAGGAGCTGACATTCACAGCCACACGTCTCCCTTCGAATGCCACGGATGTCAACGGCGACGGCACGCTATGGCGCTTGCGACCGTTTGAATACGGCTATGTCGATAATTATCCGAATGATGACGCCGCGCGCAACAGCTTCGATATCTCCGATGCCGTCGATGCGGAGGGCGTCCCCGTTTCGCTGCCGGGCATCGATTTCGTGCGCGTCTACACCAGTGTCAACCAATGCTGCGGATGGATCGGCGAGACAAGCACCGAGATCGCACGCGCCTGCGACCTCCACCTCCTCCCGACACCGTAATCCGACACCGTGAGAACGCCGTTGTGTTACCGGCCGCGGCGTGTGAGTTGGCGGTTTGTGCGACACCGCTCTGTGCGGCATTTTTTTGTGCGACTTTATTCTGTGTGACCTTTTTATCCATGTATCTAAAACAAGACGCCCGATGCTTTGGTTGGCATCGGGCAGTCGTGTATTGGTCAATGTCACTTATTTGTTTTCGACATGCAGGCGCAGTTGCAGAGTGCCGTCGGCAGGCTCCAGGAGCACGAGTATCTTCTCATCCGAGGCTCCCGATTTTTTGGCCATGGCCATTCCGAGCCATGCGTCTTTCATTTCCTGAGCCACATCGCTCACATTCAACGACCCCTCGCCATAACGTCCCTTGGAGATATTGAATGTCGTGCCGTCGATCTTGACTGTGCCCAAAGTGGCGAGCAGTTGGCCAAGCTGGGCATTGTCTTTGCCGTTGGTGCTGACAACGGCGCGGAAATTGTTGTCGCCGGTCGACCCAAGGCTACTGCCTGTAGCAAATGCCTGTGTGCCCTGAAGCGGCGAGATGATCGAAGAGACGTCGATCGGCAAGCCGCCGCCAAACGACCCTGCGAATTTCGAAATCTGCTCCACAAGCTTCTGCGAAACGCCGATTGCCACAATCGTCTCGGCGTTTCCCCCGAGTCCGGCTACAACCTTCGGATCAATCTTCGAAAGATCAAGCTCGCATTTGGCAGCCTTCAGATCGTCGTCGAGAAGACGAAGGGTCATGGCGGCACTGTTTCCCTTGAAATCGCACCATGCTTCCAGATATTTGGGCTGATTGAACACCATGCTCATGGCCATGCGCGCCTGAGTCTGCTGGCCGAATGAAAGGCCCGAGCCCAACAGCGCGTTGATATCGCCATACACATTGAGCGAATGGCCGCTCTTGGCCATCGTCGCGGCATAGGCGTTGGAGTTGAAGCTTTCAGCCTCCGAAAGCGTCATGAAGCCGACAGCGTCGGAAACCGCCGACGCCGAGGGGAGCACCCACACACGATCCTTGACCACAGCCACATTGCCGCGCACCGAAGCACCGTCGGCCTCTGTCCACGACTCTTTGTCGGCCTGCTCGGCGGCATAAGCCGATTTGAATGCATCGGCGTCGTCGACCGATGTGACGAAATACATCTGATTCTTATATACAAAGCCTGCCATCGGGCCGGAGGTCACACGGCCTACATCCTGCAGAGTCTTCACAACGGCCGCGGGAGCGTCGGCCGAATCCATGACGCCGGTCAGCGAGCCGAAGTCCTCGACTTTGCCATCGGCGATCTTACCTCCCGATTCTTTGACGGCCTGCTCCACATTAAGCGTCACTACAACCGAGGAATTCGACGGAACAACCGCAAACAGCTGCTCGATTTCCTCTTTTACATCACTCGAACACGAGGTCAACACACCGGCCGCCACCGAGGCAAGCGTCATGGCGAAAATCATGGCGACACTCTTTAGCCGGAGTCGCAAAGCTTTGTTAGAATTACTTTTCATGCTGTATATAGCTACTTATATAAAAATTAACATCGGAATGACCGCAAAGTTAAAATAATTTCTTAACTTCGCAAAATAAAGAGCATGCGATTCGGAGCCTTGCTCCTCCGATAACGGAGAGACATACCTCCCCCCGGCCCGAGGACTCGGCAAAACCGCCGGCGGCTCCCCATGAAAACGCCAACTTATTTTATCTTGAATCATATGAGCTTCATTTCACAACGTATCGAACGACTCTCCCCCTCCGCCACTCTGGCGATGTCGCAAAAAAGCGCCGAACTCAAAGCGCAGGGTGTCGACGTCATCAACATGTCGGTCGGCGAACCTGACTTCAACACTCCGGCCCATATCAAGGAGGCCGCCAAGCGCGCCATCGACGAGAACTACTCGCGCTATACGCCCGTGGCCGGCTATCTCTCGCTCCGACAGGCAATCTGCGCCAAACTCGAACGCGAAAACGGCCATTCGTTCTCGCCGGATCAGATTGTGGTGGGCAATGGTGCGAAGCAGGAACTCTACAACGCCCTGCTCGCATGCGTCAATCCCGGCGAGGAAGTGATCATCCCCACTCCGGCCTGGGTCAGCTATGTCGAGATGGTGAAGCTCGCCGAAGGGAAAGTGGTGGAAGTCCCGGCGGGTATCGAACATGATTTCAAGATCACTCCGGCCCAGCTCGAAGCCGCCATCACTCCGGCCACCCGGATGGTGATGCTCAACTCCCCCTCCAACCCGACCGGCTCCATCTATACCCGCGAGGAGCTCCGAGCCCTCGCCGAAGTGCTCGGTCGCCATCCGCAGGTGCTCATCCTCGCCGATGAAATCTATGAGCATATCAATTTTGTCGGAAAGGTTCACAGCATCGCTGAATTCCCGGAAGTCCGCGACCGTGTGATCATCGTCAACGGGGTCTCCAAGGCTTACGCCATGACCGGCTGGCGCATCGGCTATCTCGCAGCGCCGCTCACGATCGCCAAGGCTGTCGCCAAGCTTCAGGGACAGTCAACTTCCGGCGCGTCGTCGATCGCCCAGAAAGCCGCCGAGGAGGCCTACAACGGCCCGCAGGAGTGCATCGCCGAGATGCGCGAGGCTTTCCAACGTCGCCGCGACCTGATTGTGGAGCTCGCCCGCGAAGTGCCCGGATGGGAGGTCAACCGTCCCGACGGCGCTTTCTATCTCTTCCCGAAAGTGGAAAGCTATGTCGGCAAGTCGCTCCCCGACGGCCGCCGCATCGAGAAGGTGGGCGATTACGTTATGTATCTCCTTGAAGAGGCCCATGTGGCTTGTGTCGACGGCGAGGCTTTCTGCGCTCCGGGCTACATGCGACTCAGCTACGCCACATCCGACGACAATATCCGCGAGGCTATCCGCCGAATCCGCGAAGCCTCCGCGAAACTCAAAGACTGACAACCGTTCTATGGCGACGCGCCGCGGCGCGTCGCCATAGAACGCCAATATTCAATAAGTTAAGCATTCAAAGCTTAACTCCCAAAGCGCTTAACCTTAATATTTTCTTACATTCAAACTCACAGACTCAAAAAATGCTTTCATCACTCATTCTTCTTGCAGCATCGGCCGGGGCTTCCCCGATCGTGCAGAACATCGAGCCCCCCTATTGGTGGACGGGCATGAGAAACGACACTCTCCAGTTGATGGTCAGCGGTCCGGGCGTCGGCAACGCCGAAGTCACCGCCGACTATCCCGGCGTGAGCCTTATCGACGCCGTCACTCTCGACAATCCCGACTATAAGTTTGTCTATCTCAAGGTGTCGCCCGACGCCGCTCCGGGAGAGTTGCCGCTGAAGTTCACTCTGGGCAAGAAGCATCAGACTGTCGACTATCAGTTGCGTGCCCGCGCCAAAAGCGCCGAGGAGCATGAAGGATTCGACGCCTCGGATGTGCTCTATCTCCTTATGCCCGACCGATTCGCGCAGGGAAAAGCCGCTGCCGCCGACCCCTATGAGGGCCTCAAATACAAAGCGCAGCCCGACCGCAAAAACCCCAACGCGCGCCACGGAGGCAATATCGCGGGCATAATCGATCATCTCGACTATCTCAAGGATCTCGGCGTGACGGCAATTTGGGTGTGCCCCGTGCTTGAAAACGACATGCGAGGAGGATCATACCACGGATACGCCACCACCAACTACTATCGCATCGATCCGCGCTTCGGCACCAACGACGAATGGAATCTTCTCATCGCCGAGGCTCAGAAACGCGGCATGAAGGTTGTGATGGACATGATATTCAACCATTCCGGCTCCGAC
Organism: uncultured Porphyromonadaceae bacterium; assembly: GCA_947175695.1. Lineage (GTDB taxonomy): Bacteria > Bacteroidota > Bacteroidia > Bacteroidales > Muribaculaceae > Lepagella. Next base: position 5,197 of record CAMWNT010000050.1, read on the forward strand.
CATCCCTGGATGGAGTCGATGCCCTCGGCCGATTGGTATAACCACCCCGAAGGGGATGTCATGACCAATTTCCGCCTCTCCACGGTCCACGATCCCTACGCCTCGGATTTCGACAAGGACGCCACTGTCAACGGATGGTTCGTCAAGTCGATGCCCGACCTCAATCAGCACAACCCCCACGTCATGAAATATCTGACGCAGAACAGCATCTGGTGGGTGGAGTCGTCGGGAATCAACGGCATCCGCATGGACACTTACCCCTATGCCGATATGGCCGGTATGGCCTCATGGGCTGAGGATGTCATGAAGGAGTATCCGAATTTCAATATCGTCGGAGAATGCTGGTATTCGAATGAGGGCGGTTCAGCTTTCTGGCAAACCAAGTCGAGAGTCAATGACTTCGACACCAAGCTCCCGACTGTCATGGACTTCAAGCTCGCAATCGACGGCCATAAGTTCTTCGACGAGCCGACAACCCCCTGGACCGGCCTCAACGGACTCTACGACCATCTCGCGATGGACTTCCTATTCTCCGATCCGCAGAAGGTGCTGACATTCCTCGACAACCACGACACCGACCGCTTCCTGCTCTCCGAGCCCGAAAACCTCGACGTCTGGAAACAGGCCGTCACATTCCTGCTCACTTCGCGTGGTATCCCGCAGATCTACTACGGCACCGAACTGCTCATGAACGGCAGCAAGGAGGGCAGCGACGGGTATATCCGCCTCGACTTCCCCGGCGGATTCCCCGGCGACACCACCGACGCCTTCACTCCCGAAGGACGCACCGATATGCAGAACGAAGCATGGAACTATCTCTCGACTCTGCTCAAATGGCGCCGCGACACAGCCAACGAGGTGATCGCGAAGGGCACGCTGAAGCATTTCATGCCGATCAACTGCGCCTACGTCTATGAACGCCGCCTGGGCGACAAGAGCGTCATCGTCATGATCAACGGCACCGATGAAGAACTCCCCCTCGCCACTTCCCGCTACGCCGAGATTCTCCACGAAGGCGACTCGCTGACCGACAGCATGACCGGCACACCCCTCACCGTAGGCTCCGAAATCACTTTGGCTCCCCGCCAGACTCTCGTGCTTCAGAACTTCTGACACATAACCCCCTCTATATAAGATGCACAACAACGACGCACTTCCCTCCGCCCACACCGCCGCCGAGCGGGAGCACATCGAGAGAATCACTCTCTGCGACATGCTCCCCAAAGTGTTCGCAGGCGAAAACATACCCCACTCCGAAATATGGCTGACGCGCCTCACATTCGAACGCGGCCACCATTATCTGATCGAGGCTCCCTCGGGCGGAGGGAAGTCGTCGCTTATGGCTTATATATATGGCGCGCGACGCGACTATGAAGGGACCCTTCTCTTCAACGACCGCCCCGCCGCAGATCTCTCCATCTCATCATGGCAGCGCATCCGCCGCCAGAACATCGCGTTCCTTCCCCAGGAGCTCGATCTCTTCCCCGAACTCTCCTGCATCGAAAACATCCGGCTGAAAAACAACCTGACCGGACATCAGCCCGAAGAGCGAATCGACGAATGGCTCGAACGCCTCGGAATAGCCTTCCGGCGCGACTATCCGGCAGGCAAAATGTCGATCGGCCAGCAGCAACGCCTCGCGATCATACGCGCCCTCTGCATGCCCTTCGATTTCATATTGCTCGACGAGCCCGTCTCTCACCTCGACTCGGCCAACAACCTCATCGCAGCCGAAATCATCTCGGAAGAGGCGCTACGCCAGGGCGCGGCGGTCATCTCGACTTCCGTCGGCAATCCACTCCTTCTTCATTCCGCTGAAAATCTCAAGCTATGACCCACGACATGATCTCCCGACTATTGCGCAAAAACACGTCGCCGGCCCGAATCGCCGGCTTCGTCATATCCAATCTCGTCGGGCTCGCTATAATGGGGGTCGGCCTGCAGTTCTGGCTCGATGCCCGCTCGCTTTGGAATCAGAAGGATTCTTTCCTCAAATCCGATTATCTTGCAATCAACAAGATCGTCGACGCTTCGACCATGCTCGGCAATGCCGACCAGGATTTCTCGGCCGAAGACATCGGCGAGCTTGAGGCGCAGCCGTGGGTGGAGAAAGTAGGCCGTTTCTCAAAAGCCGATTTCCGCGTCTACGCGTCGGTGGCGCTTGGAGGGTCGGCTCCCGGCGATTCCACCGGCGACGCGACGCCGGCCCGCAACATGTCGACGGCGATGTTTTTCGAAGCCGTCCCCGCCGATTTCCTCGACCTCAAAGGCTCCTCTTTCACATGGGATTCATCGAATCCGGATGTGCCTATAATCATCTCCAAAGACTATCTCGCCCTCTATAACTTCGGATTCGCCTCCTCGGCCGGATTGCCGAAGCTCTCGGAAGCGATGGTCAGCGGTCTGCCGTTGCGACTGACTCTGGCGTCAGACGACGGCTCACGCCGCCTTCAGCTCTACGGCCATGTGGCGGGATATTCGAATCGCTTCAACACGATTCTCGTGCCTCAGGAATTTCTCGACGAAATGAACTCCCGCCTCGGATCCGGACGAAGCACCGGAGTGTCGCGCCTTATAGTCGACGTCAACTCTCCCGGCGACGCGGCCATAGCCCCCTGGCTTGCCTCCAAAGGCTGGGAACAGGCCGGCGACAAAGAGAGCGGTGCGGCCGCCTATATGTTGCACGTTGTCAGCGGCATCATCATAGCCATCGGAAGCATCATCACACTCCTCTCTCTGGCCATACTATGCCTGAGCATGTCGCTGCTGATGGAAAAAAACCGCCGCAAACTCCACTCGCTCCTCATGCTCGGATTTCCGGTCAAAGATGTCGCGCGCCCCTATTGGCATCTGACAGCCATCTCGGCCATCACGGCCGGTGTGCTCGCCCTGGGATGCGTGCTGTTGCTCCGCAACTACTATCTCGCTCCGCTGCAGTCGCTCGGAGCCGAAGGCGACGGACTCGTCTGGACCATCCTGATGCTGACGCTGCTGACTCTGGTCATCATCTTCATCAACAGCCGCATGATCACGCGGCGTGTGCTCAAGGCATGGTCGAAATGAAAACTCCGGTCGCCGGCCTCACTGACGCCCGGGATGCGACAACCGACAAACATTGCGGCCACCCGATCGCGCCTTGCACGGCTCAAAAACATGTTTTACAACATATTTTGCAATAAACCAATCCTCCATACGATTGATATATTGCGAGATACATAACGCGCCACTCATGTCTGGATATGTGAATAGCATAAAAAGTTTACTAAAAATTCTTTAAAAACATTGGATTTTAGCTATATTTGCACAATCTTTGCCATGTAGCCACAGGCTCATTATGGAAAAGGCTCACAGAAAAACTCAAAAATAATGACTTACATGTTATTATGACTGCATTGACGCCCCCGGGGCCAAGAATGTCAGGTTGCGGATGCGCTTCGTCGGCACATGCTTACGGAAAGCATTTTTGCGCCCCGACCTCAAGGCCACGCTCCCGGGGCGATAAAGCGCGCCCTCCGGTCATGATAACACTCGGAAGAGAGAGAGAATAAACAATATATTTTAACCAATGTAGAACTAAATTAATTCCTGCATGAAAAATTACAGTTTTCATCTGAATCGGAAATTCTGGGTCACCATCGCCATGGTGTTGGCTCTTGCATTTCCAGCTTTAGCTCAAAAAATCACCGTGACAGGTACGGTCATTGATGAGTATGGCGAACCGCTTATCGGCGCCACTATCATGCAAAAAGGCACCTCCAACGGCACAGCCGCCGACTTCGACGGCAATTTTGAGCTGACGTGCGATCCCAACGCGACACTCGTAGTCAGCTATGTCGGCTACGACCCCATGGAAATCCACGTCAATGGCCGCACCCACATCTCGATCGAGATGAAGGAAAACGCCACTCTCCTTTCCGAAACAGTCGTGATCGGCTATGGCTCGGTGAAAAAATCTGACGCCACCGGCTCCGTGGCCGTCGTCACTCCCGACGACATCGACGCCGGCATGTCGACTTCGGCCCAGGATCTCCTCGTCGGCGCAAGCCCGGGTGTTGTCGTGACAACTTCCGGCGGTGATCCCTCCGGCAACGCCAACATCCGCATTCGCGGCGGCTCCTCGCTCTCTGCCTCCAACGATCCCCTTATCGTCATCGACGGTGTGCCCCAGAGCAACCAAAGCAACGCCGGCGGCACAAACGCCCTCACGATGCTCAACCCCCAGAACATCGAGTCGATGACCATCCTTAAGGACGCTTCCGCTACTGCCATCTACGGTTCGCGTGCATCCAACGGCGTCATCATCATCACCACCAAGAAGGGCCAGAGCGGCCGTCCGCAGGTGAACTTCGCAGCCAACTTCCATGTCAACACGGCTCGCAAGACTCTCAAAATGATGGGTACCCAGGAGTATGTAGGGCTCATCGAGCAATACGGCAACGACCGCGCCAAGCAGATGCTCTATGAAAACCCCATCAATGCCGAACTCGGCACTGAAGCAGGATCGGCCTTCAACCTTTACGACACCAACTGGCAGAAAGAAGTGCTCCGCACAGCATTCTCTCAGGACTACTCCCTCAGCATCGGCGGCACAGTAGGATTCCTCCCCTATCGCGTCAACGCTTCCTACACCAACAACCAGGGTATCATCAAGACTTCTTCGATGGAACGTACGACTGTAGGCTTCAACCTCACTCCGAAGTTCCTTGAAAACCACCTCAGCGTATCTCTTAATGCACAGGGTTCTTACGTTAAGACCGGCAACGCCGCAGGCGTAATGGGTGGTGCGATCGGTATGGCTCCCGTATATCCCGTAATGAAAAATTACTCGATGGCCACCACCGACATGCCTCAGGTCTATAACGGATACTTCAACATTTTGAAAACTACCGGCATGCCCGAGGAGAACGCTTCCGAAAACCCCGTGCAGCTTCTCAACGACCAGAAGACTATCGGCAAGACTCTCAACTCCACCGGCAACATCCAGATCGACTACTCCCTCCATTGGCTCCCCGAACTCCACTTCAACCTCAACCTCGGTTATCAGGTTTCGAAGAACACTTCGGAGACTACAGTCAACCCCAACTCGATCATGGCCTGGCGCAGCAACTACCAGGACGGCGCAGGCACTCACTACGACTGGTATGAGCTCCAGCGTAACACCAACCTCTCCTTCTTCATGAACTATAAGAAGGAATTCGAGGCTGCAAAATCCAACCTCGACGTGACCCTCGGCTACGACTGGCAGCGTATGGACTATCACGGCCACTCACAGACTCTGATCAATACTCTCGGCTATAATCTCGGTTATGCCGGCGGCATCTTCACTCTCGATCAAAATCCCGCATCTGAAGAACATATCGGCAAGCCCTACAATAACGCTCCCATGTCGCGTTGGGCCAACATCAACCAGCTTGTATCGTTCTTCGGTCGTATCAACTACATCTTCGACGATACATATCTGCTGACATTCACTCTTCGTGACGACGGCTCTTCCCGCTTCTCGAAGGAGAATCGCTGGGGCCTCTTCCCGGCACTCGCTCTCGGCTGGAAGATCAACAACATGAAGTTCATGGAGCCCGCCAGCGGATGGCTCACCGATCTCAAGCTCCGTCTCGGATGGGGTCAGACCGGCCAGCAGGATATCGGCATGTACTTCCCCTACCTCCCGATCTATATCGATTCGTGGTCTCAGGGCTTCCAGTATCTCAACCCCAACGGCAACGGCCAATGGATCAACCCCCTCTATCCCCAGTCGTATAACGCTGACTTGAAGTGGGAGACCACCACCACTTGGAACGTCGGTGTCGACATGGGCGTGCTCAACAACCGCATCACCCTCGCAGCCGACTGGTATCTGCGTAAGACAACCGACCTTCTCTCTTATGTGCCCACCGCAGCCACAAACACAGCCAACTATCAATGGCGCAACATCGGCTCGATGGAAAACATCGGTGTCGAAGTTACTGTCGGAGCGAAACCCATCGTCACTCCCGACTTCACGTGGAACACAGCTGTAAATGTAGCTTGGAACAAAAACAAGATTACAGAGCTTCAGGGCGAAGGTGAGACTTCCGCAATTTCCGCTATCGGACTTCCCTCCGGCACAGGCGGCAACCTTGGATGGCACATCGTCGGCCAGCCCGCGTTCACATTCATGGTCTACGAGCAGGTCTACGATCAGAACGGCGACCCCATCGAAAACCAGTATGTCGACCAGAACAACGACGGTCTCATCGACGATAACGACCTGATCATGTATCACTCCAAAGATCCCAGCGTCACTCTGTCGTGGAACAACACGTTCAACTATAAGAACTGGGACCTCGGCTTCTCGCTCCGTGCCAACATCGGCAACTACGTCTACAACAACCTCAAATACTCCAACACGCGTATCTACAACGTTTCGGCAGCTCAGTACATGCTCGGCAACCTCCTTGCCGACACTCCCCTCTTCGTAGATCCCGCGAGCGCATCCAACCTGCCGCTCTCGAGCTACTTCGTGGAGAACGCAAGCTTCCTCCGTTGCGACAACATCACGCTCGGCTACACTTTCCGCGACCTCATCAAGGGCAACCTCACGCTCCGTCTCTTCGCAGCCGTGCAGAACCCCTTCGTGATCACCGGCTTCACCGGCATCGATCCTGAGGAATTCGGCGGCGTACAGAGTGATCCCTATCCGCGCCCCATCACTACTACGCTCGGCATTGTGGCCACTTTCTAATCCATTTTCATTCGAATAGATTTCAATATGAAGACAATAAATAAGTTTCTGTTAAGTGTGGGTATTGCGGCAAGCGCATTCGGCCTGACATCTTGTGTAGGCGATCTTGACCTCGCCCCCCGCGATCCCAGCGAAATCACCAATGTGTCCGATGACATGGACCGTGTATTCGCCGACTTATATCTTCAGTTCGCTACTTACGGCGCCAACGGCAACAGCCCTGTTTCGGGCTTCGACGGCGGTATGGCCGCTTTCCAGCGAGCTATGTTCATCGCCGAGGAAATCCCGACCGACGAGGCTTCCTGGCTCTGGGACCCCGCTGATTACGGTCCGGCTTTCAATGCCGGCAACTTCAATGCCAACCAAGGCGCGCTTTACGGCGTATATTCTCGCTTGATGATCAACATCACGCTCTGCAACCAGTTTATCCAGTGCGTCGACAACGGCACTTTCAAACTCGAAACTGCCGAAGATCAGGCAAAAGCGCAAGAATACAAGCGTCAGGCTCTCACCCTCTGGGGCGCTTGCTATTACTACATGCTGTCGTTCTACGACAAAGTGCCTTACGCGGATGCCGACACTCCCGTAGGCGCGATTCCGACACAGCTTCCCCGAGCTAAAGTCTACGAACTCGTCACTTCGAAGCTTGAAGAAGTCGTGGCTGAATACGCCGAAAACCAGTGTTCTTATCGTGGATTCGTAGGTCTTGACGCCGCCGAGTCAATCCTCGCCAAGATCTATCTCAACGGCGAAGTATTCGCAGGCCGCGCTGACTACGAAAACTGCTACAAACACTGTAAGAACGTCATCGCTCGTCTTGGCAAGGGTGGCTACTATGGCAACGGCCTCGCCCGCTCCTACAACGCCCTCTTCGGCGCTAACAACAGCGGCTATGTGCTCAACCCCGGCAACGAAGTCAACGAAATCATCTGGTCGATCGCTGCCGACAATGTCAGCCTGACCGGCTACTCCGGCTCAACGTTCCTTTGCGTAGCTTGGCTTGGCACCAACGGTGTTGAAGCCACTATGGGCGAACCCACCAACATCGAAAGCGAGAACGGCAAAATCACTGAAAACGCCGACGGTATCAAGACTTACAAGATTTACTCAGAAAGCTATCTTGATCCCGATAAATTCGCCGATGCAATGCAGGCATACAACGATGTCAAGAACAACAAAACCGATTCTTGGAAAACTCAGATTTCCGAGACTGTCAACGGTACTCACTACTCTTTCGACCCGACTCAGATCGGCTACATCGCATCCGACTGGTATAATGTATCCGATGGTTGGAAATGTATGGTTGCCCGCAAGTCTTTCGTCCGCAAGTTTGACTGGAACGACGTAGAGATGACTCAGAGCGACGACACCCGCGTAAGCCTTTGGCAGACCGCAAAACATGGCTTCTCTGTCGAGAACACTTCCCTCATCGGCGATGACTGGGGCAAGAACGGTTATATCACTCCCAAATATTCCAACTGGGCATATAACGAAGACGGTACCATCAACAAAGACGCATCTCCTAAGACCAACCGTTCCTTCGCGAATGCTGACTACGCGGTCATCCGTCTTGCAGAGATCTATCTGACAGCGGCCGAGGCTATCCTCAACGGGGGCGGCGGCTCGCAGGCCGAGGCTCTCCAGTATGTCAACTATATCCGCGCACGCGCCTACGGCGACGCTCCCGGCGACACTTCCCACGCCTGGACTTCACTCTCCATGCAGGACCTCCGCGACGAACGCTGCCGCGAGCTCTATCAGGAGAATGTGCGCCGCACCGACCTTATCCGTTGGAACCAGTGGTGCACAGGCTACACTTGGGAATGGAAGGGTGGCATCCAGAACGGCACCAACCTCCCCGAACGCACCAAGCTCTACCCGATCCCCACTCGTGTGATGAGCGCTTCATCTATGCTCGAGCAGACTACAGGATATTAATCTAACCCTCCATCTATCGATTAAAATGAAAAAGTTATCAATCATATTGACGTTGGTGGCTACAGTGCTTGGCATCACATCCTGCAAGCAGGAAGACAAGCCCCAGTATAAAGATCCCACTACGTTCACCATCAACCAGCCTGCGCTGCAGAACCAGTCGTTCCTCTGCGCCAACGAGATGACCGACGACGCCACGTTCAACCTCTTCTGCTCGCAGCCTGATTACGGATATTCAGCCGTCTGCAACTACTCGGCTCTTGTATCCCTCGATCCCGAGGCTCCCATCGAAAAGTGGATCGCTCTCCCCAACCAGACTCCCACTTCGGGCGCCATGGCCATCAAGACCTTCGAACTCGGCGTCGCCCTCAACAACCTCCTCGGCGTAGAAGACGCTGAAGACTTCGCCAACCGCAACCTCGGCAACACTCCCTTCAAATGCTACTTCCGCGGCGTCTGCGAGATCCCCGGCATCGAAAGCTCGAAGATCATCACTTCCAACTATGTCAGCTACAACAATGTCATGATCCAGTATGCCGAGAAAAAGCCGGCATGGATCTACATCTGCGGCGACGTATCCAACATCGAGACCGGCGCCACCAACGGCTTCTTGGCTCCAAGCGCATCCAACGAAGACATTTATAAAGCTAACTTCGCTCTCTACGAGCCCGACGACATGATCGGCGAAAAGCTTTATGTCGGCATCTTCAACCTCGTTCCGAAAGCTACTGCAGCTGACTCCGGTCCCGACGATCCCGATGCATGCGCCCAGTTCCGCTTCTTCACCCAGCTCCTCGGCTGGACCAACGAAGCTTCGCTCGGCTCCAACGAGGCTGACTTCTACTGCGAAAAGATCACCGACAAATGGGCAGCAGGCTATACCGGCGACATCGTCAACCAGGGCCTCGGCAACTGGGGTGTATACGTCATCGAACCGCAGCCCCTCACCATCGTAGTCGACCAGACCGCCCTCAAGATCTATGTCAAGGAAGGCGCTCACGAGGTGACATTCGTAGGACGCGATCCCGAATTCAATTAATGAAAACGCGGCTCCGCGAGAGGGCGGCATCCACCGCCCTCTCCGGAGACCCAATCACAATTCAAGCAATTCAAGCATAATCAACACATGAAAAAGCTTAAATTCATATCAGCACTGGCATTGGTGATGGGATTGGCTGCCTGCGACAACTACGAGCTCCCCAACCCTCCCGGTCAGACATATCCCGAACCCGACGGATATTTTGAGAACTCCGGCCTGGTGATGCAGTCCGTCACTTCCACTCTTAATCTGACGGAAGCCAACGAAGCCAACAAATTCGTCACTGTAGCCACAATCAAAGAGCTCATCGACTTCCCCGCATCGGAAGGCTATGTGCTTGAAATCGACATGCAGGTCGGCAACGACGACGCTTTCTCGAAGTCGGTCATTGTCAACACTGTCATCGATGGCGACAACGTCACTGTCAACCCCGACATCCTCAACGGCGCTATCCAGAGCGTGATGACGAAGCAGCCCGGCACATATGACGTGCCCGTCCGCTTCGCTGCCTACGCAAGCCGCGGCACAACACGCATGCGTCTCGGCGGCGTCGACGCCACCTACTGTCCCGAAACTCTCAATGTAGTCACTCTCGCTCCCGCAAAAGTGATGGAGCAGAGCTACTATCTCGTGCCCTGCGACGCAGCCGGCAACCCCGACTGGAGCAAGGCTGTCGTTATGCTCAACACTGCCGGCTCGGGCGTTTCCGTATACGACAACCCCGAATTCGCTCTGAAATTCGATGTAGCCGAAGGCGCAAGCTACTATGCCAAGATCGCTCCCGCTTCGGCCTACGAAGCCAAGGACGCTTCTCAGCTTCTCGGCGGCAACGCCGCTGAAGGCGGCATGAGCGGCAAGCTCGGCGAATATGGAGCATTCAAAATTCCCGTCAGCGGATCCGTGCTCCTCACTGTCAATGTTGAAAGCGACCTCTACACTGTCAACTACGCATTCGAAGTGCTCTATCCCTTCTCCGGCTCTGTCAAGCTTGAAAACCTGATGTGTCTCTACACTGACAACTACATCAACTACACCGGCGTGACTGCAATCAACCGGCAGTGGGATATCTACACAACTCCCGACAAGACCGGCGTAAGATACTATCAGAGCGACGCTACTGAAGCTGTAAAAAGCGAAGACGGCCTCTCCCAGAGCGGCGACATCGCCACTTCCGGCACACGCCTCCGCGCTCCCTACGAGGGCAACAGCCTCTACTGGGTTGACGTCAACCTCGTGCTCCAGACCTACTCGATGACTGCCATCCGCGAAATCGCCGTGATCGGCGACGGCAACGACTGGAAATTCGAGACTGCAGTTCAGCTCACTCCGTCTAAAGACCTCCGCACATGGACAGCCACAGGCGTTGTGATCGGCAAAGAATTCAAGCTCTGCTGCAACGGCGGCTGGGATATCAACTTCGGCGCAGGAAGCGACAACGGCGACGGCTCCTACACTATCGTCATGAACGGCGGCAACCTCCCCTCGACTCCCGGCACATACGATGTCACTGTAGACTTCTCATCGAAGCCCTACACTCTGACTATCAAATAAGCCGACATCACGCTTCGACATCCCGAGCCCTCCGGGGCCGGATGGAGATCACTCTAAATAAAAAACGCGCTTCCGGAATCATCCGGGAGCGCGCTTTTTATATTTCCGCGCGGACAATTTTTATTCGCCGACTTGCGCATTTTATAATCGTGAAAGGGGGCTGTTTATATTAAAAAAAAGGGGTGTTTAAAAATTTTATTGAAAAATTCTTGCGAATCTGAAATTTATGGTTTAAATTTGCGCTCAAGTAACGCCCTTGACGTCCCTTAGGGTCTGCCGCGGCTGAATCTAATGCGGCTCAAGGGGGGGGTCGACATCCAAAAGGCTCATCAAGCGTGACTGAAAAACTCATG
>CAMWNT010000051.1 GCA_947175695.1 uncultured Porphyromonadaceae bacterium
GCCGGAAATCGCTCGACAGCCTCGAAAACGCCTCGACCATCAATTCGCGCAAACTCGGCATACTCGTAATGCGCGAAAATCAACAACTCTTGGAAGTCAACAGGTGACGGTTGAATATTTGCAGTTTACTGTTGGCTGAAGTCGGCAGTAGAGATGGCTGCAAACCGCCTATTGCCCGACTCCAAACCATGCAAACCTGCAAACCAATATATATATTGTATCAAATTTATGAAACTGACAGAAACTGATCTCAAAACGCTCAACGAGCGCGGAATCTCGGAAGAGACCCTCAACAGGCAACTCGACCAACTCAAGGAGGGATTCCCCTATCTGCGAATCGAAGCCCCCGCGAAAGTCGGAGCCGGCATCACATGCCCCACCGATGGAATGCGCCGCAAGAGCATCGAGATCTGGGAGAAATATCTCGAATCCGGCGCCACGGTCATGAAAATGACTCCGGCTTCGGGCGCCGCCTCCCGAATGTTTAAAGATCTTTTCACCTTTCTCAACGGGAAAGCCGCTACACCTGACAACGATTTCATCCGCAAGTTTTTCAACGAAATCGAAAACTTCCCATTCTATCACACCCTCAACCATGAGGTGCTGACTTATGCCGGTCGAAGCATCGATTCGATGGTGGCCGACCGAAGATATAAGGAAGTGGTGGATCTGCTTCTTAATGTGCCCGGCATGGGCTACGGCCGCCTGCCGAAGGCGCTCCTGATGTTTCACAATGTGCCGGGTTATGCCCGCACCCCTCTGGAGGAACACATCGCCGAAGGCGCTCAATATGCCTCGGGCAGCGACAAGCGCGTCAACATGCATTTCACAGTCAGCGAAGAGCATCTCCCCCTTTTCGAAGCCAAGCTCGAGGAGGTCAAGGCGTTTATGGAGCATCGCTACGGAATCCGTCTTAATGTCTCGCTAAGTGTGCAGAAGCCTTCGACCGACACTGTCGCAGCCACCCCCGACGGCGAGCCCTATCGCGAGAACGGCGAACTTTTCTTCCGCCCGGGCGGCCACGGCGCTCTGATCGAAAACCTCAACGACCTCGACGCCGACGTGAGCTTCATTAAGAATATCGACAATGTCGTGCCCGACGCTCTCCGCGATTCGACGATCGAATATAAGAAGGTTATCGGCGGCATTCTCGTCGCCACAAAAATGAAAATCGACCGCTATTGCAAGATCCTCAGCCAAGGTGTGCCCGACGAGGCCATCCGCGAGGAGATGCTGACATTCCTGCGCGATGTGCTGCTCGTCACCCACGACAACGCCGACCGCATGAGCCCCGAGGAGGAGACGGAGTATCTGATGGCCAAGTTCCACCGTCCGCTGCGTGTCTGCGGAATGGTGAAGAACGAAGGCGAACCCGGCGGCGGACCCTTCCTCGCCTACAACCCCGACGGAACACTTTCGCCTCAGATCCTTGAGTCGTCGCAGATCAACCCCCACGACAAGAAGGCTATGAAAATGCTCAAGGAGGCCACCCACTTCAATCCCGTCGACCTCGTAGTGGCGATCAAGGATTATGAGGGTAAAAAATTTAATCTCCCCGATTTCGTCGACCCCGCCACAGGATTCATCTCCGAAAAGAGCCGGGAGGGAGTCACAATCAAAGCTCTCGAGCTCCCGGGCCTTTGGAACGGTGCGATGTCGGACTGGAACACTATCTTCGTCGAAGTGCCCGCCGACACTTTCAATCCGGTCAAGACCGTCAACGACCTGCTCCGGCCAAGCCACTGCATCTGAAAAAACACCTTATTCCTTCGACCCGCCACGTGGATTTCGCCACATGGCGGGTCGTTTCATTGTTTTTTCGTAACTTTGCAGAATATTTCGCGAATACACCCGCTGTTCGCAATATCGTCAGAACAACCATCACGATGAAACATTACCTCCGAACCGCACTGATATCTCTATGTTGCGCATCTTTCGCTTATGCGACGGCCCAGATGCCGGGCCGCAACGCCGACCGACTGTCGAAGACGCCGGCGCCCGGCGCCACTGAAACGACCGACTCCGCCGCCCCGCAGCGTAAAAGCTCGGCATGGACCATCTCCACACCCCTCGGCGATCATAAGAAAGCCACTGTCGACACGCTGCTCTACAATTATCAGCGCCGATCGATACCGTCGTTCTATTCCGACGCTTTCGCAACTACCGGCACCCTCGGCGCCGAGGGTATCAACATGATTTTCTTCGACCGCCCCTCGACCCCGACTTTCTTCTTCGACGCATCGCTCGCCGCTACCCTCCCCTCGCTCTCGACGTTCAAATTCTATAACGTCTACACCCCGATGACCATCCTCTCTTATAACTTCGGAGGCAACAAGCAGAACCATTCCGACCGCCTGCAGGCCACTTTCGCCGGAAACGTCAACCGCAATATCGGCATCGGAGCGTTTCTCGACTATAACTATCATAAGGGTGCCTACAATTATCAGGCCGTGAAGGATTTCAATTTCGGCTTCTCTTTCTATTTCAACACCAATCGTTATGAGGCGCAGGCGATGTATTATCATTTCAACGCGCTGAATAAAGAAAACGGCGGAATCACGGATTATCTCTATATCACGGATCCGGCCGAAGTGCAGGGGGGTGTCGACAAGGTGGAGCCGAAGTCGATCCCGACCCGGCTGACAGCCGCACATTCACGCCTTATCGGCGACCGACTCTTCACGACTCACGCTTTCAAGGTGGGGTATTGGACGGAAGAACAGGTCAACGACACGCTCACACGCGATGTCTATGTGCCGCTGATGAAGTTTATTTATTCGCTCGATTATGAGGGGCGCCACCATAATTTCCGCAACGACAACGCCACGGAAGCACGCGAGTTCTGGACCAACACTTATCTCAATCCCTTATCGACCAACGACCACACCCGATATTGGACCGTCACCAACACTCTCGGCGTGCAACTCCTCGAAGGTTTCCGGAAGTGGGCGAAGTTCGGCATTTCGGCCTATGCCTCGCTTCAGACCCGCCGAATGACGCAGACCACCTATGGACTTGAGCTCCCCGAATTCACCGACGAGCAACTCGAACTCCTGACCCCACTCCCCGAAGGATTCAAATGCACGCCGCGACTGACGCAAAACCGATTGTCGGCCGGAGGTTCGATTTCGAAGACCCGAGGCGAGATAATCACGTATAACGCGAGCGCGAAGTTCGGCATCACCGGCGGCATCGCGGGCGATGTCACTCTGGCCGGCAATGTAGCCTCGCGATTCCGGATGCTCGGCGACACGGTCAGCATCTCGGCCTACGGCGGCTTCTCCAACACTTCGAATTCTTATTTCCTCGCCCATTATATCTCGAATCACTTCGCCTGGAATCAGGTGCTCGACAAGACGCGGGAGGTGAAGCTTGGAGGAAAGCTTGTCATTCCCTGGACGCGCACTTCGATTTCGGCCGGAGTCAGAAATCTCCAGAACTACGTCTATTTCAACGATGAGGGAATCCCGACGCAGCACGCCCCTAATGTGCAGGTGTTCTCGGCCACGCTCGACCAGAAGCTGCGTTTCGGCATATGGAACTGGAATAATTCGCTGACCTATCAAGTGTCGTCCGACAAGAACGTCATCCCGCTCCCGGCGCTCAGTCTTTATTCCAGCATGTATCTCGATTTCCGAGCGTTCAGAGTGCTGCAGGTGCAGCTTGGAGTGGATTGCAATTACTATACGCGCTACTACGGCCTGGCCTATCAACCGGCCACTATGTCGTTTCACACCCAGCATGAAATCGAGACCGGCAACTACGCCTTCTGCAACGCCTACGCATCGGCGCGTCTCTACAAAGTGCGATTCTACGTGCTCTGGAGCCACGTCAATCAGGGCTGGTTTTCGAAAGATTACTTCTCGGTGCCCTACTATCCTCTCAATCCGCGCTGCCTGCAATTCGGCCTCAGCATCGACTTCGCCAACTGATTTCGCCGCGGCCGAATCACAACCCATAAAAATTCAGCCATCTGATGACGCTTTTCCAACGTCGACAGATGGCTGAGTTTATTTTTTATAGGAGCGACTGACCCGCGATCACTTCACGACACCAAGGCGACGGCCGACCTTGATGAAGGCGTCGATTGCGCGGTCGAGGTGTTCGCGCTCGTGGGCGGCTGAAAGCTGAACGCGAATGCGCGCCTCGCCTTTGGGCACGACGGGATAGTAGAAGCCGGTCACGTAGATGCCCTCTTTCTGCATCTCTGCGGCGAATTCCTGCGAGAGTTTGGCGTCGTAGAGCATCACGGCGCAGATGGCGCTCTGAGTCGGCTTGATGTCGAAGCCGGCCTCAAGCATGCGGTCGCGGAAGTAGGCCACATTCTCCATCAGCTTGGTGTGGAGAGCGTCGCTCTCTTTGAGCATCTTGAACATTTCGATGCTCGCACCGACGATCGAGGGAGCCACGGAGTTGGAGAAGAGGTAGGGACGCGAACGCTGGCGAAGCATGTCGATCACCTCCTTCGGGCCGGTGGTGAAACCACCCATCGCGCCGCCGAAAGCTTTGCCCAGTGTGCCGGTGAAGATATCGATCTTGCCATAGCAGTCGAACTGCTCGGCCACGCCGTGGCCTGTCGGACCCACAACGCCTGCGGAATGGCTCTCGTCGACCATAACGAGCGCGCCGTATTTGTCGGCCAGGGCGCAGATGCGATCCATCGGAGCCACATTGCCGTCCATCGAGAACACGCCGTCGGTGGCGATGATCATGTGGCGGCATCCGGCCTCCTTCGCCTCTTTCAGGCAGCGTTCGAGATCCTCCATGTCGGCGTTCTTATAGCGGAAGCGTTTTGCCTTGCAGAGACGCACGCCGTCGATGATCGAAGCATGGTTGAGCGCATCGGAGATGATGGCGTCCTGCTCTGTGAAGAGGGGCTCGAAAAGGCCGCCGTTGGCGTCGAAGCAGGCTGCGTAAAGGATCGTGTCTTCGGTGTGGAAGTAGTCGCTGATCGCACGCTCGAGTTCTTTGTGGAGATCCTGGGTGCCACAGATGAAGCGCACCGACGACATGCCGTAGCCGCGCTCGTCCATAGCGCGCTTGGCAGCCTCGACGAGGCGGGAGCTGTCGGCCAGGCCGAGATAGTTGTTGGCGCAGAAGTTGAGCACTTCCCCTTCGGCGTTTTCGACGCGGATGTCGGCGCTCTGAGGAGTTGTGATGACGCGTTCGTTTTTGTAGAGTCCGGCTTCACGGATGTCTTGAAGCTCTTTCTCAAGATGAAGCTTGAATTCGTTGTACATGGTGATTGAAGGTTGGATTTTTTCAAATTATGATGTCGGGCGTCGGTGCGGAATCCGCATCGGCGCCCGGCTTCGGAGTTTTTATTGACGTTGATACAGGAAGCGCTTGATGGAGCGCTTGGGAGTCTTTTCGAATTCTTCCTGACGGAGTTCGAAAGAGGCCACTTTGCTATAGGCGGGAAGGTCGCGGTTGAGCGCGGCGAGATTGTCTTTCATGATCGCGTCGAGTCGCTCGGCGTCGATATTCTCGGCGGCAAGCAGCTCGGCGTCGGGCACGACAAGCGCCACAAGCCGACCCGTATCGTCGATGACGATCGATTCCATCACATAGGGGAGGTTGTTGAGCTTCTGCTCGATCTCTTCGGGATAGATGTTCTGACCCGACGGTCCGAGAATCATTGTCTTCGAGCGGCCGCAGATCGTGATGTAGCCCTCTTCGTCGATCGTACACATGTCGCCGGTGTTCATCCAGCCGTCGCCCATCATCACCTCCTCGGTGGCACGCGGGTTGTTGTAGTATCCCTGCATGACATTCATGCCGCGCACCCAGAGGTCGCCTGCCTCGTGGAGCGGATCTTTGGAGTTGACCTTGACTTCCATGCGTGTGACGCATTGGCCGACTGTGCCCATCTTGGCGCGCGAGGCGGGAGTGTAGGTGATCAGCGGGCCGCATTCGGTCATGCCGTAGCCGACTGTGATCGGGAATCCGATTCGCTTCAGGAATTTCGCCACCTCGACGTTGAGCGCCGCGCCGCCGATGATAATCTCGCGCGCCTCGCCGCCAAACACCTGCATCAGGCTCGTCTTGACCTTCGCATAAAGTTTGTCGTCGAGGAAGGGGACGTAGGTCATCAGTTTCATCAGCGGCTTTTCAAGCAGCGGGAACACTTTCCCTTTGACGATCTTTTCGATAATCAGCGGCACTGTGATGATCAGCTTCGGCTTCACTTCGGCGAAGGCCGCGATGATCACGGCCGGCGAGGGAAGGCGCGTCAGGAAGTGGCAGTGCATTCCGCGGCAGAAGGGATGGAGCGTTTCGACTACCATTCCGTAAAGATGGGCCAGCGGCAGCATATTGACCATTCCGTCGCCGGGCGAGAGATAGTCGATATTGTCGAGGCAATAGCGTATGTTGCTCCATATCGAGCGATAAGGGAGCATGACTCCTTTCGACATGCCGGTGGAGCCTGAAGTATAGTTGATGATGCAAAGCTCGTCGGGCTGATCTTCGACCGCCTTGAAGCATTCTTTGTCGTAGACATAGGGGAAGCGCGCGCCGAATCGCTCGTTGAGATTGTTGCGCGTCTCGGTCAACGCCGCGCTCCGCGAGAGGGGCATGCCGAATTCCGAGATATAGATCGCCCCGACAAGATCGGGAAGCTCTTTTTCATCAAGCTTTTCCCAGATATTGGCGTCGACGAAGAGAAGTTTCGCACCGCTGTGGCGCACGAGATGGTGCACCATCTCCGGCTTGAACTCATGAAGAATGGGCACAGCCACAACGCCCGTCGTCAGGCAGGCCAGAAAGGCCACAACCCAGTTTGACGAGTTTTTGCCGCAGATCGCGACTCTGTCGCCGCGTTTGACCCCCGCCGCCTCAAACATCAGGCGGAGCTTCTCGATCATTTCGGCCACATCGCGATAGCGATAGTTCATCCCTCCCATATCACTGAACGCCATGAGATCCCAGCTATCGCGAATGCGGCCGGCGATGATGGCGTTGAGCGATTCATAGTTCACTATGTTTTCTGCAGGGGAGGCTGCGGAGCACTCCCCTTTTCTGTCATTGTTTTCCATCGGATTGCTGTGTGTGTTTTTTCTTTTCCGGCGTTCGGCTTCAGTCGCCGAGCATGCCGGAGATATCATCGAGTGATTGAGAGCGGGCCACTATTACCCCCTCTTTGTCGACAAGCATGTAGTGCGGAATGCCGGAGAAGCCGTAAAGGTCGTAGGGACGCTTCTGCGCGTTATAGACCACATCCCACGTAATGCCGTGACGCTCCACAGCACCGCGCGTCGCCTCGGGAGTGTCGCGCACGGCGACACTGACCAGTCTTACGCTTCCGTCGCTATGGGCGTCGGCGATAGCCTTGAGTTTGGGCATGTCTTTGATGCAATAGGGACACCAGCTTGCCATAAAGTCAACGAGTGTATAGCCGTTCTTGTTCAGCAGCGAGGAGAATGCGATCTCTTTCCCCGCCGCGTCTTCGCCTTCGAAGTCGGCTATCGGACGCCCGGGCGCCGTGCGCGCGCGAAGTCGCGCGAAGTCGATATAACGTTTCGCACGCTTTGAATCGCGAAATTCGGCCGGCGCCTCGGCCATCAGTGAGTCAACCTTGAGAGGGTCGGCCCATTTGAGCCATTCGACTCCGAAATATGTGGCGAAAAGATTGTCTTTGTTTTCGTTGTATTGCTTTTCCGCAATGGATGTCAGCAACGCGAAATCCTCGGCTTCGTCGGCCTCGTCGAGCGCTGAGAGCAGGTCGGCGAATCTGCCGTTGAGAGGAGTGCCATGCGCGACTGCCGTCGAATCGACCCATTGAGCCGATCCCGGCTCGATGACATAATAACCTTTCACCCGGCCATCGACCATAAACTGCGCGAGCACAGGGAAGCTGACTCCGCTTTCGCCGTCCTTTAGGCTGAAGGCGGCGCTTCCGTCGGGTGCTATCTCGGTGGAGGCCACTACGGTGCTGTCGTTGAATGTCACCAGATCAAGCGTTTTGCCGGCGAAGCCGGCTTTCAGAAAGCGGACATCTACATTGGCATCCTCTTTTTGGCATGATGCGGCGAGTAATGCTACGGCGATTGCGGGCAGTGCGATTGCCGTCGCGCTACGGAATATGGAGCGTATCGGGTTGTGTCGTGTCATAGGGTCAACTCGTTGTTTTCTATCGTTTCTCGCGAAGTTACTAATTTTTTTTCATCCATTGGCATATTTACACAAAATCCTGCACACTTTTTTGCATGGTGTGCAGGATATGATAGGCCTTTATGCCTTTTCGCCGATAAGTCTGTCGAGTTTTGTTCGCTCTCGCGAGGTCGAATCCCGACGCTTCTTGAGCGAAGATCAATCCGCCGGAAGCGCTTTTGAAGAACCGTTCATCATTTCACATCAATCACCTGTATAAAAAAGGTCAAGGGATGCCCCTTTTGACGGGAGCATCCCTTGAGATGAGTCGGTTGAGATTATTTGTTGCCCTGGGCGGCAGCGGCTTTCTTCTCAGCCCAGGCTTTAGCCTTAGCTTCGGCGTTGCTCATGCCCTTTTCGGCGTTTTCAGTAGCTTTTGCAGCTACAGCAGCGGCTTTTTCCTTGACAGCATCGGAAGCGTCGGATGCCACTTTAGCAGCAGTCTCTTTTCCTTTTTCAGCTGCAGCGGAGGTTTTCTTCTTGGCGGTAGTGGCGGCTGCGGATGTAGCGGCAGCGGCTTCTGTAGTCTCTTCTACCACTTCTTCAACAACAGCTGCTGTGTCGGGAGTGTCGACAACTTCTTCGACAGTCATGCTGTCGGTGATTACCTCGAGAGAGTCTGCATTTTCGGCCTTGTTGCCGCCGCAGGCTGTCATACCCACGAGCAGAGCGGCTGCTGCGAGGGAATAGATTGTCTTCTTCATATTGCAATAATTTGACGGGGAGAACCGGGGCTCTCCCCGTTCGTGATATTATTCTTTTAATAAAAAGCTTACTTCTTGGCTTCTTTCACAGCCTCGCGAAGCGATTCAACCGCGCTGAGATCGAAGACAGTGCCACGAGTGTTGCTGGTGACGGGCACGAATGTAGCGTTGACAAGGTCGAGTTCTGCGTCATAGCCATATGTCACGCCGATTGTAGCGTCAACGATATCGGAAGCGTTGATGTAGGCAAGATTGCTGTCTTCGTCAGTTGTGTAATAGCCGAAGTACTGCTCGAGCCAGCCCTGGAAATTTTTATCCTCGTCCATTTCAGTTGTCAGCGAGATCATCGAGCCGCGAAGGCCGCTGTCGCCGAACGAATAAGTATACCAGGGATAAGCGTAAGATGCATCAGCCGCATAGAGCAGAGTCGATGCGCTCTGGCTGAGAAGAGTCATGTCAGTGACTGAGTTCTTGACAGAGCTGAGCGATGCACCCCAGTTGAGGATGGGCATTGCAAAGCTGTTGTCAACGGGATTGACAGTCACTTTGCAGCTTGCGGACGCACCGTCTTTTTCAGCTGTGATAGTAACTGTGCCAACGTGCTTGGCTGTCACTACACCGTTGCCGTCGACTGTAGCTACGAATTCGTTGGAGGAGCTCCAGTTGACTTTCTTCACATCGGCGGAGAGAGTCACTGTCTTGCCGTAGTCAACGGCTTCTGTGGTTTTGTCGAGGCTGATGGAAGTTACGGGATCATCGTCGCCGCAGGAAGCGAAGGCCAGGGGAAGTGCCAACGCAAGCATCATTGCGAATTTCTTCATTTTAGGATTAGAATTGATGAATATTGAATTTAGTTGGTTTATGGTTTTTTATTTTGATTACGATATTTTAACAACGATTGGGCCGTATGGTTTAATCTTTGTTAATTTTATCCGGGGGGTCTCCGGCCGCTTCATGGGGCCTGCCCCATTCGGGAATCGCAGGCTCCGGAGGCGTCGTCGGGTCGGAAATATCGCGTTATAGAATTGACCCGCAGATCATTATGCGAAATGATCTGCGGATCATCATCTGTAATGGTGTTTATCTATTAAACGCGAGCCGCAGTCGTTTTATTTTTCAACTTCTACAGCTTCAACGTCCATAATGGCGTTTTCAGCGTCAGTCACCTGAAGTTCGGCGAGTTCGTCTTTGTTGGCCACGACAAGGCGATTGTATTCGCGAAGTCCTGTGCCGGCGGGGATGAGATGGCCGCAGATGACATTCTCTTTCATGCCTTCGAGATAGTCGGTCTTGCCGTTGATGGCTGCCTCGTTGAGCACCTTCGTGGTCTCCTGGAACGACGCGGCCGACATGAAGCTGCTTGTCTGCAGCGCGGCGCGGGTGATACCCTGAAGGATCTGCTCGGATGTGGCGGGCATCGCGGGACGCACCTGCATCGGACGGAGGTCTTTGCGCTTCAGGGCGGAGTTCTCATCGCGGAGCTTGCGCTGAGTGATGATCTCGCCGGCGCGATATGTCTCGGAGTCGCCTGCATCTGTGATGTATTGCTTGCCCCAGATGTTGTCGTTCTCTTCCATGAATTCGCGCTTGTCGACCACCTGCTGCTCCAGGAAGCGAGTGTCGCCCGGATCGAGGATGTTGACCTTGCGCATCATCTGGCGTACGATGACCTCGAAGTGCTTGTCGTTGATCTTCACACCCTGCATGCGATAGACGTCCTGCACCTCGTTGACGATATACTCCTGCACAGCCGTCGGGCCCATGATGTTGAGGATATCGCTCGGAGTGACAGCTCCGTCGGAAAGCGGAGTGCCGGCACGCACATAGTCGTCTTGCTGCACGAGGAGCTGGCGGGTCAAGGGCACGAGATATACCTTCTTTTCGCCAAGCTTGGAAGTCACGATGACCTCCTTGTTGCCTCGCTTCAGGCGCTCGCCGAAGCTGACAACACCGTCGATTTCGCTGACAACGGCGGGGTTGCTCGGGTTGCGGGCCTCGAAGAGCTCGGTGACACGCGGCAGACCGCCCGTGATATCACCGGCCGAACCGGCCGCGCGGGGAATCTTCACAAACACCTTGCCCGGAGTCAGCTCGTCGCCTTCGTTGACAAGAAGGTGGGCGCCGACAGGGAGGGAGTATGTGCGGATCACGCCGCCCTTTTTGTCGAGCAGGCGGATTTCGGGAACTTTCGTACGGTCTTTCGACTCGATGATGATCTTGTCCTGGAGGTTGGTGCCTTCGGCTGATTCCACACGATAGGTGATGCCTTCGATGACATTGTCGAATGCCACTTTACCACCGTCTTCGGCTACGATCACAGCGTTGAAGGGGTCCCATTCGCAGATCATGTCGCCATCCTTGACAGTGTCGCCGTCGTGGAAGTAGAGCTTCGATCCGTAGGGGATGTTGGCTGTGGTCAGCACGATGCCCGATTTGGGCTCGATGATACGCATTTCAGCCATA
Source organism: uncultured Porphyromonadaceae bacterium (assembly GCA_947175695.1). Classification (GTDB taxonomy): domain Bacteria; phylum Bacteroidota; class Bacteroidia; order Bacteroidales; family Muribaculaceae; genus Lepagella. Next base: position 11,319 of record CAMWNT010000051.1, read on the forward strand.
CGGCCCACAACGATGTCGTTGCCGTCGGAATCCTTGACTGTGCGGAGCTCGTCGATCTCGAGTTTACCGTTGTGACGCGCTGTGACATCTTTGACAGCGGCAACGTTACCGGCGACACCACCGACGTGGAACGTACGGAGGGTCAGCTGCGTACCCGGCTCACCGATCGACTGGGCGGCGATCACGCCGACAGCCTCGCCTTTCTGCACCATGCGGTGGGTCGAAAGGTTGCGGCCATAACATTTGGCGCAGACACCTTTCTTCGATTCGCAGGTAAGCACCGAGCGGATCTCGACAGCCTCGATCGGGCTCTTTTCGATCTTCTCGCAGGCAGCCTCGGTGATCTCTTCGCCGGCGTGGACAATGATCTCGCCGGTGTAGGGATCGACAACGTCATGCACCGACACGCGGCCGAGGATGCGCTCGCTGAGAGAAGCGACAACCTCTTCGTTGTTCTTGATCTCCTTGCATACAAGGCCGCGGAGTGTGCCGCAGTCCTCTTCGTTGATGATCACGTCGTGGGCGACGTCGACCAGACGACGGGTCAGATAACCGGCGTCGGCCGTCTTAAGAGCGGTATCCGCAAGACCTTTACGCGCACCGTGGGTGGAGATAAAGTACTCCAACACCGACAGACCCTCCTTAAAGTTCGCGATAATCGGGTTCTCGATGATCTGACCGCCCTCTGCACCCGCTTTCTGCGGCTTGGCCATAAGACCACGCATGCCGGAGAGCTGACGGATCTGGTCTTTCGAACCACGCGCGCCGGAGTCGAGCATCATATATACGGAGTTGAAGCCCTGCTGGTCGGATTTCATCTGGTCCATCAGAGTGTCGGCGAGTTTCTTGTTGACCTCGGTCCAGACCTCGATGACCTGGTTGTAGCGGTCGGTCGCGGTGATGAAACCCATCTGGAAGTTGTTGAGGATCTCCTCTACCTGACGATGACCTTCGGCTACATATTCTTCCTTCTCCTTCGGAATGATGACGTCGCCGAGGTTGAAGCTCAGGCCGCCTCGGAATGCCATGCGGTAGCCGAGGTTCTTGATGTCGTCGAGGAACTGAGCCGAACGGGTGACACCGCATGCCTTGATGACATTCGAGATGATTGTGCGCAGAGATTTCTTTGAGATGATCTCATTGACATAACCGATCTCTTTGGGCACATACTGGTTGAAGAGCACACGACCGACGGAAGTGTCTTTCTTCAGCACCTTGACCGGATTGCCGTCGGCGTCGATGTCGTCGACATAGACCGATACGTTGGCGTGAAGCGTCACACGGCCTTCATTGTAGGCGATCTCCGCCTCTTCGGGACCGTAGAACACTGTGCCCTCCCCTTTCGCTCCGGGACGGATCTTGGTGATATAGTAGAGTCCGAGCACCATGTCCTGCGAGGGGACTGTGATCGGCGCGCCATTGGCGGGGTTGAGAATGTTGTGGGCGCCGAGCATCAGCATCTGGGCTTCGAGGATAGCCTCGTTGCCGAGAGGAAGATGGACAGCCATCTGGTCGCCGTCGAAGTCGGCGTTGAACGCCGTACATGCGAGCGGGTGAAGCTGGATTGCCTTGCCTTCGATCATCTTGGGCTGGAAGGCCTGGATGCCGAGTCGGTGAAGCGTCGGGGCACGGTTGAGAAGCACCGGATGACCCTTCATGACATGCTCGAGGATATCCCATACGACGGGCTCTTTGCGGTCGACGATCTTTTTGGCGCTCTTTACAGTCTTCACGATTCCGCGCTCAATGAGCTTGCGGATGACGAAGGGCTTGTAGAGTTCGGCCGCCATGAGTTTCGGGATGCCGCATTCGTGCATCTTCAGCTCGGGGCCTACGACGATCACCGAACGAGCGGAATAGTCGACACGCTTACCGAGAAGGTTCTGACGGAAGCGGCCCTGCTTACCCTTGAGCGAGTCGGAAAGGGATTTGAGCGGACGGTTGACATCGCTCTTGACAGCCGACGACTTGCGGCTGTTGTCGAGCAGAGAATCGACAGCCTCCTGAAGCAGACGCTTCTCATTGCGGAGGATCACTTCGGGAGCCTGGATGTCGATCAGACGCTTCAGACGGTTGTTGCGGATGATGACGCGACGATAGAGATCGTTGAGATCGGAAGTCGCGAAGCGGCCGCCGTCGAGGGGCACAAGCGGACGAAGCTCCGGCGGAATGACGGGCACAGCCTTCAGGATCATCCATTCGGGCTTGTTGCGGTCGGCCGATGCCAGGAAGCTGTTGACCACCTGCAGGCGCTTCAGGGCCTCTGTCTTACGCTGCTGCGAGCCGTCGGTGTTGGCGGTCTGACGCAGTTCGGCGGCAAGGCTCTTGAGGTCGATCTCGGTCAGAAGCTGATAGATCGCTTCCGCACCCATCTTGGCCACAAATTTATTCGGATCGTTGTCGTCGAGATATTCGTTGCTCTCGGGCAGACGGTCCATGATCTCCATGTATTCCTCTTCGGAAAGGAGGTCGAGTTTCTTCAAAGGCACTTCCTTGCCCTTGGAATCCTTCACGGTCTGGCCGGCGGGATTGAGCACAACGTAGCGCTCATAATAGATCACGGCGTCGAGCTTCTTCGACGGAAGGCCGAGAAGATAGCCGATCTTGTTGGGAAGCGAACGGAAATACCAGATGTGAGCCACCTGCACTACCAGCTCGATATGACCCATGCGCTCGCGACGCACTTTCTTTTCGGTCACTTCGACACCGCAGCGGTCGCAGACGATACCCTTGTAGCGGATGCGCTTGTATTTGCCGCAGTGGCACTCATAGTCCTTCACCGGGCCGAAGATCTTCTCGCAGAAGAGGCCGTCGCGTTCGGGCTTGTAGGTGCGATAGTTGATGGTCTCGGGTTTGAGCACCTCGCCGCTCGACTTCTCCTTGATTTCTTCAGGAGAAGCGAGGCCGATGGTGATTTTCGAGAAATTGCTCTTTATTTTGTTGTCTCTTCTAAAAGCCATTTTGAAATCTGATTTAATCGATTAGTCAAGAGTGATGCTCAGGCCGAGGCCGCGGAGCTCGTGGAGAAGCACGTTGAGTGATTCGGGGATACCGGGATTGGGCATCGCGTCGCCCTTGACGATAGCCTCGTAGGCCTTTGAACGGCCTGTGACGTCGTCACTCTTGATCGTCAGGATCTCCTGCAGGATATGGCTGGCGCCGAATGCCTCGAGCGCCCACACCTCCATCTCACCGAAACGCTGGCCACCGAACTGGGCTTTACCGCCGAGGGGCTGCTGAGTGATCAGCGAGTAGGGGCCGATCGAACGCGCGTGCATCTTGTCTTCAACCATGTGGCCGAGCTTAAGCATGTAGATGACGCCTACGGTAGCCGGCTGGTCGAAACGGTCGCCTGTGCCGCCATCGTAAAGATAGGTCTTGCCGTAGCGGGGCACACCGGCCTTGTCGGTCCATTCGTTGAGGTCGTCGAGCGACGCACCGTCGAAAATCGGAGTCGCGAATTTCTCGCCGAGCTCGCGGCCGGCCCATCCGAGCACAGTCTCGAAGATCTGTCCGAGGTTCATACGCGAAGGCACACCCAGCGGGTTGAGCACAATGTCGACAGGAGTGCCATCCTCAAGGAAGGGCATGTCTTCCTGGCGCACGACGCGCGATACGATACCCTTGTTGCCGTGGCGGCCTGCCATCTTGTCGCCGACGCCGATCTTACGCTTCTTGGCGATATACACCTTGGCCATCTGCATGATGCCCGAGGGAAGCTCGTCGCCGATAGTGATGTCGAATTTCTTGCGGCGAAGCTCGCTGTCGATCTCCTTCGATTTGCGGAGATAGTTGGTGATGAGCTTCGAAATCATGCCGTTGATGCGCTCATCGGATGTCCATCCGGAAAGATTGACTGTCTCGAAGTCGATTGTGGAGAACACAACGTCGTCGAAGGGCTGACCCTTGGCGATCACGTCGGCGTCGATAAAGTCTTTGACACCCTCCGACTTCATGCCCTTCAGAAGCTCTGAAAGCTTGTCGACGAGCACACGCAGAAGATCGGCCTGCAGAGCTTCGTATTCTTCGTCGAGCATCGGAAGCTGGGCGTTGGCGCTCTTCTTGGTGCCTTTTTTCTTGACGGCGCGAGAGAAGAGGTTGGTGCCGATCACGACACCCTTCAGAGAGGGAGTAGCCTTCAACGATGCGTCCTTGACATCGCCGGCCTTGTCGCCGAAGATGGCGCGGAGAAGCTTTTCCTCGGGAGTCGGATCGGATTCACCCTTAGGAGTGATCTTACCGATCATGATGTCGCCCGGCACGACATGCGCGCCGACGCGGATGATGCCGCGCTCGTCGAGGTCTTTGGTGGCCTCTTCGCTGACATTCGGGATGTCGGAAGTCAGTTCTTCCATGCCGCGCTTGGTCTCGCGCACATCGAGAGTGTATTCGTCGACATGCACCGAAGTCAGGATGTCTTCCTTGACCATGCGCTCGTTGAGCACGATGGCATCCTCATAGTTATAGCCTTTCCAAGGCATGAACGCCACTTTGAGGTTGCGGCCCAGAGCGAGTTCGCCTTTCTCTGTGGAATAGCCCTCGGTCAGGATATCGCCACGCTCGACACGCTGGCCGACGTTGCAGATCGGACGCAGGTCGATGGTTGTGCCCTGGTTGGTGCGGCGGAATTTGGGAAGTTTGTAAACCTTGGTTGCCGGCTCGAAGCTGACAAATTCTTCATCGGCAGTGCGGTCGTAGCGGATGCGGATCTCTGTGGCGTCGACATATTCGATCTCGCCTGCGCCTTCGGCCATGATCTGCGTGCGGCTGTCGCGGATGAGCTGACCCTCGATGCCGGTGCCGACGATCGGGGCTTCGCTGCGCAGCAGAGGCACAGCCTGGCGCATCATGTTGGATCCCATCAACGCACGGTTAGCATCGTCGTGCTCAAGGAAGGGAATCAGCGATGCTGCGATCGAAGCGATCTGAATCGGAGCGACATCCATCAGCTGCACCTCCTGGGGAGCGACAATCGGGAAGTCGGCGTCAAGACGCGCCTTCACCTTGGGATTGATGAATGTGCCGTCGTCGTTGACAGGGGCGTTGCCCTGGGCAATCATCTTGCCCTCCTCGATTTCGGCAGTCAGATAGATCACATCGTTGTTGTCGAGATCCACTTTGCCGTTTTCAACCTTGCGATAAGGAGTCTCGATGAAGCC
>CAMWNT010000052.1 GCA_947175695.1 uncultured Porphyromonadaceae bacterium
CGGAGCTTCAACCGGCTTTGCGGCATCCACCTTGGGAACGACCGTGCTTTCAACCTTTTGCTTAGAAGATTTCTTTCCCTCCTTGACAGGCTTAGTTTCCGTCGATTCCTTTTTGGCTCGCGGCTTCCGCGTAGTTTTCTTCGCCTCCGACTCTTCCTCTTTCTTCTCATTGGAGGCAGCCACAGGCTCGCCGCTACCACGTTTGACACGCGTAGTCGACAACTTCGGGTCTTCAAGCGGTTCACAAATCGCCACGCGTTGCCCGGCTCTTACGAGTTTGGGCAGGTAGGTGTCGAGCGCATGATGCGGGAATCCGGTGAACTCGATTGGCTTATTTGTGCCGTTCTGTCGGCGCGACACTGAGATACCCAGGATGTCCGACGCTTTTACCGCATCTTGCTTAAAACATTCATAAAAATCACCGACTCTAAAAAGCAAAATCGCATCGGGATGCTTTTTCTTCATCTCCTCAAATTGCTTCAAAAGAGGGTCGGAAATTACGGATTTAGATTCTGTCTTGGCTTTCATATCAAAAAATCGTTTATCCGTGATTAAATTCTCAAACCACCTTCTCGACACTCCTCTTTCTTTGCGCCGTCAAGCTTGATAGCTCTTTCGGTAGATTGACGATCTACAATCTTCTGATACTCCCACCGATTCTTATCCGTCTGCAACAGGCCGACATATTCGGGATGGGCGACGTCATAGCGAATTTGCTGCCTACGCTCCCACTCCTTAAGATCGCCTTTCATTATCTTGAAACCCTGCGGCTCTTTGAGATCCACTCCGACAGACACCTTTGTGTCGCCCAACGTCAGCTCGATTGGCCGACCATTCTTGGCCTGCTCCTTTTGCTGACTGCCGAGCTGAATATCCTTAATCTTCTCGATATTGGCGAGAACGGGATTGATCATCACACTCTTCTCATCGCGTCGAATCACCGACTTAGTGACCGGATCGAGTTGAAGATACTGCTTTTGACCGTCGATCTCCTTAGCTATAACATTGCCCTTTCCAAGCTGAGATTTCTCGACTTCTGAAAGATTCAATGTAGTGCTTGCCGCCTGTGAAATATCGCGTCTGGCCGGATATGCCATGAGCATACTCTGACCATCCTTACCTTCTACCACCTGCAACCTCGCGGGAATAGTCACCACTACCCCATTAGATGCCTTAATATTAAGTTGCATCAACGGAGTTGTGGCGCCGGTCAGCAACGCTGATTTGACATCTTCCGGCAGTCTATCGGCCATCTGTCGGCTTATACCGACATGCTCCAGCTGCTGATAAGGAAGGCTCTCATTAATAATATTGTTGCTTATTTTCATGATAAAAATAAATGAATTAAATTTGTGGTCAGAAGCGATATTTCACGTGCAAAATTATATCACCATAAATTAAAAAAAGAAAATGCAACACTTTTTTTTTCTGACAATTATCTTTTTCGTTTCGTTCCAGACACAAGCACAGTTCTACACAATCACCAGAGATACGCCGATTGAGCAAAAACGAACAGTGCAAACAGTTGAACCCCAAGTAATTGAAGAGCCATTCAATCCTGCCGACACCATTCCGGCCATCGAAGTCGATGAAACGGAGAAAATTGCATATCCATACGCAAATGCCCGAAAACGGAACGTGAGGAGACGCGTGAAGATCGAACGGAAAGAAAGCAATCTGCCCAAATTGACGATAGCAAATCTCATAAGGGAAATAAAGAAAAACGAGCTTAAACATCCCGAGATCGTACTGGCTCAGGCGATACTTGAAACCGGATGGTTCACATCAAATGTTTGCAAAACCAAAAACAATCTCTTCGGCCTTACCAATCCACGGACAAAGACATACTATGAATTCGACCACTGGACGGAATCGGTCAGAGCCTACTACACCAAAGTGCAGTATCGATATAAGGGAGGCAACTACCTGTATTGGCTTCGCGACATCGGATATGCAGAGAATCCCGGCTACATCAGTGCCGTGGTCAGCGTAATAAAAACCCTGCGCCGGCAATCGGCGCAGGGTTCGGAAAACAACAACGCGAAAAAAATAAAAGTAACTGAACCTATAAGTAAAGAAGATTACGAATAACAGAGTAACGCAGTAACAATGTAATATAGTTTACCGATTATTTATTCTCGGCTTTATCCTTTCGTATGAGGCCCAACAGTTCATTAACCATGTCATCAACCTCTTGATTGACACGTTTAAAATTACGATTGAGCATAATTTCTTTTTCTCTTTCGTCGTCGAAACTGTAAATCTTGGGAAGATCGACATACTTCTCTTCTTCGCTTTTCAGTCTCTCCATATCGAAATTTGTTTTGCAGAAATATTTGGAGGTCTTGAACTCATCCGACTCCTCGATATTGAAATTGCTCAGATTCCGAGGATCGGTCGCCGTGAAGTCGCGAGCCGCCTGTCCGGCCAGCCATCCTGTCGCCATATCGGCGATCTTTGCCGCCGGCACAAGATAATCCATTTTTTCCGAAATTGAAGTCGACACTCTGGAGTCGTTGATTGTGATCGAAGTGGAAGTCTGCTTCGCCTTACCGAATACGTCATTCTGTGCCCATTCAAGCGTCTCCTTATTGCGTGCAGCACCCATGAAGATATTACCACACGTCGTAATGATCTTCTGCATCCCGACTTTACCATAATCGGATTCAAGTTGCGGAAGCTCCTGAAAACCCAATGTGACGGCCACTTTATTTGATCGGGCAGTGCCGATCAATCGGTCGATCTTGTGAAAATATAGAGTCGGCAACTCATCCACGATTATGCTGACAGGAATATTTCCCTTAGAATTGACGCGAGTAATGAGTCGATTCAAAACCAGCGCATTCAGTGTGCCGATCACCTGTTCCTTCTCCGGATCGTTGGCTATGACAAGATAACTCGGATTATTCGGATCTGAAATTTTCAGATCGAAGTCATCGCCCGTAAATACCCAGTAGGCCTCGGGCGAAACCAGACGCGCCGCATTGACGCGCAAAGTGCCGACCATACCTTCAAGCTGATCATTAGCCTTATTCTTATATGCCGATTGGAACGGCGCCATCAGCGAAGAAATCCTGTCATCCTGCATCAGAATATCGAACACATTGTCATACGGCTGACCAAGGAACGAAAGTACGTGAGGCATGTCGGAAAACTCACCGGTCACAGTATCGGGTTCAACCTCATTGCCATGCTCATCCTCATACCAGCACCGATCAATGCGGATCTTCGCCCCCCTCATATCGATATATTCAAAACCATTCAGGTCAACAAACATGTGATCCTCGTCTGTCGCCACGCTCCGATTGAGATTATTGATGAAATCAAGCACTACATTGTTATGTTCATCAACGGCGACAAGGTCGTCCCAATAGCGAATGAACACCTGCAATTTACGACCATTGTGCAGAATGAAGCGATTTAGCTTCTTTCCATTCTTAAATCCCACCGGATGGAAATTGACAAAGAAATAAATGATCGCCGCAAGGAAGTTCTCCGCAGAATTGGTGAAGAACTGCTCCGATCCACCTTTCTTCTCGCCGCCACCCTTATTGAGTGAAGCAAGTAATGTGGCTGCCGTTTCCGAGGCAGCGGTCAGATCGGGAATATACTTCCGCTGAATAGGATTAACACGATTGGAATACTCCACGTCGGTAAAATTGACGATTCGGAATCCGCATCCATCGGGGAGATTGCCATATCTCTTATTCTTACAATACTGATAGAACAGAGTCTTGGCCAGAGTCGGGAATTTATAGTCATAAACCATCATCGCAAAACCCTTTCGGGAGTGCTGACGGATAAACGGATCGATGATGCCGAACGACTTACCCGAACCGGGAGTACCCAAAACGATAGTACCGCGAAACGGATTGATAATATTGATCCATCCCTTATGAAGTCTTTTCTTGAAATAGAAAAGCATCGGGATATTGACCGAATAGGGAGTTTCGGCCAATTCGCGCGACTGCTCGAACGATTCATTTTCAAAATTAAAGCGGTCGTCGCCGACTTTGTGATTATAATAACGCGCTATGCCGTCAAGACCCTGTTGTATGAGCATAGTGCCCAGCACGGAACAAACCGCATACAGCATCCGATTTGTCGGGAAGCCAAACAACATTCCCGACAAAGACATTCCATGAAACCAGAAGCAAAGCGCGACAAGTACGACTCCTGCCACAAGTGGATAGATCACCATCGTCCGCAGATTGAAGCGCAGACTCTTCTTAGCGGTAGTGCCGATACACACTATGCAGATACATATGATCTCCACTATCTTGCAGCCGCCGATTGAATTAAAGATCTTGAATCGGCCAAGCAACTCAACCAAAAAGTGAAATATCGCGCCATTGGCCGGCACAGGGAGATTCATAATAATCTCGATTATGAGAAAAATATAGATGCAAGAGCGGAAATAGTTGTACATCTGCTGTTGCTCCTTGGTTTCATCGAATGCCATACGTGAGGGAATTGAATGGATGAATAAAATTGATCAAGACATCAGAGCGGTATCTTCACGCCGATCATAAAACCACAGCGGAACACATCGCCATGAAGGAAATTGACAGTGTTTTTCTGACGGATGGAAAGTGCCCAATTGTTGGCGAACACATGTTCATACTCCAGTCCAAGCTCACAGCCGAAGAAATATTTCTTCTGAGTCAGGCCGGTCTGCACTCCACCCATCGCGCGAAGCGATCCATTCTTGAATCGGGCGATCTTATGCTTATAGAGAATACCTCCGTCCCAGAACCACCCTTTCCAAAACATGTGGCATACGGGAGTCTGCCAGTGGTCGCCGGCTTCGCCGTAGATCTCGATCGCTCCGTTATGTCCGAGGGGATGCTCATAGCCTATGGTGGCATCAAGTGTATACGGCGCCATTATACCGACATTGGCAGTCAGATGCGAATCGCCGTCACCGGCATAAGAAGAAGTGAAAACCGAGATCACGAATCCCAATAACAACAATAACTTTTTCATGATAACAGTGGATTAGAGGATTTACTTGTTGGATTTATCCTTTGAGAGGATCTGACGGATTGTTTCATTCGCACCGTTATAGGCCGCCTCCATCTTGTCATAGGCAACCGACAACTCCTCGATGCGACCGTTCAGCCGACGGATCTCTGCGGACGCATCGGCCAACTCGTCGGCCAGACGCGCATTCTCCTTCTCCACTATATCGACATTCTCAGCTGACTCTTTGAGTCGCTTCACTTCACGAGTGGTCGCCACAAGCTTATTGCTCAGCTCTGTGTTCTGATCAAGTATATTTTGATAATCCTTCTGATCTACAGTATTGCCACGTTGCTTTTCGACCTCGATATACCGATAGACCGGCTTGTTGTTTTCGGCTTTCGACATATCGAAGCCATCGGCATTGAGTACATCGGCATAATCAAGAGAAAGAGTCAGTGTGCGTCCGCTGATCTGCTTTTCCGAAACTGCTATATTGACTACCTTTTCCTCGGGGAAAGTGAGTTTATTGAGTACAAGCACCTGACGATACTTCTTTTTGAAGCGATCGGCATTATTAAGAGTATAGACCGGAGTCAGCTGCACCATCTGAGAATTGGTGGCCTTTGTCTCCTTCTTGTCGGCCAAAGTGACGCGGATCTCATCGATGTCAAACTCGATATTGGTTTTGTTCTCCAGAACGAAATCGATGAAGAAGAAATCGCCGATCGAATAGATATTGTAAACTTCTCCCTTAATGCCGTTGGATTTAGTGCGGATATTGTTAAACTTCCGCTTCGATCCATATATCGCCCACGCGAACTTAGCCATTTCCGCCTGCGACATTGCCACCTCCGGATTGGAATATGGTTGCATCTGATCGTAAGCCACATTAAAAATGCTTGCTGCTTTTCTCGATGAATTGTCATAGACCACATCATACTGAGCTATATGTCGCTCGCCGATCAGCGTGATTGTCCCCAGGAACTCATTGTTGCGATAATAAGCCTCATTCAGAGAATCAGCCGGTAGCGGCTTGATGCGAACCATATTGTCGGCACACTGGTTGCCGATAATCTTAGCTGTCGAAATGTCTACGAGCTTAAGATTTTCCGGCATCACGATATGAGTTGTCACATCTGAATTGACTACGATAGTGTTACGTGATCCGGCTGTCGGCCCTGCGTATGCCGCATTGAAGAAAGCGGCTATGACGGCGATCAGAGTCGCCATGCGGAAAGTGAAATGTTTCATGTCTGTTATGATTTTGGATTATTATTATCTTGCCTCTTTTGAATTGATAAGATAGACGATCGTGTTGTATTTGATTTTGGCACGGTTCTTACGGATATTGGCCGAAAGCGCCGAAGTCGCGGAGTTATAGACATTCTGCAGAGCCTGCAGTGCGATAGCTTCGCCCGATATGCCGCCATAACCGCTTGTACTGCTATCGAAATTGATATTCTGTTGCACGGCGCTACCGGCTGCCTCCTTCATGAAATCACGGAAAGCCGACTCCGGCACATAGAATCCTTCCATACCGTCGTTATCGAATACGGAAAGGTCGATCTTGATAAACCGATTCCCGACAAGCACGCTCGATATGTTGGCTTTGACGCGCTGCTGTCCGAATCCGGTGACGACCCCATACAGATACGTACCTTTAGGGAGAGTTACATCTTGAATCTTCACATTATCGAGAAGCTTGAAGCGGATACGAGTGCCCTCATGCGCTTTGGTAGTCTGGTCGATCATAGCTCGGATCAGAGGCGCGTCGATTCCGGAATTGTCGCTGACCACAGAGTTGAATCTGTCGGCATTCGCATCCTGCGACTTCAACACAAGATTGGGTCTATTTCTCTCGCGTTCTATTTCTTTGGCACGCGCAATAGAATCCTGACGGCGTTTTTCAGCGATCTCCTCTTGATCTTGACGGTTCATTCCGTAGCGATCTTCCAAAGCTCGCTGACGCTGATAAGCGCGTTCTTGAATCTCCTCATAACTTGAAAGGAAATCATCGTTACTGCTTTCGTAGGAATCTGAACCACGATAGGAATTGATGTGTCGGCGCGACTCGGCCAGCGATCGCTCCAATTGTTCCATCTCGCGCTGTTGCCGTATGCGCTCGGCTTCGGCGGCATCGATGGCATCAAGTTCATCTTCGGAATAGTCATGCTCGATGGTCTCGGTGTCACGATCGTCCTCTCCGATAGCACCGACAGCAGTATAGGCATCTTCACCTCCGAATCGGTGTTCCATCTCATATAACTTATCTTTGGGTTCGTTGGCGTTCGCCGATGGCAACGCCGTGCTGATCTGATCCGTGGCCACCTTCGGGCCCGAATCATTTCCGGCAAACATCTCGGTCACGAAATATGCGAGGCTGACAAGAGGGATAAAAATGACAGCCGGGAAAATATACTTCGGTTGTTTGAAATTAATTTTTCTCATTGTTCTTTGGGTATAGATTGTTGACGATTATCTGAACCTGCCTATGCTTTTTCTTGATCTTCAAAGAGTCATCGTATGTCTTATGCTCGATGGCGATCAAAGAATCAAGGTCGTGTTTCAGAGCCACTGCTTTCAATCTCATTTCTTTCAGATCTTCATCATGATAATCCTTTGCCGCCTGCAACTGACTGAATCCGTTCATGGCCGGAGAGACTGTTGCTATCCCTAAGTCGGAATTATCCTTCTCTGATGCGGGAAAAAAGCAAAGGAGAATATTGACCACAAGCAATATTCCGAACACACTCATAAACCGAAGCATGTACTTTCTCGGATTCGCGGTTGCGCGGATATTCATCAATCTGACTCTCGCCCCCAACCGCAATTTCAATCCGATACTTTCGAATGCCGGACGCAACAAATCTTTCAGTGTGCTGAAAAACTTTGTGCTGTGTTTAGTTTTCAGTAGTTTCATGGATTAATACGGCAGATCCTTGTTTTCGATTGTTTTCCAATTTGTGATCATCAGGCCGTGAGGATTGTTGCTTGTGCGTGGCACATTCTCGATAAGGCCGGTCGTGATCATGGATCGGTTGACGGTTCGGGTTCTTCTCTTAATGCGCTGCGTGCCGTAATATGTAAATTTACGCTCGCTCGGATCAAGATTGATTGAATCACACATGATGGTACACACAGCCGAAGAAGAGATTATATCCGAATAGAAACCGTTTTCATCCATAGCCTGCTTCTGCTTCAATGCCGTGCCGTCGGCCATATACATTGCTCTCCCTAAAGTCCACTTGATAAAATCATTATCGGGAGGGAGATTAAAGAAGTAATGATGAAAAAGCTGAATATGTGCTTTGGCCTCCATTTCAAAATTTGCCTCCAGATTGGCGCGTTCCGCAAGAAACGGAATATCGCCATCAAGAATATAGATCTGGTGCCGCTCGTTTTCCACTAAAGAAAAAGCCTTCCATACAGTGAATCCACAGATCAGACTGCATCCGACGACAGTAAGTAATACTGTCGTCAGTGCGAGTCGTGTTTTCTGTTCTAAAGATTGTATAAGCATACTTGATTTAACCGATTTATTCACGTAATTTATAGGGGGTATCTCGTTCTATTTTCACAGTTTCCGGACCTTTATCCCATTGTTTACCCTGTAGATTTTTCCCGGCTTGGCCTCCGATCGCTCCGGCCACTGCACTTGCTCCGCCGGCAACCATGCTTGCGCCGGCCATCACCGCGCTGCCGGCCTGATGACCTGCTCCGCTGCTTACGCCACCGGGAATGAGCCAAGATGCAATTTCGGGCGCCATCTGAAGAACATACGCTCCTACAAGCATTCCCATAACATACATACAGTTTGAACCGACGCCTTGCAAGCCAAGAGTACCAATCTGCTCCCAAGAATTATCGATTTGACCGTGTCCTATGAGCTCCGAATAAGCTGTCGTATCAAGTTCAAGGGTATATAATAGAATCCAGCAAACATAATAAACGACAACCCATGCAACGAATCCCCACAGACCGACAGTAATATATTTCGACATCCATTGACTCCATGCCGACTTCCATGGCGGCGCAAGAGATAACGCAAACATTAATGGTGCGAAACCTGCAAGGATCGCCATACAAAGCCGTTGGGCAACTAATAAACCATAAAGCACCATCTGAAAAATAAGCATACCAACAAATCGGATTATATCATTAATCCATTCGCTGATTTTTGTTTCCGCTGCGAGTGCCGCACGTTTGGTAAAATTACTGATTGTGTCACCCAAAGAAGTGATACTATATAGCATTTCCTCATACCATGAGGCATCTTCACCTAACTTTTCAATCTTCTCAACCTGGGCGATAGAATCCTGCACAGCTCTAAGTTTTTCAAGATAGTCTTTCTGCAACTGAGCTACCACCTTCTCTTGAAAGGCCACTTCTTCTAATTTACCCAAAGCACTTGTTTTTGACTGAGATTCAAGGCTCGTTGTCATTGATTGTAAAGAGCTACATATAGTACTTGAAAACGTTATACAGAATGATATTATGACAATTCTCAGTAGCTTCATTACATCTATGCCACGACGACCAAGCATCATCATCCAGCTTTCATACGAGCCGATGCCTAATGCGATACAACCACCTACTACCTTCGCCAACATTTCGAGCGATACTATAAACGGCGGAATCGACTCCATCTTGCCCAGCATACCCACTAAACTTTGATCTATGCTGGGGAGTCCCATCGTACACAATATACTTAGTAAATGCATAGCGACACTTATTTATATAGGGTTACGGCAAGTGCAGTGAGATGCACCGTGCGGTTGACAAGCTGCTGCATCTCAGATTTGGCTTCCTCATAAGCTTTCTGTCTCCGTGAGTTGGAAAGTTGCGCATCAACTCCTGTATCATGGATATATGAAATATTCTCACATACAATCGCATTCTTGCGCATGATTTCTTCAACCGCTCGGGTCATCTCCCCACGACTGCGATTCATGCAAATCAACAGTCCTTCCTCTATAATATCCTGCATGCGGTTGAATTCGTCTTTATATGTGGCATACGACACATCTACAAGTCTGTCGGCCTGATTAGCCAGATCCTCTTTATAAGGCTCATGGATACGTTCTTTCTCTTTGATGGCCTCTTTCCTTTTTAGATTCTGAGTCGCCGCTGCTGTGATGCGCACAGGAGCAATCTGACCGACATTAGATTTGCCGGCATCAAATTTCACAGAAAAGCCTTTCAGAGAAGCGCCTGAATAATTCTTGTGAAGCAACCAATAGTAAAAACCGGGAGAGAATCCCCATTCGCCCCCCTCCATTGACTGCCAGATCTTGCGCTTCTCTTCGTCATCGACGATCTGAACCGTCTGGGCATGGCAGTCGAAAAGAATCACGGCTGCAAATGCCAACATTAAAATTCGAAATTTCATGATGTTATGATTTTGTTATAATCTACTGTTCCACTCGTGGATAAGACGTTCGACAATCTCATCCTTGAGATCGGATGTCAGAATCTCCCATATGTAATCCGGATGCCAGTCGGTGTTGACGATCAGATAACAATATATATTGGCGTTGTAAAGAATACTCCTCGCACGGTCTATACTTGTTTTCAATGTGTAGACCAGATTGATCTTATCACTCATCGACGCTCGCCATATATTCAAGCCGCTCGCAGCCATCATCATATATAGGTTGCGACAATGCTTCACCTCGCGCACGATCGCGGCATTGGCATTCATATAATACCACGCCACAAAAGGCTTCTTTGCAACATAGTTGTAGGTATTGACCGTAAAATCAGCATATTCCGTAGAAAGCTGATAAAGTGATGCGGCCGTTGTGCTTAGAGCTGCCGCCAGCATGACATAGGAATATGCATTATTCAGCTTGGAATCGAGAGTCGCCCTTGCCGTCTTGAATTTTTCCGACCCAGTCGCGATCATATCCTGAATCGCAGTACTCGTCGCGAGTCGTTTCAGAGCAGCATCTTCATCGCTCTTGATCTTCTTATGCAGGTCGATAAGAGCTTCATGCGTCGGCAGATCATCGGGCGTTACGACATTGCATCTTCCTGTAAAAGGAATAAGCATACAACCGATTACCACGAGGAATCGGGTCACATAAGTTCGGATCGACATCATAGCAGATTGTTCCATTTGGAGATTAGAAGATTAGCTATATTCATACCATGCACCACCGCCGCCCACGATTCTATATCAATCTGAAAAAAAAGGTCGTTCCAAGAAGCATATTTGGCCATTCTTTCTATAATCTCCAATTGATAGCGGATCTTTGTAAGGTCAGTGTAAATCCGGATCGCAATTGCCAAACGGTCGTATCTGTCGAGAAGGTTATATCCATCATTCTTGTTCTGAACCGAACCACTTGGGAGCGGATTTCGCACTCTGGAATTGTTGACGATATTGATAAAATCATTAACAAGTTGTTCGCTCTTGATATATAAATCACTCAACTCCTTAATGCAAATCGCTTTCTGCTGAATCTTCGCGTGGCCGATCGCGGAGACGACTTCCGGAATACGACTGAAAATATCATAAGAGCATAAGGCGATTTCAGTATAATACTTACTTTCTTGGCCAAAACCTTTGATATTCTGCATAGCGTATTGATACGATTCAGCGATAGTCGCCATTACCGTAGCATACTTTAGAGTATTCCCTTTCTCGTATAATATGGAATCAAGTTCCTGATTATGTTGCGTTTCTACGGCAGTCTGTATGCCAAGGTTGGCTATTACCGCCGCTTGACATTTCGGATCATATACTATCTTGACGGCAGCATTGACCTTAAGCATAGAAAAAGCCAATAACATGGCAAATGATAAGAATCTGCCTAATCGTTTTATGTCCATAACTCCATAACTTTTTGACGTTGATTGATTTTTACTGCCAAATCAAGATACTTAGAGATCCCGAGCTTGCGACGATCGTTCTCTATCATCGTGATGGCTTTTTGAATATTGCCGTAATGGGCAATGTAGATCTTCAATGCCTCTTTTTCGGCGCGTTCCGTAGTATATGCCCAATAGCATTCCGGCGGTTCTTCAACTCCGAAAACATCCGAGTTCTGGCCACGACAGATCCACACCTCCTTGAAATAATTTCGGTTGTCGTGGTTGTTAAGAGCATTAATAGTAAAGATCTGCTGTTTCTGAATCTGAGTCAACCCGAGAATAGCTGAAATATCATCGTAACGATCCTTAAACTTCGTCTGGTCAAGAAGGATCTTGACATCAGAGTTATTAATGATCGCCTCTTTGACAATCGGCGAGTCGATCACGTCATTAAGCTCCTGAGTGACCACTCCGGCTATGCCGTGAAACTTTCGGACTGTCTTGTAAAGAAACTTGATATACTCGGCCATCGTCGGGGAAGCAATCGCTTTCCAGGCTTCCTCGATGATCAATGCCTTGCGTCCTTTCTTGATACGCATTTTTTGCAGAAATACGTCCATGATGATCAACACTACAATCGGGAATAGTACCGGGTCGTCTTTGATCTTGTCGATTTCAAAAACGATAAACCGCTCATCGAAAAGATTTGTGTCAAGATCGGAGTTAAGTGTCGTCTCCAATTCACCGCCTCGATAGAACTGCTTCAAAATGGCTGCGAAATCCCGGATGTCGAATTTGATCTTTTCAAGTGATGTGATCTGAGGAATGCGTTCAAGTGCAAACTCATAGTAGGAATTGAATGAAAGCTCAGTCACTTTCAAGCGACGCTTCTGCTGCTCCATATGGTCGATCTGTCGATCAATCTTTATGAGCATCGAATTTTCATACAATTCTTTCTTGTAGAGTTCAAGCTTGGAATGAGCCTGCAGCTTTTCTGCCTCAGAAGCACCATCATCCTCTATAATGGCACGGAATGACCTGCACTGACGCAAAATCTTGATCCTACGCTCTTCGGATGGGAGCATGAGAGCACGGCTTTCAATCTTAGGAGCTTCTTTATTGATTTGCTCCTCGATGTCGTCCATCTCCTTGATGACCTTTTCATAATCATTCTCCATCTTGGCCGCCACAAGCAATTTCTGCCGTAGATCCTCACGCTGAAGATCGGTGAAGCGGTCAAAAGGATGGAAGTATGCGTCATAATATTCCACAATCGTCTGGTTGACGATCATATCATCAATCTTTGACGGCACGGCGTTTCCTTTGAAGATTAGAAAGATCAATGATTTTAGGAAGTTTTTCTTCTCGCCGAAGTTAAGATCATATTCCTCTCGCGTAACCTTAAAGGGGTTCATCGAAATCGGCTTCTCTTTTGAGTAGCTGATGTATGTTCCACCGAAATAGCCACAGATACCTTCGTAGGAGTCGCCGGTGTCAACCATTACAACGTCGGTGTTTTGCTCGATCAATTGTCTGACGACGCTGTTCATGTGGAATGACTTTCCGCTTCCGCTTGGGCCGATACAGAAAAAATTGGCGTTGTCGGTCATTTTCTTCTTTCCCTCTTTACCGGTGATGTCGATACACACAGGGAGTCCTTGACGGTCGGTGTAGTACGTGGTAAGCGGTGTCTGCTCCGACTCTTTAAGATGTTCTTTGAAGAAAAAACATAAAGCGGCATCGGAAAGAGTAAGAAAAAGATCATAGTCGCTGTTGAATCCATATGCGCACCCGGGAAATGAGTTCCGAAATAGTTCCAATTGATTGAAAGCTGTACGCGACGGCATAATGCCGATTTCAAAGAGCTTTGTCTCTATAAACGATCCGATAGAAGTAGCCTTTTCCGGAGGGCAGCAGACGATTATATTGAAGTTGGTGTTTACGAGCAGATTTGAATCCACCGCGAGCAATTCAAGCACTTCCATAATGTCGGCCTGAGCAATACGATTACTCGGATCGGGCATTGACGCATGCCGCTTGGCTTTGCCTTGTAGCTTCTGCAATAATCGTCGCTGGCCGGGAATCTGAATCACTTGATTGTAGATCACACAGTCGGCATCCGGCACTTCCGATAGGAATGAAAGCAGATCAAGCGAGATGGGATAACCATTGACGCGAGTTTCCATATACGGTCGGACAATCGAAGGAAGATTGATCTCGTCAATATCCACGAGGGAGAATGATCTGACCATTCGATTCCCGAATAGCAGATGTTCGTTGGATGCCTTGATGTTGGTGACAGAGAAAGATCCCTTGCGAAAATCGAGAGCCATAAACCGATGAACATATTCATTCACCTCCCTCTTGTCAAGTTTATGATATGTTATTCCTTTGTCTTTCAGAATATCACCGATTTTGGTTATCTTGGTGTTGAAATCAAGCCATGTTTTCGGATCATACTTGACAAACTGACTTTTTATCGGTTCTTGGGTGATTATCAGATATGTGGAGATTTCAGTGTATTGTCGGCCCTCAAAATATCTGAAATAACTTTTCGTAAGGAAATCCGAATCTTCGGCCACATCACGATGATAACCCTGTTTGCAGAATATATCCTGCTTCTGAATTGCATATCCTTCGCCCAATGTCTGAACGATATTGGAAAGTACTTCATGAAAAGCAAGATATTGATCAACATCGGTGCATAACCGCAGAATTGGATTACGGATCTTGAATATGACCGAAGGAGCGCCCTTGGCATCGAAAAGAACCGCATTGCCCTCGGTCTCTTCAAGCTGAGCGTAAATTCCATCGAAAGGTTTTTGCTTCTTTTTTGCCATAGAGATGATTAGCTTTTTTTAAGAGTTTTGTAGATTACGATTCCCTTGTCGATCCGCTTGTTATGCAAACCTTGCTTCTGCTTTATATAGATGGTAGCAAGTCCACCGCCGATGGTAATCATCATGACGATAAACCCACCGAGTTTTCCGATTACAATTGACGAAATAATGAAAGCAAGAAAGGAGATGCCGATTGTTGCCGCAGCAAACATGAGGAATCGTCCTCTAATCCCCATAAACTCCAATGGTTTCTGTATCCCTTTGAATACAGGAAATTCGGTCCGGTCTATCGCCATGATTACACCGATTAACCAAAGAACATCGGAAGTGCTTGCGACATGGCGATAAAGGCCACGCAGCCACCGATAGTCATCATGATGGTCTTCTTAACATCTTGGTCGCCATTCTGCATCTTGAAGTAGACGTTGAATGCGCCAACAAGGGCGATTACTGCCGCAATTGCCTTCATAAGGTTCGACACAGGCTCTTTATAGCTTTCGATTTCAGTTGTGGCAGTTGTGAAGCCGGTGGCGCCTGTATTAGCGCCCGCAGCCCATGCATCGGCGAAAGCAAAAGCGAAAACGACTGTTGCGAGGATAAGGCGTGGCGCATGATACGACAGTTGGCCACGCACAGATGAAATTAGCTTTTTAAATTTCATAATAGTTGGTTTTAGTTGGTTATGGATTTTGATTATGCGGCATTCTGACATTCATAGATAATGTCGCCAAGATCGGAATGTCCTTTTGTCGCAAGATCTTCTACACTGATGAGAAGGTCGGCCACGGCAATGCCATCAGTCATGACCGGATGGCGCATTGCGCCGTCTTGACTCTGATTTCGGAGTTCGTCGGGAATAGTGCCGATGGTTTCCATCATTTGGTCAATGTTATCGCGAGTGACACGCACAGCATTGAGATAATTATCTTCTTCCTGCTCAATATTCTGATAATCTTGATTAGGAATGATTGTGGTGGGTTGCTTTCGTGAAACTTCGACCGGCTTGAAGTCGGCAGCTTCCTCACTGATGTCGATCTCCACTTCTTCATCGATACTGTCTTTCTGGACAGTATCCGGTTTTGTAAGATCAATAGCTATCATTCCGAGATAGTAAAGCACCAGAAGCACCACAAGAATGATGAGAATTGTTGAAAACATAAA
>CAMWNT010000053.1 GCA_947175695.1 uncultured Porphyromonadaceae bacterium
GAACAATCTATCGCAGGCGCGGCCGCGATGGCATCGGCCATTGCGGCCGCGTCATGTCCGGAGCGTTCGAGCAGTGATCCGGTCAGCCCGTCGGCGATGATGTCGCCCTGGCCGCCGGCGTGGAACGCGATGGGCCAACAGCCGTGGGCCTGCCCTTCGATAAGTGTGCCGGGGAGTGTCTCGCGTCGCGAAGTCGAGAGCACGATGTGGGAGTCGAGATAGAGATCGGTGATCTTCTCGGGATTGCGGATCATGCCGTGATGAGTGTAGGAGATGGCGAGGCGTTCGAGCAGCGACGCGTCCTTGATACCTCCGTAGAGGTGGAGCCGACAGCGGTCGGCCACTTCGGGATGCCGCTCGCGCAGTGCGCGGGTCACATCGATCAGCAGCGGGAAATCCTTGATGGGATCGTCAAGTCGGGCGGCTCCGAAGATAAGGTTGAGGGTCGGAGCGTCGGCGCCGATACGTCGTGAAAGAATGGATGAGTCGGGGAGAGGGAATGCGTTGGGAATGACGCTCAGGTCGCGCGTGGCCAGCAGGCGGCTCGCGCGGGCCTCGTCGGCCAGCCATCGGCTGACGGCGACAAAGCTGATCAGCCCTGCGTCGTAGAGTCGCTCCTTGGCGAGGAGAGTGCGCGCCGAGAGGTCGGAGGGGGATGCGTGGCGCTTCAGCAGCGGGCATTCGCCGCATGATCCGCCGCATGGGGAGTCGCTGCGGAATCGCAGGCAGTCGCCGGCATGATGGCAGACGCCGGTGAAATTCCACATATCATGCATAGTCCAAACCACCTTCTTTCCTGCGCGGAGCAATCGGCGGATGCCGCCGAGCGAGAGCACACCCTGATTGATCCAGTTGATGAGGATAGCGTCGGCCTCGCGCACCCACGGATGGCGAGACAGGTCGATCCCTGCCGCGGCCGTGTCGATCTTGAAGAGAGTGTCGCGGTCGAATCCGTTGGCGAGTGCCACACGCAGTCGGTCGGCGGCGAAGGCCGCCTTTATGCGCAGTGGCGACGCGATCGTCGCGACATGCGGCGAGTCGGAGAGCCGTTCGGCCACGAGCATCCGGGCGTCGGCGCCCTCGCGGCGCAACGCCTCCATCAGTCGGCGCGACACTACGGCCGCGCCCCCGGTCGAATCGGATTTATTTATGATTGCAATGCGAAGCATTTCGTTTAGGCGTGAGTAAGATTAATCATGATTAATCGTGATTTATCCTGATTAATCATGAATTTAGGGTCTTTAAGGACTTTAAGGACTTTAGGGTCTTTAGGGAGCCTAACGACGCCTAACCAATCTGACGAATTGGTAGTGTAGATCGTTGCTCTCACCGTCGTGATAGGCTTCGCGTTGCCATTCCTCCGCCTTGAACGGGGGGAAGAAGGTGTCGGCATCGGGGGCGACGGCATCGATTTCGGTCAGTTCGAGGCAGTCGGCGAGCGGTAGTGCGGCGGCATAGATGCGTCCGCCGCCGATGATGAAGATGTCGCCGTCGGGATTCCCCTCGGATGCGCGGGACGCTTTGGCAAGCTCGATCGCTTCGGCAAGCGATGAAGCTACTTCGGCTCCGGGTGCGTCGTATGCCGGATCGTGAGTGACGACGATATTGAGTCGCTTCGGGAGGGGGCGCTTCGGGAGCGACTCCCAGGTGAGACGCCCCATGATTACGGGGGCGCCGAGCGTCAGCGACTTGAAATGACGGAGATCTTCGGGTATATGCCAAAGGAGATCGCCGCGACGCCCGATCGCGCCGTCGGCGGCTACGGCAGCTATGATTGTGATCATACCGACACCTCCCCTTTGATCGCAGGCCACGGATCGTAGCCTTCGAGATGGAAATCCTCGTATTTGAAGCCGAAAATATCCTTCACATCGGGGTTGATCACCATCTTCGGCAACTGTCGCGGCTCGCGCTCGAGTTGCAGACGCACCTGGTCGAGATGGTTGCGATAGATATGCAGATCGCCGAACGTGTGGATAAACTCACCGGGCTGCAGACCGCTGACCTGCGCCATCATCATGCATAGCAGCGCATAGGAAGCGATGTTGAACGGTACTCCCAGGAAGCTGTCGGCGCTGCGCTGATAGAGCTGGAGCGAAAGCTTGCCGTCGCTGACATAAAACTGGAAGAGTGTATGGCAGGGAGGGAGATTCATATTGTCGAGATCGGCCACATTCCATGCGCTGACGATGATGCGGCGCGAATCCGGAGTCTCGCGGATCATGCGCAGAGCTTCGGAGATCTGGTCGATCGCGCGGCCGTCGTAGCCGGGCCACGAACGCCATTGATAGCCGTAGATATGGCCGAGATCGCCGTCGGGATCGGCCCATTCATTCCAGATGCGGACGCCGTTTTGCTGAAGATAGCCGACATTGGTGTCGCCTTTGAGAAACCACAGCAGCTCGTGGATGATGCTCTTCAGATGCACTTTCTTGGTGGTCAGGAGCGGGAAGCCCTCGCTCAGATCGAAGCGCAGCTGATAGCCGAATGTGGAGATAGTGCCCGTGCCGGTGCGATCTTCCTTGACCGACCCTTTGTCGAGCACGTGACGCAGTAATTCAAGATATTGTCGCATGGCGCGTATGTGTGGGGGGGGATAGAGTTTGGTTTAATTAGGAATTCGGCGTCAGCAGCGGGTTGGCACGCCGGTTGTTGCCGCGCTGAAGCCGTATGGCATCGTCGTTGCAGACTTTCAGGCAATCGAAGCAGCGCACGCAACGGCCGTTGTCGACCAATCGCGCCGAGACATCGATGGCCTCGGCCTTGCAGATCGCTTCGCAACGCATGCAGTTGACGCAGCGGTCGGGGTCGATTTCGATGCGATAGACCGACCGCTCGGCGACGCATTCAAGCACAGTGCCGATCGGGCAGACGTTGGTGCAAAACCGGCGCCCGTGAAGCAGAGCGCTGAGCCATATTCCGAAAGTGACTGCGATGCCGTAGACAACTCCGAACGTCGTGTCGCCGACGATCATCATTCCCGGATGGCCGCTCAGCGCTGGATTGACGTCGGCGGCCGCGGCCTTGAGGATTCTCCATGGCTCAAGCAGGCACGCCAGCGATGAAGCACCGGCCAGCAGCAGCGCGAGATAGATGAAGAGAATCACTTTGCGGCCCCGCCATCGCGGGCGGAAAGAATAGGAGCGCAGCATCAGGCGGCCGGTGAATGGCGAGCGCACTTCGACTCCGCGGGCCCTCAGCACGGCTCTGATCTGGCGCCGCAGCCAATTGGCGGAATCCTGGATCGCGCCCATCGAGCAGACGGTGGAGCAATAGATGCGTCCGAAAACGATTGTCGCCACGAGCCAGAAGCCCGTGGCGCCAATTGTGGCGGCCAAAGCGGAAGGCACAATCTGTACCTTCGCCGCCGCAGAGGCCATAGGGATCAGTCCGCGTCCGACAAAAAGGAGGGCAACGGTGGCCGCGAAGAAAATCACGGTCAGAAAGATCCGTATGGTGCGTAAGTCTTTCACATCTAATCGTTGGGAGTTGTCAACGTCGTGGAGCGTCAGTCGTCGGCCGGGGCGAGCTTAACGCTTGCCCTGACGCTTCTGTTGCTCCTTGAGCATCTGCTGTTGCTGGCGCTGCATCTCTTCGATGCGTGCCATGAATCCGGATTTCTTCTTCGGCTTCTTCGCAGCCTCGGCCATCGCCTTGCGCACACTATCCTCCTTGATGAAATAGCGGAACGCATAGGTCTGCATGATCGTGATCAGCAGCGAGAGGAAATAGTAGTAGCTAAGGCCGGCGGCGTAGTTGTTGAAGAACACCAGGAAGAAGAGCGGCATCAGATACATCATCCATTTCATGCCGGGCATCTGTCCGGGAGAGTTCTGCATGTTGATGTAGGTATAGATGATGTTGACAGCCGTCATCAGCAGGCAGAAGAGTGAGATGTGATTGCCGAAATAGGGAGTGATCAGCGGGATGTAGGTGCTCCATGACACAATGGCGTCGGGCGCCGAGAGGTCGTGGGCCCAGAGGAAGCTCTGGCCGCGAAGTTCGATCGCCGAGGGGAAGAATGTGAACATAGCGAAGAGAATCGGCATCTGCAGGAGCGTCGGCAGACATCCCGACATCGGGTTGGCGCCGGCTTTGCTATAGAGCGCCATGGTCTTCTGCTGGCGTGTCATGGCATTCTCCTGGCCCGGATATTTCTCGTTGATCTTCTGAATGTCGGGAGCGAGGATGCGCATCTTGGCCTGGCTCTTGTAGCTCTTGAATGTCAGCGGGAAGAGCACGAGCTTGATGAAGATCGTCAGCAGCAGGATGATGATGCCGTAGTTCTGGATATACTTGCCGAGGAAGCTGAACACCGGGATGACCACGCCGACGTTGATCCAGCGGAAGAGGGTCCAGCCGAGCGGGATGAGGCGAGTCAGATTCAGATCCTCGTCGGGCGAGATCTGCTTGTCGAGATGAGAGAGAAGGGGATAGAGGTTGGGGCCGATATAGAGATTGAACCCTACGGGCGAGGCCGAGGTCCAGTCATAGTCGTTGACTGTGGCGTGGGCCGTCACATCCTTCAGATAATCGGAATTCTTGATCACCTTCGAGTCGAGATCGGCGTTGTTGAAATTCTTGTCGGCGATCATCACCGAAGAGAAAAACTGATTCTTGAAAGCGATCCACTTCACCTTCGCCTGGCGCTCCCCCGAATCATTCTTGCTCTCGGAAAGATTCTCAACCGATCCGCCGGCGAATTTATAGAAGATGCCCGAATTGCGCTCCTCAAACATGCGACCCTGCTCCTGACGCTTGATCTGCTGATGCCAGTCGAATGTCAGGATGCGGTTGTTGGTCTCGACCACCTTGTCCATGTTCTGCTGCACGATGCGCATTCCGATGACATAGTTGTCGCCGCGCGGGAGCGTGTATTCGATTCCCCAGTAGGTGTCGGGAGCGAATTCGAGCGCCATGACGAGCGTGGAGTCGTTGACCTGGCGGGGAGTGAAGTAGAGATCTTTGGTCTCGATCGCCTGGGCGAGGGGGAGAGTGAAATTGAAAGTGTTGGTGGAGTCGTTGAAGATGACGACCTTATTGCGCACTTTCTTGCTCTCGTCGGCCGAATATTCGGAGTCATACTTCTTGAGCTCGGCTTTGGTGATCGATCCTGACCGGGTGTTGATCGTCAGCGCGAGCACATCGTTGTCGAGGGTTATTTCGCGGTTGTCGCCCGAGAGGAATCGGGTGAATTTTCCGAATCGACCCATCGAGGTCGACATCGAGCGGAGTTTCTCTACGAGTTCGCGCTGAGCGGCTTCGGAGAGTCCGGCATGATCCGGGCCGAAGAGCGAGGCGTACGAATGCTCGGCGCCGGCGGCGTCGCGCACAGTGCCATAGATCGAGTCGCCGTCGAGAGTGAGGGCGAATGTGGCGTCGGTGTGGGTATACACTCGGCGGCCGTCGTCAAGGGTCTTGACGTCGCCGTTGGCGGCAAGGTTTTTCCGGAGCCAGTCGGTCTCGGTGGCCGAAAGGGCGTCATAGCCCGTAGCGTTGGGGCGGGTGGCTGATTCGGCGGTGGTTGTCTCGCGGCCGGCGTCGACGGTCTCGGGCTTCGGCTGGAGCCACATGAAGCCTAAGAACACGAGGGCCATGAGAATAAGGCCGTAGATTGTGTTTTTATCCATTTCTCTTTACAGTCGGAATCCCCCCGAAGGCGGGGCGGATTGAGTGGGGAAATTGAATTAGTTGTCTTTGTTTTTGGTGTCGCCGTATTCGATCGCGGCGTTGATGAATGAGAGGAAGAGGGGGTTGGGAGAGAGGACGGTGCTCTGGTATTCGGGATGATACTGAGTGCCGACAAACCAGCGTTTCTCCGGGATTTCGACCACTTCCACCAGATGGGTGTCGGGGTTTTCGCCGACGCATTTCATGCCGGCTTCTTCGAATTTCGAGCGATAGGCGGAGTTGAATTCGAAGCGGTGGCGATGGCGCTCTTTGACGGTTTCGGCTCCGTAGGCTTCGGCCGCTTTCGATCCGGGCGTGAGTCGGCATTCGTAGGCGCCGAGTCGCATTGTGCCGCCGAGGTCGGAGATGCTTTTCTGCTCTTCCATAAGGTCGATGACGTTGTGGGGAGTCTTGGTGTCCATCTCCGTGGAGTTGGCGTCGTCAAGGCCGAGCACGTTGCGGGCGAATTCGATCACCATACACTGCATTCCGAGGCAGATGCCGAAGGTCGGGATGTCGTGGGTGCGGCAGTATTCGATGGCTGTGAACTTCCCTTCGATGCCGCGCTGTCCGAATCCGGGAGCGATTATGACTCCGTCGAGGCCTTCGAGGCGTGACGCCACGTTCTCGGGAGTCAGCTTTTCGGAGTGGATATATTCGAGGCGGAGCTTGCGGTCGGCGTAAGTCGCGGCCTGGAAGAGACTTTCGTTGATCGACTTGTAGGCGTCCTGCAGCTCGACATATTTCCCGACCAGTCCGATTCTGACCTCTTTCTCGGCGTGTTCGAGCTTATGGAGGAAATCCATCCATGCGTGGAGGTCGGGCTCGCCGTCGGAGGGGAGTCCCATTTTGCTGAGCACGATCTGGTCGAGCTTCTGCTCGTGCATGAGGAGGGGCACACGGTAGATCGTCGGTGCGTCGAGGCTCTGGGTGACGGCGTCGGGAGTGATGTTGCAGAACTGAGCCACTTTGCGGAGCATCGTCGGGGGGATCTCCTTTTCAGTGCGGAGCACAAGCACATCCGGCTGGATTCCGACTTGCTGGAGCATCTTGACGCTGTGCTGGGTGGGCTTTGTCTTGAGCTCTTTGGCCGCCTTGAGATAGGGCACATATGTCAGATGGATGCAGAGGGCGTCGCGTCCGAGATCCCATTTCAGCTGGCGGACAGCCTCGAGGAAGGGGGTCGACTCGATGTCGCCGACAGTGCCGCCGATTTCGGTGATGACGAAGTCATACTTTCCGGTGTTGCCGAGGAGCTTGACGTTGCGCTTGATTTCGTCGGTGATGTGGGGGATTATCTGTACGGTCTTTCCGAGATAGTCGCCGCGGCGCTCTTTGTCGATTACGCTTTGATAGATGCGGCCTGTGGTGATGTTGTTGGCCCTGGAAGTGTGGATGTTTGTGAATCGTTCGTAGTGTCCGAGGTCGAGGTCGGCTTCGTGGCCGTCGGCGGTGACGTAGCATTCGCCGTGCTCATAGGGATTGAGCGTGCCGGGGTCGATGTTGATGTAGGGGTCGAACTTCTGGATAGTGACGCGATAACCTCTTGAAAGGAGCAGGCGTGCAAGCGAGGAGGAGATGATCCCTTTGCCGAGCGATGAAACAACGCCGCCTGTTACGAAAATGTACTTAGTATCCACTTGTCAGATAATTAGTTGGGATGTTGATGATGATCGGATGCCGGATGCGCGATCCGCGTTGTCGACTGCATTCCGGCCGATCGGAATCCACCGGCGTTGCGTCGCGGCAACTTCAAATTGCAAAATTAATAAAAATTTCGCGAGCTGATGTGATGAAACCGTTAAAAAATCAACGGGCTGCCTTGAAATCGGGATCACACACACGATTGCGGATCATCGCCGCTATCTGAGCCGGGGTCATTCCGGAGGCGCGAAGGGGCGCCGGATCTATCGGCTCGCCGAAGATGATGCGGAATTTTTTGCCCCGTGCGCGGCAGAGCTCGGAGGGGAGGAGCACCTGCTCGATATTGACTTTCAGCCGCAGAAGCTTGCGCCAGCGTGCCGTGCGGTAGAAGCGTTGCGAATTGAGAGCCTCGAATCTGACCGGCACAATGCGGCGTCCGAACTCAAGCGCTTTGACCACAAACGCTTTCTGCCATTCGAGGTCGCGGATCTCGCCGTCGGGGTGGATGCGCGACACGAGGCCGGCCGGAAACATCAGTATCTGCTTCCCTTCGGCGAAGGCGCGGTTGATTTCCACTGCGTTGCGGCGTCCCTGGGCCCCGAATTTATTGACGGGGAGGAACACGTCGCGCAGTGGCTCGACGTTGAGCAGAAGGTCGTTGACAAGCACCCGCAGACGGTCGTCGCCATATTTGCGGCCGAGGATGCCTACAAGCGCGATGCCGTCGAGGCCGCCGAGCGGATGGTTGGAGGCCCATTCGAACGCTTCGGCCTGAGGGAGATTGTCGAGTCCTTCGGTCGTGACGTCGATGTCGAGTTCGCGAAGGAGCGCGAGCGAGAAGCGGCTGCCGCGTTCGGGGAATGTCAGTTCGAGCAGTCGGTTGAGCTCGTCCTGGCAGATGATCCCTTCGAGCATGCGCAGCAAAACGCCGGGGATCATGCGCGAGCGGCTGCCGAGCCTTGAGCGTATGATCCCCGACAGATCTATCTTAAGGGGGGAATGATGCAGGGTCATTTGAATGAATTATGGAGGGGATGCCGCTCGATGCGCGAGAGGCGTATTTACTGCTCCGGGCCGTTGACACGGTCTTCCTCATCCCAGAATTCGGAATTCCATTCTTCGTCGGTTGTGGGCATGTAGTCGTCATCGTCGTCGTCGTCTTGGGCGAAGATGAAGGTGTCTTCCTCTTCGACGCGGTGGCGACGGTCGAGCGGACGGTGGGTGATGGTCGATTTGACGAGATTGTCTTCCGAATTGATTTCGCGCCAAAGGAGATCCTTGAGCTCGGTGAGCCCCTGTCCGGTCACAGCCGAGATGAAGACGGTCGGCACTCCCTCGGGGAGCTCTTGCGCGATCGCGTCGCGGAGTTCGTCGTCGAGCATGTCGGATTTCGAGATCGCGAGCACGCGGCTTTTGTCGGCAAGTTCGGGATTGAACTCGCTGACCTCCTTGAGGAGCACTTCATAGTCGTGCTTGATGTCGTCGCTGTCGGCGGGCACCATAAAGAGCAGCACCGCGTTGCGCTCGATGTGGCGCAGGAATCGGAGTCCGAGGCCCTTGCCTTCCGAGGCTCCCTCGATGATGCCGGGGATGTCGGCCATGACAAACGATTTGCCGTCGCGATAGCTGACGATGCCGAGCTGGGGCTCCATGGTGGTGAAGGGGTAGTCGGCGATCTTGGGTTTTGCGGCCGAGAGGGCTGAGAGGAGTGTGGATTTGCCCGCGTTGGGGAAGCCGACGAGGCCGACGTCGCCAAGGAGCTTGAGTTCGAGCACCACGGATTTCTCGATGGCCGGCTGGCCGGGCTGGGCGTAGCGCGGAGCGCGGTTGGTAGATGTGGCGAAATGCCAGTTGCCGAGTCCTCCCTTGCCTCCGCGCAGGAGCTTGAGCTCTTCGCCGTCGGCGGTCACTTCGGCGAGGAATTCGCCGGTCTCGGCGTCGAAGACGGTTGTGCCGATCGGCACTTCGATGATTCTGTCTTCACCATCCTTGCCAAACGATCGTCCGGCGCCCCCCGACTGGCCGTCGGTGGCGAATATATGTCGCTGATAGCGGAGCGGAAGGAGTGTCCACATGTTGCGGTTGCCCTTGAGGATGATGTGGCCGCCACGGCCGCCGTCGCCCCCGTCGGGGCCACCCTTGGGCACATACTTTGCGCGATGGAAGTGTCGGCTTCCCGCGCCCCCTTTGCCCGAGCGGCAAAGGATTTTCACATAATCGATAAAATTGGAGTCTGCCACGATTGTAAATTCAATTGTTAAGGCGCCGTGTGCACTATGCGGCGAGCGCGTTGTCAAGGGATATGTGCTCGGCCGGGGAGTCGGGCTTCGGCGCCGGGGGTTATAGTTTGACGGAGCGGCTCATCAGCTCGTTGGCATATCGGTAGTCGTCGGGGGAGCCGATGTCGATCCATGTTCCGTCGATCGGGTAATATCTGACAGTCTCTCCGTCGGCGATCAGCCGCGTCATAAGGTCGGGCGCGTCGAGATATTCCCCTTTGGGTATTGATTCGGCCACTTCGCGACGCATAATGTAAACGCCGGCGTTGGCGAAATAGTTGTAGGTCGGTTTTTCGGTCAGCCCCTTGACATCAGCGCCTTCTGTGCGCAGTATGGCGAATGGGACGCTGACCGTGTAGGGTATGGCGGCCACAGTCAGTGCGGCTCCGCTTTCGGCGTGTCCGATATACATGGCCTCGAAGTCGATTGTGGTCAGCAGGTCGGAGTTCATCACGAGCACATGGTCGGCCGTCAGGCTATCGATCAGGGCTACGCTCCCCATTGTGCCGAGTCGCCGGGGCTCGGCGATGCATTCCACTTTCCCGCGATAGGTAGGAGCGTCGAAGTGGTTGATGATCTGTTCTTTGAGGTAGTTGACAGTGACGTAGATGTTTTCCACGCCGCAAGCCATGAGCTCGTCGACGTTATAGTCGATGATGGCTTTGCCGCCGACTTTCAGCAGAGGCTTGGGGCAGTCGAGGGTCAGCGGGCGCAGTCGCTCGCCGCGGCCTCCGGCCATCATGACGGCGTCGATCGGCAGGACGGTCTTCAGATTGCGAAGGTCGATGAGCTCGACGACGAGTCCGGCATCGTCGACCACCGGCAGCATCCTGATCGCGCGTCGGCGTGCCTCGGCCACGATGCGGAATCTCTGCTCGCCATGGCGGAGCTTCATGCAGTCGGGGCGCATGGCGTCGGCCACACGGTCGTCGAGCGAGCGTCCGGCGATGACGGCGCGGCGCAGGTCGCCGTCGGTCAGCGATCCGGCCAGTCGGCCCCGGGGGTCGACGGCGAAGAGGGTCATGTTCGACCCCGACAGGGCGTTGAGCATCCGGAATGCATCGCGCAGTGTGGCGTCGACCGTTATGATATGGCGTGTCAGTCGGTTGTCGGATTGCATCGTGAGCTGGGGTGTTTCGAAGTGATTATTCGGCATACATGGCGTCGATTTCGGCGGCATATCGCTTCGCCACAATCGGGCGGCGCACTTTCATCGTGTTGGTCACTTCGCCATGCATGATCGAGAAATGATAGGGGAGAAGGGTGATTTTCTTGATCTTTTCGAATTCCGCGAGGTCGGCCTGGAGCTTGTTGATTTCGCCCATGATCATGTCGTAGACGCGCGGATTGCGAAGCAGTTGCTCGGTGTCTTCGGTGGGGATATGCTTTTCGTCGGCCCATGCGCGGAGCTGCGAGAGGTTGGGCACAATCAATGCGGTCACATACTTGCGTTGGTCGCCGATGACGGCGGTCTCGTCGATGAATTTATTCTCGGCCAGGCGGCTCTCGAGCATCTGGGGAGCGATATATTTGCCGTTGGATGTCTTGAAGAGATCTTTGACACGTTCGGTCAGCACGATGGCTCCGTCGATGGTCAGATGTCCGGCGTCGCCGGTGCGGAAGAATCCGTCTTCGGTGAAGGCCTGCGCGTTGGCTTCGGGATTGCGGTAGTAGCCGGTGGTGACGCTCGGGCCTTTGACGAGGATCTCCCCTTCGTCGGAGATCTTGACCTGGATGCCGGGGAGCGGCAGTCCGACGGTGCCGATCTCATAGCCCGTCTGGCGGAAGCAGCTGACTGTGGCCGTTGTCTCCGAAAGGCCGTAGCCGATGACGATGTCGATGCCTACGCTGCGCATGAATTCGCAGATGCGGTCGGAAAGCGGGGCGCCGGCTGTCGGGAAGAAATTCGGATCGGGGATGCCGATCGCATGCTTGAGTCGCGAGAAGATGCGCTTGTCCCAGAATTTATATTCGGCCTCAAGCAGACGCGGCGGGCGCGCGCCGAGGCGCAGATAGTCGATGTTGCGGCGTCGGCCGATTGTCAGCGCGCGTCTGACCATCAGTCTCTGCATCGCCCCCATGCCGGCGATCTTCTCCTTCACTCCGGCATAGACCTTCTCCCAGAAGCGGGGTACACAGCACATCAGATTCGGCTGCACCTCCTTGATCGTGTCCTGGATGACGCGCGGATCGTAGTTGACCGCGATCGGGATTCCGCGATAAAGGCAGAAAAAGCACCATGCCTTCTCCAGAATATGACTCATCGGAAGGAATGCCATGCTGATGTCGGAAGGGCGGATCTGCGTCAGCAGGCGGACGTGCATCTCCATGGCCGCGTCGTAGTTGGAGTGGGTGATACACACCCCTTTGGGCTCGCCCGTTGTGCCCGACGTGTAGATCAGCGTGGCCATGTCGTCGGGGAGTCCGCGGTCGGTGCGGGCCTGCAGCTCGCGCTGCTCGGCGGGAGTCGCGCTCATGCCGAGGCGCACGAAGTCGTCCCATGTGATCGACACAGTGTCGTCGGGCTGCAGGCGGATGCCGTCGTTTTTGAAAATGACGATATGCCTCAGCTCGGGATGCGCCTTCCAATAATTATAGGCGAGCGGATATTGATGCTTGTCGCCGATGAACACCACCTTTGCACCGCCGTTGTCGACAATGAAATCAAACTGCGACTGCGAACTCGAACTGTAGAGCGGAATCACGGCGATGCGATTGCGGAAGGCTCCGAATTCGGTGATAAGGATCTGAGGCGTATTGGGCGAGCAGATGGCGATGGTGTCTTTCTCAAGCAGGCCAAGGCGCAAGAGCGCTTTGCCGGCCACTTCAGTCTGCGCCAGGAAGTCCTCGCGCGAAGTGGAGAGCCATTCTCCGTCTTTGCGCCAGCAGAAGCGATAAGCTTCCTTTGCGGGATCTTCGGCGGCTCGACGGCCGACCATCTTCAAAAGGGTGTTCATAAGCAATGAATAGTGGTTGGGTATATACGTCGGAGAGATGAGCGACGCCGCGGGCCGCCGTGCTTCAGTCGCGCTTCTCGCGATTCATCGAAAAGTAGAAGTCGAGCACGTCGCGGGCCGCAGTAAATGAGCTTTGCTCGTTGTTGAGCACTCGCAATTCTTTCTGTTCGAGCAGGGCCGCCACCTCCGGAGTGTTGTAAAACCGATGGCGGAGCGCCTCGTCGATAGTGGCGAGCATCCAATATTTCTCCTGCTCCTGGCGCTTGCGTTGGAAATAGCCGGTGCGGTCGACATATTCGAAATAGCGGTCGATCATGTCCCACACCTTGTCGATGTCGAGCTCGTAATAGCCGCTGTAGGTGACAACCTCCGGACGCCATTTCGAGGGAGTCGGCGGGAAGAGGTGCAGGGCGTTGCGGAATTGCGCGGCCGCAAGCTTCGCGCGGTCGATATTGTCGCCGTCGCATTTATTGATGGCGATTCCGTCGGCCATCTCCATGATGCCGCGTTTGATTCCCTGGAGCTCGTCGCCGGTGCCGGCGAGCTGGATAAGGAGGAAGAAATCCACCATCGAATGCACCGCCGTCTCGCTCTGGCCGACGCCTACGGTCTCGACAAAGATGCGGTCGTAGCCGGCCGCCTCGCAGAGCACAATCGTCTCGCGCGTCTTGCGGGCCACTCCGCCGAGCGAACCGGCCGAGGGGGAAGGGCGGATGAACGCGTCGCGTTGCTGCGAGAGCTTCTCCATGCGCGTCTTGTCGCCCAGAATCGAGCCGTGGGTGCGCTCGGAGCTGGGGTCGATCGCCAGCACGGCCAGCTTGTGGCCTTCGCGGAGCACGTGTAGACCGAACACATCGATCGAAGTCGACTTGCCGGCCCCCGGCACCCCCGTGATGCCTATTCGGCGCGAATTGCCCGAATAGGGGAGACACTTCTCGATCACTTCCTGCGCCACGGCCTGATGGGCCTCGGCGACGCTTTCCACCAGCGTCACGGCGCGTCCAAGCACACTGACATCCCCCTTGAGGATGCCCTCCACATAGTCGTTGACACTCAGCTGCGGGCGTCGGCGCGCGCGGCGATAGGGATTGATGCTCGGGGGCATTTTGACCCCGCTGTTGACCGTCAGTCCGCGGTATTCTTTATCGTTCTCAGGATGCTCCATGGGGTTTTTCTTGGTTATCGGATGTCGGATATGTAGGTAGTGAAAAATTAATCTGTCGTAATCGCGATCGGCATTTGGCGCTGACGCCCCTTATTCGGCCCGGGCGACGCTGTCGCGGGGCAGAATGTTGGCGCGGATCACAATGTCGGTGTAGGCCGAATCGGCGTTGGCCTTGAAGGGAATGACGTATTCCACCGACCCTCCGGCATCGGCGCCCGAGTTGAGGAATATGCCGAATGTCGCCATCTCGCCCGGTGCGAGTCGCGTCGGGGTCACGTCAAGACTCAGATCTTTCGAATCCGATTGCCATTGGGGCGTGACTGTATCCATCGACTGATTGACCATCCGGATGAAGGCGTGGCGCCCTGTGGAGGGCTTGACGTCGCGCAGCTCGACAAGACGCTCCGAAAGGCGCAGCCGTCCGCATTCGATCGGGTAGTTGCGCGAGAGTGTCTGCGGCGAGCCCACTACGCGGCCATGGAGCCGGATGATGTGGCGCTCGTCGGAATCGCCGACGTATACCTTCACCGTCTTCGTGAAATTGCCCGGACGCCCGGCGGGATTGTAGGTGAACGACACAACGGTCGTGTCGCCCGGGGCTACCGGATCGCTATAAAAAAAGGCGCCCGTGCAACCGCAACTCGGCCGCACGCTGCGGATATATGTCGTGTCGGGCCCGTCGTTGACCAGATGGGCGTAGCCCGTCTGCTCGCCGTCGAGCTCGCGCATAATGCCGAAATCGTATTCGGGGTCAATCAGCCGCATTTCCCCGCGGGCGCAGATCGTGCCGATCGCGCCGACTGTGGCGGCGGCTGCTGCAAAAGCATATATTCGGAATCTCTTCATGTCGTCGTTGTCAATGCTCTATTCTTCAGTCGGTCACACCGCGCTCAGTCGGTCACAGTGCCGCGGATTTTAAGGCGCACCTTGCGCGGATTGCCGGTGGTGGTGACAGTGACTACCTTCTCGAAACTGCCAGGCCGGCCGGCGGGGTTGTAGCTGACTTTCAGTTTGCCGCTTTTGCCGGGTGCCACCGGTGCGTCGGAGTAGCTCGGGCGCGTACATCCGCACTCGGCTGTCGCTTTCAGGATGACAAGGTTGCCGTCGCCTGCGTTGACGAATTGGAACTCATGCGACACGAGCCCCCACTTCTCCTTGATCTTACCGAAGTCATACACCTTTTCGGCAAACTCGATCTTACCCACGCCATCGGCAGATTTACTCTTTTTGGCATCGGCAATGACGCAACCGAACAGGGCCACGACGGCGACGATCATCAATTTCAGAAAAAGCTTATTCATAGTCTTCACATTTACAAATGATTAAACGTTAATTCCGGCTGGGACGCGTTTATCTGTTGAGAATCAGCGACCCAAAGAGACGGCGCCATGGCGCGTCGACGCGTCGAATCTCCGCAGGGGCTTGCGCGCCACACTCTTATCTCTTATAACGTTGTCGTCAGAATAAAAGTTAACCGACCGCAGAAATAGGCTATCTCGCCGAGCGCCGAGCGCGTGCGAGTCGCTACCTCTGTTGTCGTTATCCTGCAAATTTACAAAAAAATTCGCGTGTCGGCAAATAGCGCATGTCGGCCGGAGGCCGGTGCGCGGTGCCGGAGGCAATTTGCCCGACCGTCAAATTTACAAAAAAATTCGCGTGTCGGCAAATAGCGCAAGTCGGCCGGAGGCCGGTGCGCCTTATTCTCTCGGGTCGGTGGGTGTTATTAATGTGAGCTTTTGGTGATAAAAAATCCTCGAAATCGCCAAAATATTTGAAAATACGGAAAATTCTATCTATCTTTGCAGTCGCAAAAAGTTCGGGGCGTAGCGCAGTCCGGTAGCGCACCTGGTTTGGGACCAGGGGGTCGCAGGTTCGAATCCTGTCACCCCGACAAGCTTGAATCGAGCAGCGGGTCGACATAAAAAACATCGTCGACGGCCGAAAATTTGCACGATTCAAAAATTATTCCTAACTTTGCAGAGCAAACGCTCAAGGAGAGATGGCAGAGTGGTCGATTGCGGCGGTCTTGAAAACCGTTGAGGGT
>CAMWNT010000054.1 GCA_947175695.1 uncultured Porphyromonadaceae bacterium
ACCTCTTCAACACGCTGTAAATGACCGAAATAAAAATTTGTATAATAATGTTAACGAGTGTTAATAGTCAAAATGAAATCGTTGCCTCCAAGCCAACATATTCTTCACTCGCAGCCGGTAGGACCGAAAATTCGTGCTTTTTTGCCCACGGAGTAGTAAAAATATATGCTCCGGCGGCGCCGATGGCAGCGCCGGCTACGCAATCCCACCAATGATGTTTCTTGGCGAGCACGCGTCCGACGGCCGTATATGTCGCCACGGCATAGGCAGGCGCGCCGAATTTCCATCCGTATCTACGCTGAAGAAATGCAGCCGACGCGAATGCCACCGACGAATGCATCGACGGAAAGGAGTGATAATTCGATCGGTCGGGACGTAGTTCTCTGACACTATATTTAAGTATAAGCGTCGCCCCACCGACTGCCGCCGCCGTAAATGCCCCTTGCTTAAGGCCTTCCCAATCGCCCGCGATGATGACTCCGGCAAGGGTGGCCACAGGGAGCGCCAATGCCGTCACATCGGTCGACACTCCTATTCCCTTCTGAAATGAGGTGCGTTCCAATGCCGCCGGCTCCATATAATTGTCGGGGACATAAATTGACTGTTGAGCAGAGACGCCCGCAGAATTAAGAAATGCCGATACGGCAATGACGATATAAATCAGTTGATGTGGAATCTTCATTTTGAGTTTTATTATTTATTGAATAGGGTTTCATTGGGATTCGCGACGCCTGTTATGCGCGACAATCAGGGTCGTCGCCGACAATTGAAATCCCCCAAAAGCAATATCAGGGTATGACGGCATTGCGCCTTCATACCCTAATATCAACAATTCGGTGTCATCGAAAGTTGGCATGCTCCATAATTACGCACTGAACAGAGCCGCAAACTTCGGCAAAAATATCAACAATCCTGCGGCCACGGCTCCGAACACAAGCAAGAGCACAGCTCCTGCCGCAAGATCCTTGGCCCTGCCGATCAGCGGATCGTAGTCAGGCGACACTTTATCGGCCAAAGCCTCGACAGCCGAGTTCAGCGCTTCGGCCATCAACACGCCGCCGATGCACACGCTGACCACAGCCCATTCTATCCGGCTAAGTCCGAGCCACAGACCGCAGCCTACTACCACGACCGCCACCACGGCATGGATCCGCGCGTTCGGCTGATCGAAGAGTGTCGCGATCCCCTTGAAGGCATATACAAACGACCGCGCCCGCGCGGCAATCATTGCGCCAAAGCCGCTTCGATTATCTTTAGTGCCCATGCGTGTCAATAGTCGTATTGGAGTGAGAATTCATCGACATAGAGGCATGCACCTGCTCCTCCGGTGAAGAAATCGCCATACTTTGACGCCGCACACGTGATCTGAATATAGCGCGGCACTCTTGAAGTCGACCGATAATTGAGTTTGATCTCAAACTCGGTCCAGCCCTGCGAGTCGCTACCCGAAATCAACTCGCCATAGGCGATCACTTCCGGAGAATTCGGATTGAAGAGCTGCCGATCCTTCGGATTGGTGCGGATCTCATACGGGCTCTGCCAATCGGTCAGCGCCACATATATATGACACGAATCCGGGCGATCGAGCAGATACTTATATTCGGTACTCGCATAATCGATCGGTGCGGTGGTGTATTTCATATAGCCGCGTAGCGAAGTCGGGCGCACATTCCATTCGCGGCCGAAATCTATCACGCCGTTGGTGCCGTCGACACGCGCGAACTTGCCTGTATAGATCGAGCCGGCGGCCAGCTTGCCGATGCCGGCGATGCCGACAAACTTTGTCTCCAGCTTCGCCGACTGGCCGACGACGCCGGGAGGAGTGTCGTCGGAAGGCACGACATTGCTCTGGCCGAGCGTCGCCGCTCCGGTGTTGCCGGTATCCCAGAACTGCACGCCACCCTCATTCCAGGGGCACCATACACGACCGTCGAGCCACCACTGATCGAACGAGCCGTCGGGAAGCACTTCAGTCGACTGAGTCGTCACTGTGATCTCATTACCTTTATCATCGCCCGACACAGCGCGCACGACATACTCTGTCAACGGCTTCAGATGGGGGATGCACACCGAGAACGAGCCCTGCGTCTGCGACACATCGCCATCCGGCACATCGATCCATTGATCCGAAGACGCCTCGCGATACTGGAACGAATTGCGCACATCGGCCGGTCCGTCGCCATAAGCCCAGATCACCTGCGACCAGGCATCGACCGAAGAGGTCTGCACCACCATCGCCGACTTTTCGACATAGATTGTCCAGTCTTCGGTGCGACCGAAGCAAGTCACGTCGATTCTCAGCGGCTCCGAGAGATTGATCGGCCCGGGCTTGATATCCGGATCCATCGTGGTCAATCCCTCCGGACCGAGTTTGATGGCAGTCAGTGTCAGATTGGCCAGATCAGCCGTCTCGGGCACACGCACAAGGATGCGACGGCCGACCGCGTCGATGACAGTCGAGCCGATCTGACCTTCGATATCCACATATCTGACGATCTCCTGACGCGCCGTGATCAGCCATGAATAGGTTTGATATCTTCGCAGATTGACAACTATCGGAGTCGAAAGATCGTAGGTTCCTTCCAGAAGATCCGGATCGGCCACAGCCTCATCCGACAATACAAATTCGGAAAAACGCACATTGCGGATATCTACAGTCTCCGGGAGATAGATAGTAGCCGTATAATTCTCTGTGTCGAGCGATGCCGGCTGCTCCTCCCCTTCCGCCGCGAGCATCAGAATATACTCCGGGATCTTCGGATACGGGAGGTCGTTGACAATACACGATGCGAGCGACAGGAGCAGAGCGGCCTGCACACCCACCATATATATATATTTCTTCATGCCTATGCTCATATATGGACGCCTATGCCGAAAGCGAGATTAAACAGATTGATCTTGAAATTCGCGCCCGATGTGAAACGATTGCCGAGTTCGACATTATCCACCCACTGCTTTTCATTGCGAAGATAGAAGCCGAACACGCCAAACGACAGATTGAACGACACATTCTCCATCACAAAAACGCAGACACCGGGCGAGAACGTCAGGCTGGCCTCCATGTTGGTGGAATGCGTCTTGCGGAGCAAGCCGTTGTAGGGGCGGTTGAAATCGCCGTTGCCCGACGAAAACGCCAGCTCCACCTCATTAAAGATGCCGAAGCGGCCGCGGCGCGCGATGCCCATATACTGCTGAAGCACGACCGCCGCCGAATACGACTCCGAACGATAATATATGTCGTGGAGATTGAAATTCATATCCTCATCGATATCCACCTGAAACGAGCCGACCTCGGCCGAAGTGCGGCTATACGCCATTCTGACGCCGACCGAGAGGTTGTTGCGGATAAAATAGCCGATCTGCGGCTTGATGCTGAAGGAATGGGCGCCGAGATCGACATCGCCGATGATATCGAGCATTTCGAGATCCGACGTCGAGAACTCGCCGTAAGACGCGGTCAGAGCGATATGCCACGTCCCTTTCGGAATGAAGAGGAAATTGAAGAGTCCGCGATCATAACGACCGAGATTGCGCGAACGGAGCACCATCGGCACCGTATCGCCGCGAAACACCACCTTCTCCTGCAGATCAAGGCGCATCGGATCGTCGACCACCCGCGAATGACCTTTCAGCAGAGTCGCCACTTCGCCTTTAAGCGAATCGGGCACCCATATAAGCGAGCCGCCTTCGCGATCTGACGACATCAGAGAGTCGACTTCGGATGCGTTGTCGACCGGAACATAGCGCGTCTCGGTGCGCGTAGTGGTGACGGTTGTCGTCACGGCCTTCACCTGCGGATCATCCGACGACGGCTCATCCGCTGCGGATGCAATCGGGGCGAATCCCATCGCCATGACCGCTATTGAAAATACTGACAATATTTTTTTAATCATGGCTTGAAATTAAAGATAGAACGATGCACCGAAAGATATCGAAAAAAGATTCAACCGGAAATTGGCCGACTTGGAATTGCGGCGCGACACATAGATCTGGTCCGTAGTGGTCTTCGTGTCGGTATACTTGAATCCCAACACTCCGACACTGACCTCCATGGCCGAATAATTGCTCAGGAAGATACACAATCCCGGCACAACCCCCACATCCAGCGTGAAATTGCGCTCATAATTGCCTGTCAGATCGGTCGACTTGCCGACCATCAGCTTCGATTGGCCGCCCCCCAGAGTCAGCTGCAGCTCATTGAAAAAGCCGAACCGCTTCGAGCGGCCTATCGAGAAATAATTTCTCATCAACCCCGACACCGAATAATTGTGCGACAGCCGATAAAGATTCTCCACTGCGTAATCCGTCTCCGAATCGAGCACGATATCCGCCTCCTCAAGCTTGGTCAGCGAGCGGCTATAATTGAATCGGCCGCCGGCCGCCATATCGTCTTTGAAAGCGAAGAGCAGCATCGGCGAAACTTTGAAGCTATACGTATCGCCCGAGATTCCCTCGAAGATCAGGAACTGATAATCATTCTGTGTGCTCTGCGAATAATTGACCGACAGGCCGGTGATCCACTGCCCCTTCGGGACAAACACCACCGACTCGATATCGCGCTCAAACGACTCCTGAGCCACGGCCCGGAATGCGCCTGCAACGACACACAGTATCAATAAAATCAAGGCGCGCCAACGCGCCGACATTGAAAAAATCATAGAAGAATGATATAATTCGCAAAATTACTCAAAATATTGCAAACAATCTCCAATCCGGGATAAAAAAGGGGCGGAGAGCATTTTACAGTCCGTCAAACGCTCTCCGCCCGGTCTATCATCAGCCGACGCGACAACGCGGATCAACGCCGCGCCGGCATGGGATTATTCGTATACGAGTTCGAAATCGTCGAGATACATCACAGAGCTTGACGATCCGCAATAGAAATCGCCGAATTTCGACGCCGAAGCCACAATGACGAGATAGAGCGGCTTCTGAGTCTTCGCGATCGATGTGTATTCGAAGGGGATCTCCAGTGTCTGAAGCGATCCGTCGGGGCCGAAGGCCTCTTTCCATGTCACCTGACCATAGGCCACGACCTTATCGCGATCCTCGGCGGGCTTGCCATCCTCATTGAGGTCGGACGCCGGGAAGAGTTTGCGGTTGCTTGCCTTGGTGCGGATCTCGATCGGGGCGGTGGTCAATGCGATATACACCTGGCCCTGGTCGGTGCCACCCTTTGTAAGATCTTCGATATATTTCTCGTTGCCGGACTTGACTGTAACGCCTCCGCCGGGACGATAGTTGGCGTTGACACGGAGCTTGACTGGATGCGAGCCGTTATACTCGCGGCCGAGAGAAAGGACGCCGTCGGTGCCGTCGGTCTCCACATATGTGCCAGCAAACATATTGCCGGCGGCAATGATACCCAGAGCTGATGACGACGCGAGACGCGCGCTGCGGCTGCCCGAAGTGAACATATCGCCACTCTGATTGAGCACGACCTTATTTGCCGTTGCAGCTCCTTCATTGCCGGAATCCCAGAAACTGCG
Source organism: uncultured Porphyromonadaceae bacterium (assembly GCA_947175695.1). GTDB lineage: Bacteria > Bacteroidota > Bacteroidia > Bacteroidales > Muribaculaceae > Lepagella. The sequence continues at coordinate 5,490 of CAMWNT010000054.1, forward strand.
GCTGCCCGTTCCGGGGAATATCACAGTTTTTGTTCCAAACATTGTCTTGGCCGAATAAGTATCCCATGCCTCCATGTCGGCGTTGGGGATGGCGAATGTCGATTCTGTAGTGAAATATTTCGACTCGGATTCGAAGCCGTCGGCAACGGCGCGATACTCATAGCGTGTGCCGGGCTTGAGACCTGTCAGCTTCACGCTGAAGGGTGTGCCGCCGGAGCGCACGGCCTGAGCCGCAGTCATATTGCGCTTGCGTGCGCTGCGCTGAGCCGACGCGTCGGCTGCCGCAAACGACCATGCCGTTGTGCCGGCCTCACGATAGCTGATGCCGGGATTGAGAGCCTCGGCATTGACGATCGCGCCGCGGAGTGTAGCCGAAGTGGCGAGGATTGTCATCAGATCCGAAGGATCGACGGCATCTTCGATAGTCACGGGGTCGTCGATCACGACCGCACCCTCGCCGACGGCGATGCGTACGGTCTCGGTTGAAGTCTTGCCGTAGGTGTCTGTTACCGACATGGTGAGCTGGTACTCCTCATCGCGCTCCGGAAGAGCGTTGAGCCACTTGGCCGAAAGAGTGACGAAGCTGATCGCCAGATTGCGGTCGGCGCTGAACGACTCATCCCAGTCGATGCCCGCTTCGCGGACAGCGGCAGCCACTTCCTCTGTGCACTGCTTAAGGTCGATATTCTCCTCCGGGAGATTCATCGCAGCGAAATCGGGCGACGAAATCAGAATGCTCTTGATGCCGCCAAAAGCGTTGATCTTGACAAGTTTGTCGGAGAACTGACCGGCGTTGCCCATGATCTGCTTCGTAACTTCATAGCCTACGCCCTTGATCGCGGGACGGCTGAAGAGCTCGACTTCGCTCTCGACATAGATTTCAGAGTCGTCGACAGTGATCGTGATGAACGCGCCGCCCTGATCGTCGTAAGAGGGGTTGCTCGAAAGATTCAGCACATACTCATGCGCGCGCTCAACATTCTCGATCGTGTGGGTCGCGGTGAATGCCTTTCCTTCGGGATTCTTGCCGCTGACGGTCACTTTCAGTTCAGTCTCGCCGTCGGGCATCATATAATAGCCCTTGGCAAGCTTATAATTGTCGGCGTTGAAATCGAGCGAGGCGCGCGAATTCTCAACCTTGATATTGAAATCCTGAATGCCGACCGCGTCGACCGAAGCCGCGTTGACCGAAGCCACCACATTGGCGATCTTACAATTGACCACCACCTGATTGACGCCCGCCGAGATATCGAAAGGCTGATAGCCGCGGAAGAACTTCTTATCGAACGATGCCGACACAGAGTCGCCCGTCCAGGCCTCGGCCACATAATGGCCGGCCGAAAGGGTCAGCTGCTCCGGCAGATTCTCCAGTCCGACATATTTGTGGAGCAATCCCTTGGCGCCCGACACATAGACGACGCAATTGGCTGCAAGATCAGCCTGGTCGGTCTCGGCACGCGTCACATCGGAATTGATCACGAGCTTCATCTGGAGAGTGCCCTCTCCCCCATTGCCAAACGGCTCATCGAGCGCGCAAGACTGCATTCCTGCGAGCGCCACAAGACATCCGGCCGATATTCCTAATGTTTTTATGATATTTTTCATTGCGGTAGAGTCGATTAGTTACAGTGGAGTTTCACGGATTTCACGGTCGTGCCGTTGGCGTCGGAAATCGTCAGACGGAACTCATGGTCGGCCTCGCCAAGTACAGCCATCATGCCGAGGAATCCGGTGATATCGAATTCCACTTCATTCTGCCCTCCGACATTGATCGGGAAGCCAAGTCCCTGCAATGGCCCTGCATATTGACCGGGGTTGACAAGATCGAGATCGGCTGCAAGGCCTACCCCCTCAAGCTCCTCGGGAGTAAGTTTGTCGGAGATGATTTCCACCTTGAAAGTCCGGAAACCGCCATCGGCTGTCGAAACGACCTTCCACGCGCAATAGAGATTGTCGATGTCATTGACCTTGTCGAGATCGAGCTTGTTGAGGCCGCTGCCCTGCTCCGGTTCAAGAGCCGTCATCACAGGGGCAGCATTGGGAGTGTCGGGTGTATCGGGAGTATCGGGATCCTTGTTGTCATCGCCGCCCTGCACAGGACGAAGGTCGTCGACGAGCACTTCATCCTCCTCCGGATCAACCACGACATTCATATCTACTATTGTTACCGACGCATCGACAACCACTCCGGCGTTGATTTCGCCCGGATCCTCCTCGCCTGCGTCATGCAGACGGAAGGTGATGGCGTAGTGTGTGCCGGGTGCGACATTGTCGAACACCTTCGACTCCACGACACGCAGACCCTCAACCTCGCCGGAGAAAGTGGCGGTCAGCGAGCAGCTGTTGGCGACATATGCGAAATAGCCCGAGCGATCGGCATCGGCGGCGGTGAAATCGAGCGTACCGCTCTCACCGACCTTGACGGTCACCTTCGAATCGGAGCTCATATTCTGGCTGAGCGTATAATCGAATTTGATGCTTACGCGCACATTGGCCAGCGAAGCCACGATCGGATCGGCCACCTGTGTGATGACATCCTTCACGACATTGAACGTAGTCGAGCCCTCGTAGTAGGGAGCTTCCCATGCGTGAGTGGCGTTCTCGCCATAATGCGCCACAGCCTTATAGACGCCCACGGGGAGCGTCACTACCTCCGGCATTTCGGCGAAGAGATAAGAGGCATACGGTTCGGTCGCGCCATCGGCGATGAAGTCGACTGTGAAATCATCGGGAGTGGGGATTGCGGCGCGAGTCAGATCGGCCGGACGGCCCATCACCGCCGGGAGACCCTCCGAATTGGAGAGCTCCACTGCAAGAGCCGACTTCAGCACTCGGCCCATATCCGTGGATTCGCCGCCGGGAAACGGATCCTCCTTGGAGCATGCCCCAAGCACGGCGATCAACGTCAGACTCAGAAAGAGACTTATATAATGTTTCATCGTTATTGTTTCTTTAGGATTGATGTTGGTTAGCACTTATCAATAGATCAGTTTCACATTGTCGACTGTTAGCACCGATCCGGCTGCAAAGGCCTTGCACTCGTCGTTGGTGCCTACGTTCTGCGATGCGAGTGAATTGCCGACCTGCAACGATGCACCGGAAAGTACATTAATAGCAGGCACCGAAGAAGTCGACGATACGAATCTCACACGCAGTGACGCCGCTTTCGATCCGAAGGGATAGCCGGACAGCGACACAGTCTTAGTGGTCATGGATGCGGCGCTCGCAAGCTCAACTGTCTGCGATGCGAGTACAGAGCCGTCAGTGCCGATCACCGATACCTCAACCTTGCCGGTCTCATTATTATAAGGCACATATTTATAATCGAACGAGAGCTGCTGCGGACGCGATCCGAAATCGATGCCGTCGACACGATGAGCCGAGCCGTCGAACGAATACGAACCGAGGAAAAGCTCGCCGGCGCATTTCTCGCTGTCGGAGAATGACGGTGAGTTCTGGCAATACCATATTCCGGTTTTCTGAGTAGTTGACGGAGTTGTGCCGTTATGGCTATAGCCTACGCTACGCACAGTCACCTCGCCATTCTCTACATAAGTCGAAGGAACGCAGAACCATGTGTTTATATTCGAAGCCCCCGAGTAGCAGGTCAGATCGTTGAGCGAAGCCCAGCCTGTAGCCATATTGCGAACGATATTGCCGGTCTTTTGATATTTAGGAGTGCCGAATATAGTTCCCGTATATTGACCTCCGACATTTATACCCTGCATATTGATTGCCTCGTAGGTGTCGGAGAAATCGCCGTTGGGGACAGCCGTCGCCGCCTCTGTCGTGATCGACTGAGTCGATGCGGGAGCCGCCGATGTCAGCGATGTGCCGATAGCGTAGTTTGTTGCCGGAGTCAGTCCGCCGAAAGCCACGATGCCGGTCTCGGCGTTGCGATAGATATGGTCGGCGGCTACCGCGTTGCCGTTGGCATAGACTGAAAGGCAGTTGACGATGGCTGCGAGATCAGATGCGTTGGCGGGCACGACTTTCAGCTTGGCGTATGTTGCGAAGGGGTCGATCTCGACATCATATTGGGGAATCACGACGTCGATATTCACCTCAGTCTTCTCTGCGCCACCGAAGAAGACGCGCACCGGCATGCGGTCGCGGTCGGTGTCGGGAAGTGCGATCGTGAAGATATAGTCTTTGACGTCAAACGAGCGGGTGCGCGAGCTTTCAGTGACGCTCAGCACTTCACACTCCTTATAGACGCCGGTCTTTGCGAGAGCCTTGAACGAGATGTTCTTCTCCGGATCCGCACCGTTGTAGCTGACGTTGATTGTAGCCTGACCGCTGTTGAAGATCGCTGTGCCATCCTCCACTTCAAGCACAACCGGCTCGGTAGAGATATTGAGTGTCAGAGGTTCGCTCACGCGAGTGAACGGATCCTTCACCACCAGCGACATGGCAAACTTGCCGACAGGGAGATGTGCCGCGAGACCCGACACATCGACTGTAGCGAGATTCGAGGGATTCTTGAAGAGGCCGACAGCAGTGATGCCCAGCTCGGCGAGCTGCTGCTGAACGGCAGCCGAAGCGTTGACCAGCTCAACCTCACTGCCGAAAGCGGGAGTGAAGCCATCGCCCGAGATTGTCAGAACCGCCGACGAAATACCGCCGTAAGCCACTACGTTAAACTTCAGATCCTGCTCAGCGGAATTGCCCGAGAGGAGCTCGATGGTCTGGCCGTCGGTGAAGCCGGTCGGCGTCACTTTCGGAGCGGGCGACGAGAAAAGTTCGTCGGTCAGATCGATGAACACATCCTCCTGAGTCAGCGAATCGTCAAAAATAATCTGGAGCTGAGCGTCGCCGCGGTCGCCGGTGTTGACGTCAAACGTCACATGATAGTGACATTGCGGTGCGGCGGGGAAAGCGGCGGGCTGGATTGTGGCGGTCTTGCCGCTCGGATTGGTCACGCTGACGATCAGCGACACCTCGCCGGGAGCGACGAAAGCCGGACGAGTCTCGTCGCCGGCAAACTCGATATAGGAATGTCCCTCGGAATGCACCGTCACGCCATAATCGCGGAAATAAGAGCGGAAACCGTCGGTATAGTCGATGCTGACCATCGAATTGGCGAGAGTGGCGGTCACTTCCACCGTCGACTCACGCGATTCGAGCACATTGACCTGCGCTTCACCCTTGAAACAGGGCTTTTCGAATCCTTCATCGTCGACATCGCCATAGAAGGCTGTCAGCGTATACTGGCCTGTAGCAAAAGTTCTCTGGTTTTGGAAATCTGCGAGTGTCGCCCACGTCTTCACCTCTTCTGTGGTGAGATTCGTCAGCGAAATCGAAAAATCGGAGGGCGACGGAGCCTCAAGCGAGGGCACTTCGCTCCTCAGCACAGGGATGGCGTCTTTGACATCGGCCGAAGCGCTGAGACGGAGCGCGATCCCCCCTTCGCCTTCCGACATCCAGGGATTATCCTCGCTGCACGCACCCATTGCGACGGCGAGCGCCGATAGCAATACTGCCTGATAACTGAGTTTCATAATAGTTCGGTTATATTATATTATGGTAAAATTTTCGTTTTTATGGGCGCGCCGACGATTCCATCCGGAATTGCACGGCGCAGGGAGAGATGCAACTTGTCGAACTGTGTTGCCGGCATGATGGCCGCACTGAAAGACTCATCATGTTACAAAATCGGTTGCAAAGTTAAAATTAAAAAACGAAACACATTTTAATATATGTAAAATCAACCCACAATTATCCCAATATGACCAATAAAAAATCCACAACTTTGGTCATTTTTACCACTTTTTCCCATTTTGGAAAAAGATCAACTCCTAATTTGACATGATCTCCGCGCGTCCAATCCCATTTCTTAAACCTCGACATAACTGGGAGGAGGGGCGCCCTCGCCCCTCGGTTACGACGACGTTCGCGTAGACTAACTGAGGAGATTCGCCTGCTTCGGCGTTGGTCGCTGCAAACGAGAGGCGAGGGCGCCCCTCCTCCCAGTTAAGCGCCCCTCGCTAGCTGCGGCGTGTCGGTCGCATTTTAGATTAACGCCGACGGCGGAAAAACGACTGCACGATTTCCAGACATTCATCGGCAAGCAGGCCGTTGTCGACAACGGTCTTCGGATGAAACGCCGTCTCCGGACGCGCGAATGCCGCCCGATAGCCCCGCTTGGGGTCGGACGCGCCATACACCACCCTGCCAATCTGTGCCCACTTCAACGCGGCCGCACACATCGGGCATGGCTCCAAAGTGACATAGATCGTGCAATCGGTCAGATATTTACCGTTAAGATTGTCGGCCGCAGCCGTGATAGCCTGCATCTCTGCGTGGGCAGTTACATCGTGCAGACGTTCGGTCAGATTGTGAGTGCGCGCAATGACGCGACCGTTGCACACGACGACCGCACCGACAGGCACCTCCCCCTCCTCGGCAGCCGCAGCCGCCTCGTCGAGAGCCATAAGCATGAAGCGCTCATCGCGCTCCGCATCAGTTTCGAATAGCATTGTAATCGGAGTTTTTTAGCTACCTTAGCTACTTTAGCTACCTTAGCTATCTTGGCTATCTGAGCTACTTTAGCAACTTTAGCCATCTTAGCTTCTACATTTTCTCAAGCGCCGCGGCGACATCCTCCATCAGCCAGCCCGGCGTCGAGGTCGCTCCGCAGATGCCGACCGATCCGGCATCGGCGATCCACGCCGGATCGATCTCCTCCGGCCCCGACACCTGATAGCTCGAGGGATTCACCTTCAGGCATTCGTTGAAGAGCACTTTGCCGTTGCTGCTCTTCGCGCCACTGACAAAGATCACTACATCATGGGCGCGGGCAAACTCGCGGATATGGTCCATGCGGTTGGCTACCTGCCGGCAGATTGTGTCAAACCACTCGAAATCACCGCCACAATCCTTCTTGCGACGCTCGATCTCGGCCACAATCTCCCGGAATCCGGATATCGATTTGGTGGTCTGCGAATAAAGCCGTATCGGCCTGCTGAGATCGATCGAATCAAGATCGCCCAGATCTCTGACCACTATGGCATCGCCGCCGGTCTGGCCCACAAGACCGTTGACTTCGGCGTGACCCGGTTTGCCATAAATCAATATCAGCGGTCGCTCATCGGCGCTCGCGCCTTCGGAGCAGCCGGGCATTGAGGCCGCCTCTTTGATGCGGCGTTGCAGCTGAAGCACGACAGGACACGTAGCGTCAATGATCTCGATATTGTTGCGACGCGCAGTGGCATAGGTCGACGGCGGCTCGCCATGCGCGCGAAGGAGCACCTTCACATCGTGAAGACGCTCCAAATCGGCATGTGTGATGCTCCGAAGCCCCTTCCGGCTAAGGCGCTCCACTTCCGCGGCATTATGCACGATATCCCCCAGGCAATAAAGCGACTCCGACTTCTCCAGAGCCTCCTCCGCCTTGCGGATAGCCGTCACGACGCCGAAGCAAAACCCGCTTTCTGAATCTATCTCAATATTTCTCAAAGCTGAATATACGATCTATTGACCTTTATTATTTTATTCAAGTCAAGCAAGCCTGACCGACATCATTCGCCGACTCTCTCGCGGAAGCGCTCCAGGAGCCATTCCATCTGCTGTTCGCGCGTCAGTCGGTCGTTATCGAGCACGAGTGCGTCGTCGGCTTTGCGAAGGGGCGACTCGGCGCGCGTAGTGTCGATGCGGTCGCGCTCGCACACATTGGCATACACCTCATCATAATCGACCTTGACACCCTTTGCTGTCAATTCGTCGACTCGACGACGGGCTCTGACCTCGGGCGATGCTTCGACAAACACTTTCAGCTCGGCTTCGGGGAAGACGGTTGTGCCGATATCGCGGCCATCCATGACGATACCCTTCTCAACGCCATAGCCCTGCTGAAGCTTCACAAGGTGACGACGCACTTCAGGCACGGCGGCCACCGGGCTGACCATCTCCGACACCTCCATGCCGCGGATCTCGCTCTCGACATCGACGCCATTGAGCATCGTATGCTGCGCGCCCTCCGCCGAACGCGAGAATGTCACCGCTATTTCCGGAAGCGACTCCACGAGCCGCGCGGTGTCGAGCGCTCCCCCGGGAGTCGCCATGCCATGACGCAACGCATAGAGCGTCACGGCGCGATACATCGCGCCGCTGTCGACATACGTATATCCGATTATAGCGGCCAGCTGGCGGGCCATAGTACTCTTACCCGACGAAGAATATCCGTCGATCGCTACGATTATTCGTTTCATTTCAGAAAATTACGTCAGATTATATTAAGCATCATTCCGGGCTCCGAGGCAAAGTTTTCACCCGCCCCGGAGCCCGGCGTTTAATGCGATATTGCTTATTTCTTCTTGGTCGTTTTGGCGCCGGCGGCCTTGGAGGCCTTGCGGGTCGCACGCGCCGTGGCTACGGTCTTCTCGGCCGTCGTGGCCACTGCCGCGCGATGGCGCTTCGGTTGAGCGCGCTTCATGCGGAGCACCTGAGCCGTGCGGGCCGGAATATACATCTTCAGCCATCCCTTGCCGGCCGGAGTATAGAGCGGGTCGGGCTGAGTGAAGTGATTGACCGTGTCGTCGACGATGCCGAAACCGCCAAACTCCTTCGAATCCGAATCCAGCACAACCTCATACTCGCCGGCCGGAGCCAGGAATCCATAGTCGGCAAACGACTTATTGGGGCTCCAGTTGAACACAAAGATCAGATCGCCGCGACGGAAGGCCAATACCTGATCATCATCCTTCTCCCAAAGCTTGTCGACAGGCAGACGCTCGAAGCCATACTGATTGCCGACCAGCTCCACCATAGCGTTGTCGAAACGATTGAGATACTTATACTTCAGATCCTCACGATCCACGAGATCCCATTGGCGGCGGGCATACTTATAGCTCCAGCCATTCCCCTCGCGCGGGAAATCGATCCATTCCGGATGGCCGAACTCATTGCCCATGAAGTTGAGATAGCCGCCGTTGATTGTGGCCAGCGAGACGAGGCGTATCATCTTGTGGAGGGCCATGCCGCGCTCTACGGTATAATTCATGTCGCCATCCATCATATGCCAATACATCTCCTTGTCGATCAGACGGAAGATAATTGTCTTGTCGCCGACGAGCGCCTGGTCGTGGCTCTCGCAGTAGGAGATGGTCTTTTCGTCGGCGCGGCGGTTGGTGAGCTCCCAGAAAATGGAGGTCGGATGCCAGTCTTCATCGCGCTTTTCCTTGATCATCTTGATCCAATAGTCGGGCACACCCATCGCCATGCGGTAATCGAACCCGATGCCGCCGTCGGCAAACTTCACGGCCAGCCCCGGCATGCCGCTCATCTCTTCGGCGATAGTGATAGCATTGGGGTTGACTTCATGGATAAGTATGTTGGCCAGCGTCAGATATGTCAGCGCATTGGGATCCTGATTTCCGTCGTAATAATCGCCATATCCGCTGAAGGCTTTGCCCAGTCCATGGTCGTAATAGAGCATCGACGTCACGCCGTCGAAACGGAAGCCGTCGAATTTGAACTCTTCGAGCCAATATTTGCAGTTGGAGAGAAGGAAATGCAGCACACTGTCCTTGCCATAATCGAAGAGAAGAGAATCCCAGGCCGGATGCTCGCGGCGATGGTCGCCATAGAAATAAAGATCATAGCTGCCGTCGAGTCGGCCGAGCCCCTCCACTTCATTCTTCACGGCGTGGGAATGCACGATATCCATGATGACGGCGATCCCCATCGCATGGGCGTCGTCGATCAGATGCTTGAGATCGTCGGGAGTGCCGAAGCGCGACGAGGCGGCATAGAAGCTGCTGACATGATAGCCGAATGAGCCGTAATAGGGGTGTTCCTGAATCGCCATGATCTGAATGGCGTTATAGCCGTCCTTGGCTATGCGCGGAAGCGTCTTGGTGCGGAATTCTTCATACGACCCGACCTTCTCCTCCTGTTGCGCCATGCCGATATGGCACTCATAGATCAGCAGAGGCTCCGTGTCGGGGCGGA
>CAMWNT010000055.1 GCA_947175695.1 uncultured Porphyromonadaceae bacterium
GGCGCCGTGCTGACCGAAAACACCGACTATACGGTCGACTACGCGATGGGCATTGTCACCATCACCAACCAGAGCATCATTGACTCAGGCACCAACGTCAGCGTCACGCTCGAAAACCAATCCCTCTTCTCAATGCAGCGCAAAACGCTGCTCGGCCTCGACGCCCAATACCGCTTCTCCAAAGACTTCACCCTCGGAGGAACCCTAATGCACTTCTCCGAAAAAGCCCTGACCGAAAAGGTCAACCTTGGCGACGAAGTGATCAACAACACCATGTGGGGACTCAACCTCAGCTACAACAAAGACTTCATGTGGCTGACCAACCTCGTCAGCAAAGTGCCGACGATCAACGCCGTAGCCCCCTCATCGCTAAAACTCTCGGCTGAATTCGCCCAACTTGTGCCCCACCACCAGAAAAGCGGATCCAACCAGGGATCATCCTATATCGACGACTTCGAATCGACCCAGACCGGCGTCGATCTGCGATCGCCCTACTCATGGTTTCTCGCATCGACCCCCTACGACTCCGGGGCCGGCGCGCTATTCCCCGAAGCGGCGCTCTCCAACAACGTCGACTACGGTAAAAACCGCGCCCTCCTGGCATGGTACTACGTCGACCGACTCTTCACGCAGAAAAACTCCTCATCCATCCCCGGATACCTCAAAAACGACCTCGAACAGCTCTCCAATCCATATGTGCGCGAAGTCAAGGTCACGGAAATATTCCCCAACCGCGAGATCGTCTACGGCGAGCAAAACCTCATCCAATGTCTCAACCTCAGCTTCTATCCGCGCGAAAGAGGCCCCTACAACCTTGACGCCGACAACATCGACTCCGACGGCAACCTCCTCAACCCCGAGCGCCGATGGGGCGGCATCATGCGCAAAATGGACAACACCAACTTCGAGACATCCAATGTGGAATACATCCAATTCTGGATGCTCGACCCCTTCCTCGATCCGCAAAACCCCAACACCGAAGGTGGCGACCTCTACTTCAACTTCGGCGAGATCTCCGAAGATATCCTCAAAGACGGCATGAAAAGCTACGAAAACGGCGTGCCCATCGACGGCGACGACCAATTCATGACCGAGACCAACTGGGGACGCGTCAGCCGCCAGACATCGCTGACCTACGCCTTCGAAAACGCCGCCGACGCCCGCCCCAAGCAAGACGTCGGACTCGACGGCCTCCCCAACGCCGACGAATACGAATTCTCATCATATAAAGAATATCTCGACAAACTCCGCTCCCGCCTCTCGCCCGAAAAGATCGCCGAGCTCCAGGAAATCCCATGGTCGCCATTCAACGACCCCGCCGGCGACAACTACCACTTCTTCCGCTCCGACTACTACGACGCGACTCGCGCCTCAATCCTCGAACGCTACAAACGCTACAACGGAGTAGAGGGCAACTCACTCTCGCCCGACCAAAGCGACAACCCCCAATACCAGTCGGCGCGCACTGTGCCCGATGTCGAAGACATCAACCAGGACAACACCCTCAACGAATACGAACGCTACTTCCAATATCGCGTATCGATCCGCCCCGAAGACCTCGTGGTCGGTAAAAACTACATCACCGACAAGCAGGTGTCGCACGTGCCAACCCGCGCCGGCGAGCAAGAAGCTATCTGGTATCAGTTCAAGATTCCCTTGGCAAGTCCCGAAAAGACTGTCGGCGGAATCAGCGACTTCACGACCGTGCGCTTCGCCCGAATGTTCATGACCGGCTTCAAAGAGGTCACCCACCTCCGCTTCGCCACTCTCGAACTCGTGCGCGGTGAATGGCGTGACTATCAATTCAACCTCAACAGCCGCAACGACGCGCCGGCTGAGGGCGAGCTCGACATGTCGGTGGTCAACATCGAAGAAAACGCCGGACGCGAGCCCGTCAACTACGTCCTCCCCCCCGGAGTCGACCGAATCCAAGACCCCGGCCAATCGCAGGCCACCCAGCTCAACGAGCAATCGCTCCAGCTCAAAGTCACCGGACTCCAGCCCGGCGACGCACGTGGCATATACAAAAACACCCAGCTCGATCTCCGAATCTACAAACGCCTCCAGATGTGGATCCACGCCGAATCGCTCATCGACGATCCCACCGGACTCAAAGACGGCGACTTCTCACTCTTCATCCGCATCGGATCCGACGTCAAGAGCAACTTCTATGAATACGAAATCCCCCTCGACGTCACCGCATTCGGAAAATACAACAACTTCAACTCCGCCGACCGCGCAATCGTCTGGCCCCTCAACAACCGCATGGACATCGACATGAGCGTCTTCACCGACCTCAAGACCGCGCGCAACCACGACCGCTCCGCCGGAGTCGACGGCGTCAACTACACGACCCTCTTCACCGGCCGCGACCCCGACAACGAACGCAACACAGTCAGCGTCATGGGTAATCCCTCACTCTCCGACGTCAGGGTGATGCTCATCGGAGTGCGCAACCGCAGTGCGTCGGTCAAAAACGGTATCGTATGGGTCAACGAACTCAAAGTGACCGACTTCAACGAAAATGGCGGCTGGGCGGCCAAAGTCAACGCCAACCTCGCACTCTCCGACCTCGCCAACCTCAACTTCACATTCCATAAAGAGACCGACGGCTTCGGCGCCGTCGACCAAGGCCTCGCATCCCGACGGATGGAAGACTACCAGCAATACAACGTCGCCGTGCAGACCGACCTCGGAAAATTCCTCCCCGAGAAAGCAAAACTCTCAGCGCCGATCTACTATTCCAAATCGCAGGAAATCACCACGCCCCGCTACAACCCCCTCGACCAGGACATCCTTCTCAAAGATGCCCTTGATGCCGCTACGACCAAACAAGAACGTGACTCCATCAAAAGCTTCGCAATCACAAAGAAAGAGACTGAAAGCTTCTCACTCTCCAACCTCCGCTTCAACGTCACGTCCAAGACCCCGATGCCATGGGATCCTTCCAACTTCACACTGGCATTCTCATTCAACAAACAGAAAAACTTCGATCCGACTACGGAATACGAATACACCAACGACTACCGCGGATCGTTGCAATACTCCTACTCGCCGATGATCAAACCCCTCAAGCCCTTCTCATGGGTAAAGGGCAAAAGTAAAAACGCCAAATTCCTCCGCGAATGGCAGATCAACTGGCTATTCAACAACCTCACCTTCCTCACCTCAATGACCCGCTACTACTACGAAAACCAGACCCGAAGCGAAGTCGACGTCGATTTCCGTCTGCCTGTGCAGGTCAGCAAAAACTTCTACTGGAACCGCCAGCTCTCGCTGACGTGGAACCTCATACCCAGCCTCAGTCTCTCATTCAACAGCAACACCACCGCACGAATCGAAGAGACCATAGGCGCGGTCAACAAGCGTCTCTTCCCCGACACCTACCGCGACTGGAAAGACACTGTGCTCAGCTCGATCCGCGGACTCGGTACGCCCTGGAACTACAACCAGACAGCAACCGGCACGTATCGCGCTCCATTCAACAAGATCGCTTTCCTCGACTACCTCACCGGATCAGTCACATACACCGCCAATTATCAATGGGACCGCGGCGCCACAATCGACGGCGTCTACCTCGGCAACTCCATCACCAACCAGACCTCATGGAACGCCGACGGCCGCATTAACTTCGAGACTCTTTACAACAAATCGAAATATCTCCAGCGCATCAACAAACGCTTCACGTCCTCATCATCCAATCGGGCCGGAACCCGCAATAATGCCACCGTCAAGAAACCACAGCCCAAGAAATTCGAAAAGGCATATACGCTATCGATGGACACGACGACTCTTGTAGAGCATAAACTGAAATCCAAGAAGGTCAAATTCAAGGCGATGGCGGCCGGAAAGCCCATCTCTCTCCAGACAAGAGTGGTCGACGAAAACACGATCGAAATCCTCTCCAAAGGGAAGACCAACATCAAAGTGACTGTCACCGAAGATATCAAAGAGACCAAGAAATCGCAGATGGCCACCGACTTCGCCGACCATACGCTCCGCTTCCTAATGATGATGCGCTCGGCGAGTGTGCGCTACCGCACATCCCACTCCCTCAACCTCCCGCTCTTCTCGCCCAATGTCGGCGATGTGTTCGGCCAATCCACCAAATATGGCCCGATGGCTCCCGGCCTTGACTTCGCATTTGGATTCTACGACGAAAGCTATGTGCAGAAAGCCCTCGACCGCAACTGGCTCATCCTCGACAACGCGCAGGTCAGCCCCGCGATCTGGAACCGCAGCGAAGAATACAACTTCGAGCTCCAACTCGAGCCCATCCGCGGCCTCAAGATCACGCTGACCTCCAACCTGACCGACTCCCGCACACAGCAGGTGCAATTCATGTATGCCGGTATGCCGACGGCCCGCACCGGCAGCTACACACGCACCCATGTGGCGATCGCAACCGCACTTCGCGGTTCAAAGGCCGAAAACGGCTACGCCTCGGAAGCATTCAGCCGCTTCCTCGAATACATTCCGCAAGTGGCCGCACGCTATGAAGCAGCCTACGCCGGATGCGAATATCCGACCACAGGCTTCATGGAAGGGAATCCCCTTGGCGGTACAACCTACAATCCGCAGGTGGGGAGCGTCAGCGCCACAAGCTCCGACGTGCTTATCCCGGCATTTCTTGCCGCCTACTCCGGCGGCTCGCCGCAGAAAGTGACGCTCGATCTCTTCCCCGGGCTCTCCAGCATGCTCCCCAACTGGAAAATCACCTACGACGGATTTGTGCAAATGGGGCCGATGAAAAAGATATTCAAGGCCTTCACCCTCTCGCATGCATATCAATGCACATATCAGATAGGCTCCTATAGTTCATATCTCGATTGGCAGGGAGTCAGCGGCGACTACGGCTTCACGCTCGACGCCCTGACCGGAAATCCCATTCCCTCCTCTCCATATGAAATATCGAGCGTGGCTATCACCGAGAAATTCGCGCCGCTGATCGGAGTGAAGATGACATTTATGAACGACCTGAGCGTCAACGCCGAATATAAAGACTCCCGCACGCTCAACCTTAACTCATCGGCCGGACAGGTTGTCGAGACCTCTTCCAAACAGCTGACTATCGGCGCCGGCTACAAGATCGCCAACTTCAACAAAATCCTGAAGATCGGCAGCCGTCAGGGCAACGTCAGCAACGATCTCTCGCTCAACCTTGACCTCTCCTACGCCGACAACAACAGTCTGATACGTCGCATCGAGACAGCCTATACGCAGGCCACACAAGGCACACGCACCTTCTCGATCAACTTCATGGCGAGCTACATTCTGAGCAAGCGCATCACGCTCAACGCATTCTTCGACCATCAGGTCAACACGCCGCTCGTCAGCAACACCGCCTATCCGACTACCAACTCCAACTACGGCGTCAGCATCAACGTCTCGCTGGCCCGATAGGGCGCAGCGCCCTCCGGGGGGCTCGGAGCACTGAGAGCACTGGGAGTTCTGGGAGTTCTGGGAGTTCTGGGACTTCTCCCAGTGCTCATAGTGCTCATAGCTCTCCCGGCTGTCCAAGAAAAAAATCGGGATTGAATCGATTATCGATTCAATCCCGATTTTTTATTGGGGGAGATGATTCGGCTTCTGCCGGATCAAGCTTCGTCGGCGGGAGCTACTGTCGCAGGCACAGACACGGTCGGTGCGGCCTGGGCTGCATTAAACGAAGCGCCGGGCACTTCATAGCGGAACTTCGCTTCCCAGCCGAGTGCCGAAGCACCGAGCACAGCGGCGTCGCTCTCCTTCAATTCAGAGAGAAGGATCTTAGTCTTGCCGCGGAAGATGGGGAAGAGCGACTGTTCGAACTTCTCACGCAGCGGGCGCAGAAGCAGATCGCCGCTCTTGGCGAGGCCGCCGAAGAGGATGATAGCCTGCGGGCTTGAGAAAGCCACCATATCGGCGAAAGCTTCGCCGAGGATATTGCCGGTGTATTCAAAGATTTCCTTTGCGAGTTTATCGCCGGCTACAGCTGCGTCATATACATCCTTCGAAGTGATATCCTCGATATTGATGTTGCGGAGGGTAGAAGGATCTGTGCGGATTTCCAGGAACTCGCGGGCTGTGCGGGCTACGCCGGTGGCCGAGCAATATGCTTCGAGACAGCCTGTGCGACCGCAGCCGCAGACGCGTCCGTTGTTGCGCTTCATGATGACATGGCCGAGTTCGCCTGCGAATCCGTCATGGCCATAGACGAGCTGACCGTTGACCACGATGCCCGAGCCAACGCCTGTGCCGAGAGTGATCATGATGAAATCCTTCATGCCGCGGGCCGCGCCATAGGTCATTTCGCCGAGAGCGGCTGCGTTGGCGTCGTTGGTGACAGCCACAGGCACTCCGTTGAAAGCCTTGCTGACCATTTCAGCTATCGGAAGGATGCCGTTGCCCCAGGGAAGGTTGGGGGCGTTCTGGATCTCGCCGGTGTAATAGTTTGCGTTGGGAGCACCGATGCCGATGCCCTGGATCTGATTCTCAGCGTCGTAAGACTTAAGCAGGCGCGAAACTTCAGAATGGAGTTCGGCGATATAATCGTCGAAATTGGAATGTTTGCGAGTCTTGATGGAGTCGCTGGCCACAACCTGGCCGCGCGCGTCGACGATGCCGAACACTGTGTTGGTTCCGCCTATGTCGATGCCGAGAACATATGGTTTGCTCATGGATTGTAATTTTACAGAACTGTGAGTATTTTAATGGTTTTTCTTGTCGTGTCGGAAATGAGAGAGTCTGAATCTAAATCCAAATACTCCCTTTGTGAGAGAGCTATTAAGGAGTTTTTCATGCGTATCAATGGCGTAGGCGCAGGATTCGCATGGCTTTGGAATGCAAAGATAAAAATTTAATCTGAATTGACCGCTTGATAAAGTATAAAAATCATCCGTCAAAGTCAAATATTGGCAAAAAAATGTGAGATTTACCAAAATTTGTCATTCCCTCGGGGCTGATTTGACGTCTTTGTCGCTCAGAGGAGGCCCCGATCCGATGCGGCACGATATTTGATTGCCTTTAAGACAAACGCCGATTCGCGACGTTATATCAAAAAAGAGGAAAGCCTTGCAAGACGACAGGCTTTTGGCTATCTCAGCTATCTCAGCTATATACTTATCTTGACTATCTCAGGAAGATTTAATTGATTATCAAAATATATTGCAGTTATGGATATTAAAATGCATTTCGATCATTTCAACATCAATGTGATGGATCTCGACGCCTCGGTGAAGTTCTATCGCGAGAATCTCGGTCTGGAGGAGGTGGGGGAGATCCCGGCTGCCGACGGATCTTTCATCATCAAATATCTTTCATCGCCCGGAAATGATTTCCGTCTGGAACTGACATGGCTTCGCGATCATGAAGGACCCTATGAACTCGGAGAGAATGAATCTCACCTGGCCCTCCGCTTCGACGGCGACTACGATGAGATTCATGAGCTTCACAAGCGCAACGGAGTGATCTGCTATGAGAATCCCTCGATGGGAATCTACTTTATCCACGACCCGGATGACTATTGGATCGAGATCCTCCGCAAGAAAAATTGAGGAGGCGGCTTCGATGTGGCGGATCAAACCGTAGCGCGTCGCAAAGCGTTTTATTTTTGATGAAAAACACAGAATAGACTAAACTTAGATACTATGAATTTCAACAATTTCACGATCAAATCGCAGGAGATTGTGCAGAAGGCAATCGATCTGACCCGCCAGGCGGGGCAGCAGCAGATCGAGCCGCTGCATATTCTCAAGGCCATGATTTCCGAGAGTGAGTCGATAATGAACTTCATTTTTCAGAAACTCGGAGTGTCGGCTCCTACAGTGGTGCAGAGTGTCGACCGCGATATCGCGTCGCTCCCGAAAGTGAGCGGCGGCGATGTGTTTCTGAGCCGTGAGTCGAACGACGCCATGCAGAAGGCCATCGACTATTCGAAGAAACAGGGCGACGAATATGTGTCGGTCGAGGCTATGCTGATGGGAATCCTGCGCACACGCTGCAAAGCGTCGCAGATTCTCAAGGATGCCGGAATGACCGAAAAGGGTCTTGAAGCCGCAATCGCCGATCTCCGGCAGGGCAATAAAGTCAAAGACCAGAGTGCCGAGGAGTCATATCAGGCTCTTTCGAAATACGCCATCAACCTTAACGACCGCGCGCGTTCGGGCAAACTCGATCCTGTCATCGGGCGCGACGAAGAGATCCGCCGTGTGCTCCAGATCCTTTCCCGACGCACCAAAAACAACCCGATGCTTGTCGGCGAGCCCGGCACGGGTAAGACCGCTATCGCCGAAGGCCTCGCGCAGCGCATTGTGCGCGGCGATGTGCCGGAGAATCTGAAATCGAAGCAGATCTTCTCGCTCGACATGGGAGCGTTGGTGGCCGGTGCGAAATATAAAGGTGAGTTTGAGGAGCGACTGAAAGCCATCGTCAACGAGGTCACTCAGAGTGATGGCGAGATCATTCTGTTTATCGACGAGATTCATACTCTTGTCGGTGCGGGCAAAGGTGAGGGCGCCATGGATGCGGCCAATATCCTCAAGCCTGCGCTCGCGCGCGGCGAACTGCGCTCGATCGGCGCCACGACCCTCGATGAATATCAGAAATATTTTGAAAAAGACAAGGCACTCGAGCGCCGATTCCAGAAGGTGATGGTCGACGAGCCCGACGAGCTGGCAGCCATCTCTATTCTCCGCGGATTGAAAGAACGCTATGAGAACCACCACAAGGTCAGAATCATGGACGAGGCGATCATCGCCGCAGTGCAGTTGAGTGTCAGATACATCACCGACCGCTTCCTCCCCGACAAGGCAATCGACCTTATCGACGAGGCCGCATCGAAACTGCGCCTGGAAATGGACTCCATGCCGCAGGCTCTCGACGAGGCGTCGCGCAAGATCAAGCAGCTCGAAATCGAGCGCGAGGCATTGAAACGCGAGAAAAACGAATACCGCCTCAAAGAGATCGACGAAGATCTCGCCAATCTGCGCGACACCGAGAAATCGCTCAAAGCCAAATGGCAGGCCGAGAAGAGCGAGATCAACAAGATCCAGCAGAACAAGATCGACATCGAGCAGCTGAATATCGAGGCCGACCGCGCCGAGCGCGAAGGCGATTACGCCAAAGTGGCCGAGATTCGCTACTCGCGGATCAAGCAGAAAGAAGACGAGAATGTCGAGATCCAGGAGCGCCTGCGTCAGCTTCAGGGCGAGGGCGCTATGATCAAAGAGGAGGTCGACGCGGAGGATATCGCGGAGATCGTCAGCCGCTGGACCGGCATTCCGGTCAAGAAAATGGCCCAGAGCGAGAAGGAAAAACTTCTCCATCTCGAAGAGGAACTCCATCGCCGCGTTGTCGGCCAGGACGATGCGATCCGCGCCGTCAGCGACGCTGTGCGCCGCTCGCGTGCCGGACTCAACGATCCGCGCCGCCCGATCGGCTCATTCATCTTCCTCGGCACGACCGGCGTCGGAAAGACAGAGCTTGCCAAGGCTCTGGCCGAGTATCTATTCGATGATGAAGACATGATGACGCGTATCGATATGTCGGAATACATGGAGAAACACAGCGTCAGCCGTCTTGTCGGAGCGCCTCCGGGATATGTCGGCTACGACGAGGGTGGCCAGCTGACCGAGGCTGTGCGCCGCAAGCCTTATAGCGTTGTGCTTTTCGATGAGATCGAGAAGGCGAATCCGGATGTGTTCAACATCTTGCTGCAGGTGCTCGACGACGGTCGTCTGACCGACAATAAAGGCCGCTTTATCAACTTCAAAAACACGATCATCATCATGACCTCCAATATGGGGTCGGATATCATCCGCGACAACTTCCAGGGCTTTGCCGAGAAGAAAGAGGATGAGAAGGAAGAGATCATCTCGCGCACGAAGCAGGATGTCATGGATCGTCTGAAACAGATCATCCGCCCCGAATTCCTCAACCGTATCGACGAGACTGTGATGTTCACTCCCCTCGATAAGAATGATATCCAGAAGATTGTCGACATTCAGGTCAACAGTGTCCGCAAGATGCTGGCCTCCAACGGCGTCACTCTTGAGATCACCAAGCCCGCGCTCGAGCTTCTGGCCGAAGACGGCTATGATCCCGAATTCGGTGCGCGTCCCGTGAAGCGCACGATCCAGCGAATGGTGCTCAATCAGTTGTCGAAGGATATTCTGGCGCAGAAGGTCGACGGCTCTCACCCGATCACTATAGATCGCGAAGGCGACGAACTCGTGTTCCGCAATAACTGACGCTGAAGCGTAACAGTTGATAGAAAACGCCCGGGGCGTGGATCAGGAATCGAAAGACTCCTTGATTCACGCCCCGGGATTGTTTTTTCACGGCGCTCGCGCGTCGGAAGGATCAGAACAGTTTCAGTTCTTGCCAAAGACGATGGACGGGAAGTCCCATCACATTGTAGAAGCTGCCGTCGATCTTTCTGACCGCCACGGCCCCGATCCATTCCTGAATGCCATAGGCGCCGGCTTTGTCGAGGGGCTGGAAATTATCGACATAATAGCGGATCTCCTCATCTGAGAGCGGTGCGAATTCAACGTCGGTGGATGTCGTGAAGGAGGTGCGTGCCGAGAGGGTGGCTACAGTGACGCCGGTCACGACGCGATGTGTCCGTCCGGCCAGATCGCGCAGCATGGCGCATGCATCGTCGGTCGAAGCCGGCTTCCCCATGATGCGTTCGCCGAGGATGACAAGCGTATCGGCTGTGATGATCATGTCGTTGTCGCGTAGGTGTGGGATGAACGCATCTGCTTTCACTGCCGACAGGAATTGAGGCACCTCCTCGGCCGGCATTGAATCGGGATAGATTTCCTCGACCCCATTGATATTGACCACATCGAAGGGGATGCGCATCATCTGGAGCAACTCGCGGCGTCGGGGCGACTTGCTCCCGAGCATGATATGATATTTCTGAAGATTCTTAAGCATGGCTGGCTTCACGCGCCTACGGCGGCCGATGTCGGAGCCCATGTGCCCTGCGCGCGCATCACACTTTCGATCAGGTCGCGCACACATCCGTGGCCTCCGGGGTGTTTGGAAATAAAAACGGCGGTCTCAAGCACTTCGGCCGAGGCATCGGCCGGTGCGGCGGGGAGTCCCGCAATCCTGAGGCAGGGAAGATCTGGGATGTCGTCGCCCATATATGCAATCTGGTCGGCTGTCAATCCGGAATCGGCGAGCCATTTTTCAAGCACGGGGATCTTCTTGCTGACGCGGATGAAGACGTCTTTGATTCCGAGCAGATTGAAACGATTGACGATCGGCTCGGTCTTGCAGCCTGTGATGATAGCGACTTTATAGCCGGCTTCGAGCGCGACGCGGATCGAATAGCCGTCTTTGAGATTGGTGGTGCGGAGTGGCTGGCCGTCGTCGGCAATCAAAAGCGTCGAGTCGGAGAGCACGCCGTCGACATCGAATACAAAGGCTTTAATATTCTTTGGGTCAAAAGCTAATTTGCTCATAATTAACTGTATTATTTTGTGAGGTTTCAAACTTTGGGGTGGCGGCGCCGGATCGAGTCGGTCATGAGCCGATAGATCTCCGCCGTTGCGGGCTGAGTCGAGAGTCGGTCGAGATGTCGCTCGACGACAGTGTCGTCATGGCGAGCGGCCGGACCGGTCTGTGCGTCGGCCGGAGGAGTCGTGTCGAGTTTTGCGAGAGTCCGGTGCAGCAGAGGTAGCAGCACCCGGAAATCAAGATCGCGAGAAGTCAGCCAATCATCGGCGAGAGTGCAGAGGTGATTGGTGAAATTGCATGCCAGTACGGCTCCGATATGGTAGTCTTTTCTGACATTGGAATCCGCCTCGCGGACATCATTGGAAACTGTCGAGGCCAGATCCGACAGCCTTTGCGCAGCCGTCTCTGAAATTCCTTCGATCAGAAAGGGGATATCGGAATACCCCATGTCGACATCGCGACTGAACGTCTGAAGCGGATAGAATACGCCGCAAAGCCGATCGGAGGGGAGAGCGTCGGTCAGCGACTCGATGCCAACACCTCCCGAAGTGTGGGCGACAATAGTCTGTCGGAAATTTTCAGAATCATTCCGCGCGGTTGCCTCGGCCACTTTGCGCGCTACGTCTGCGATCGAATCATCCTTCACGGCGATGATGATGAAATCGCAGGGGGGGAGGTCGTAGGCGGCGGTGCGCGACGGGATTCGGGTCACGTCATGGCCTGCGTCATTGAACGCTTTGTCAAGGTGGGTGGCGACATTGCCGCTCCCTATTATAACAATTTTAGAATTCATAAATTTCAATATTGTTGTGCGGAGGGATCCTCCGAAATAGATTGTCGGGGGGGGGACGGCTCGGCGCATCGTCAATCGCGGTGGTGCAGGCATTCCTGAATGAGCCTGGCCGCATCTGGAAGGGATACGATCCCCATGGTCAGGCGGAAATTGACTTCGATGCAACCTCGGATGGCACCCGAGCGGTCGGCGAGCATGTCGATGCCTGCAAATCCCGAGTAGCCTCGTGTCAGAGAGGAGAGCACGCGGCTTTGGGCTTCGATGAAATCCGGGGTTAAGTCGGGGGCTACTGCTCTGATCTGCGTAAGAAGTTCGGATTGTGTAGCATCGACATTCTGTTGATACCGACCCTGAGGGGAAGCATTGAACAGCGATAGCCCGAGAAACCGGGCGCTGCCGTCGGCAATATACCATTCCGTGGCGAAATCAATCGCCTTCTCAGCCGCAGTCTCAATCATTACCGACCCTTGCCTGCGGATAGTTCCTGCCACCCATTGTCGGGTCTTGGCCCGGTCGCTCGCGGGAGTCACACAGAGTATGCCACGACCCGAGCTGCTCCATGGAGCTTTGACGAATGCATGCCCGATCGCCTCAATGCGGCTCATGGCCGCATCGGCGTCGTCGAGTTCCTCCGGAAGCGGGGATAAGTGACAGGGTCTGAAATCTGCCCGCTTCAACTCTTGATTGAGGAGATTGTTGAATTCGATTGTGAAATTCCGGTGAGATAGTCGGCGTAGACGGTGAAGATCATCCGACGAAGGGAGCGCTTCCGGCGGGAAGCCCCATTTGTGGAGAGTGCGGACCGCAGCCGGATTCCAACCCCAGGGGAGAATCCGGCAATCGGCCGGACTTGCGGAGTGAGCGAACGCGCGGAGCTCGCGGAGGGTGATCACGCTTACTCCGGCTTCATCGGCATCGGCCAGAAGTCGCTGCGGGGGCGGATCGCCCGAAGAATCGAAATCCGGCAAAAGCACGACATCCCCCTTCGATGCGATTCGGAGCGGAGTCGCCGCCAGACGGCGGCGCACCTCCACGATGCGTGGCGGCACACTATAATTCTCGGCAAACGAAGCGAGCGCGTAATCAGTCTCGGGATTAAAAAAATGAATTGTTCTCAAAATCGACAATATCTGCAATATGTTAATGACCGAAAGTCAAAATATTGAATCGGGCCGAGGCTGCCGGCATAAAAACAGATCACCCGCCGAAGCCGGCGTTGCAATCCGGATCCGTGCGGGTGATAGATCTTGTGTCGACACTCAAAAGGGAGGGATGTACAATCAGAGGCGATCCTTCTCCTTGAGGGGGTTTGAGAAATAGAGCTTATGCTCGATATATTCCTGAGTCGCGATAAGCGTGGGCTTCGGGAGTTTCTCATAGAAACGTGAGATCTCGATCTGCTCGCGGTTTTCCGACACTTCGTCGAGAGTGTCGTTGTTGTTGGATGCAAACTCCTGGAGCTTCTTTTCGAGTTCTTTTTTAAGATCGGCAGCGATCTGGTTGGCGCGTTTGCCGATGATGCAGACTGTTTCGTAGACATTGCCGGTCTGTTCAGCCATGGCAATCATGTCGCGAGTCACCGTGGTGAGGGGTGCGTTAGTCTTCTTATAATCCATGTCTTATATTCAATAAATTGGAAAAGTTTCGTAATCCGTGGGGGAGAGTGATGAAAGTGTCTCGGGGTCAATCCTTGACATGGCGGCGTGCGATGTCGTAGATGTTTTTTGCTTCCTTGGAATGGCGGGATTCCGGGAAATTGTTGGTGAAGGAATAGTATTCGTCGATCACGTCGCGATATCGTTCTTCGCGTCGTTCGTCGACACTCTGTCGGGCTTCCTGATATTTCGATTTGAGGATCAGGAGCTCGAAATCCTCACGATATTTGGAATAGGGATAAGTCTTCAGAGCGTTTTGCGATGTGATGATCGCGGCCTGATAATTGTTGCCGAGGAAATTGCCGAGGTTATAATAAAGCTGAGCATTCTGCAATTCCTTAAGGGTCAGCTTATCCTGCATTTCAAATATCGCATTCTGCGCGATAGTGACTTTATCGGAGCGGGGATAATAGTCGAGGAAGGATTGCAGGCCCTCGATTGCCTTGACGGTGGAGCTTTGGTCGAGCTGAGGGTCGGGGGAGTCGAGGTAGTAGCCATATCCGTTGTAGAAACGGGCTAATTCGGCAAATTTACCTTTTGGATATCGGGTGACATAAGTTTTGAAGTAGACGCCCGAGTTGAGATAGTCTTTGTTTTCGTAGTGCGACATCGCGAGGAGGAAGAGAGCTTCTTCGCCGTCGGCTGTGCCACGCAGGGGCTGTATAAGATCAGTCAGAAGGGTTACGGCCTGAAGATATTTTTTCTGGTCGTAAGCCTTCTTGGCATATGCGTATTTATAATCGACATCGCGGGATTTCAACACTTTAGTGTATTCTCCGCATCCTCCGAGGAGGAGGCAGACGCCGATGATTGTCAAGAATATTCCTCTCATTGTTGGATTTCAAAGCACTTTGAGGTGCAAAGTTAATAAAAAAAATTGGAATGCGGAAGTCGCGGGGCGTAAAAAGTTGCGTTAAAATCGCTAAATTTCCCGTTGTTCGCCCGGGGGTGCGTGTCGCCTTTCGAGCGAGGGGCGCAGTTGGTCAGCGGTCGAGCAGCGGACGCAGTTCTTCGTAGCCGCGTCGGAAGAAATAGCGCGAGAAATCGGCGGGGCGCACGATTTCATCACCGGCGATCACAATATCCGCATCAAGAGGCACTCTCCCCGCGGCGCGTGCGGCGTCGTCGCGTCCTTCGAGCCGCTCCATCTCTTTCAGAAGCCGATTGAGAGCGTCGGCGTCGAGGTCGGTGTCGATTTCAGCCACTGCATTCAGGTAGTGGGGTTTGCTTATGGCTGAATCGCCGCCGAGCGCCGGAGATTCGTAATGGGTCGATGAATAGAGCGTATCGGAATGGCGGGCGAGGAAGTTGAGAGCGTTATGAAGGTG